>JAUWBI010000019.1 GCA_030601745.1 Phycisphaerae bacterium
TAAAACGAACCGATTTAGCCAGTGCACTGGCTCAAGCGAGGGCCGCCCGTGAAGATTCTAAGCGGAAACTGGCTGCACTGCGGAAAAGACAGACCGAGCTTCAGACTGTTTCTATGGTAAACTGGTCTGCCAAACTTGCCATGTTTAAAAATGACAGTACAGAGTTCAAAGCGGTTGAAATGGATATTCCTTCCAGGCAGCTCGTCGAAATGCCTGTACCTGAAACGACTCCTGTAACCCACACAGTAAGTACCTGGAGTTTTGACGACGCTGAATAATTTCAGGAAGAATCACAACAACGAAGCAGGACGGATGAACAGGATCCGTCCTGCTTTTTTTTGGGTTCTTCCGAGGATAATTAAAGGTGTCAGGAACCTTTTTTAGGTCTTTCCCGTATTTTGGGGCCTCGGCCACTTTGGCATTTATTTATTCTTCTTTTCTTTTTTCAATCTTCGTTTTTCCTTTGGATTAAGCTGGGCCTTTTTCTGTTGTTCTCTTTTGCCTTTATCTTTTTTTCCCTTATCGCCCATATCTGTTTCTCCTTGCTTGAAAATGACTTGCGCCGGACTGTGGCGGCAAATGGCCCAAGGCGAAGCGGCGCGGCCATTCATCTATCCTGTTTCCATTTTTCGGTGAAACCGTTAAGAATAACGATGTTAATATAGCAGAACGAGTACCTATGTCAAACGCGAATTTTCGGATTTCGGCGAAAATATTTCCTCGCCGGTAGATAGAGCCTGTCTTTTTTTAATGGCATGCAGTGTAGTGGTGCGAAATATCGCACCCTACATGGCTGTGTAGATTTTATTGATAACCCGGTTCTTTGAGAGTATAGTATCGGCAATTGGAAAAAAGCACTTTTTGCACAATGAAGAGAAATTTTATGAATAGGCGTGATTTTTTGAAGACAATCGGCCTGGGTGCGGCGGCAATGGCTTTGCCGGGATGTGAAAGCTCCTCTCAGAGGCCGCCGGGTAACTCGTCTGCGAAAAAGCCCAACTTCGTTTTCATCCTCATCGACGATATGGGCTGGATGGACACCGGCTGTTACGGGAGCAAATACTACGAGACACCTAACATCGACAAACTCGCTAAAGACGGTATGCTCTTTACCGATGCCTACGCGGCTTGTCCGGTCTGCTCACCAACGCGGGCAAGTATAATGGCAGGCAAATATCCGGCGAGGCTAAAGCTGACAGACTACCTCAAAGGCAAGCGGCGAGGGAAATTGAATCCCGCTGATTACCTTGACCAGATGCCGCTGGAGGAAGTGACCATAGCCGAGGCACTCAAGGAGGCCGGGTATGCGACCGGCTTTGTTGGCAAGTGGCACCTGGGTAGTAAACCGTATTATCCCGAGCACCAGGGCTTCGATGTTAATATCGGCGGCACCCGCAGCGGGATGCCGCGGAGCTACTTCTACCCCCAATGGCGCAGCAATCCCCCCATTGAGGGCCGTCCCGGAGAGTATCTCACCGACCGCCTTACCGACGAGTCGCTCAGGTTCCTCAAAGCCAACAGTAACAAGCCGTTTCTCTTGTACCTGTCGCACTACGCCGTGCACACACCATTGCAGTCGAAGAAAGACCTCGCTGCAAAGTATAAGGCCAAGGCCGAAAACCTGCCGGTCAATGGGCCGCGTTTTGTGCCCGAGGGAGAGCGGCTGGCACGACAGGTGCAGGACCATCCAGTATATGCCGGCATGGTTCAAAGCGTGGATGAAAGCGTCGGACGAGTGATGAAGAAACTCGAGGAACTGGGTGTGGCGGACAATACGGTTGTAATATTTATGTCCGACAACGGTGGACTGTCCACGTCCGAGGGCTCGCCCACATCAAACGTACCATTACGGGCGGGCAAGGGCTGGCTGTATGAGGGCGGCATTCGCGAACCGATGATTATCAAGTGGCCCGGCGTGGTCAAACCAGGCAGCGTGTGCAGCGAGCCGGTAACCAGCACCGACTTCTACCCGACGATGCTGGAGATGGCGGGTCTGGCGCTGCGGCCACAACAGCACTGTGACGGCGTGAGCCTGGTGCCGCTGCTGCGGCAGACGGGCAGGCCCGGACGCAAAGCGATTTACTGGCACTATCCCCACTACGGCAACCAGGGCGGCAGTCCCGGTGGGGCCGTGCGGGCCGCCCATTACAAGCTGATTGAATTCTATGAAGACAACCGCGTGGAGATGTACAATTTGAAAGACGACATCGGCGAGAAACACGACCTCTCCGCCGAGATGCCAGGAAAGGCGGCCCAGCTTCGCAAGATGCTGCACGACTGGCGAAAGGCGGTGGACGCCCAGATGCCTAAACCGAATCCTGCATACAGGGCCGAACCCGGAAAAAATAGAACATAGGATATAAAAGGGATATGTAGTTTTACGACAAGGAGAAATAAAAGTGTACAAGATTGCTGTAATACCCGGTGACGGGACCGGGCCGGAAGTAACGGCCGAAGCGGTGAAAGTATTAAAAGCCGCTGCGGACAAATTCAATTTCAAAGTCGATTTGACCGAGTTCGATTTCGGCGGCGAAAGATATAAACGGACGGGAGAGACCCTGCCTGACAGTGCCATCGAAGAGCTTCGCAAATTCGACACAATCCTATTAGGCGCAATCGGCCATCCAGACGTTGCGCCCGGAATTTTGGAAAAGGGCATTTTGCTTAAAGCGCGCTTTGCACTGGACCAATATATCAATTTACGGCCGGTCAAACTCTATCCGGGAGTAGAAACTCCGTTAAAGGATAAAGGCCCTGACGATATAGACTTCGTTGTCGTTCGCGAAAATACCGGCGACCTCTACACCGGCACGGGCGGCTTCACAATGAAAGGGACACCCAACGAAGTGGCCGTTCAATCCGCCGTCTATAATCGCTTTCAGGTTGACCGCTGCCTCAAATACGCATTCGAATACGCCCGCAAGTACGGCAAGAAGGCACGCGGCAAAGGCGACAAAAACACGCTCGCTCTGTGCGGCAAGACCAACGTGCTGACCTATATCTACGACCTGTGGGAACGGGCCTTTCACGAAATGGGCGACGCCGAATATCCCGATATCGCAAGAGAATACTACCACGTTGACGCCACCTGTATGTGGATGGTCAAGAACCCCGAATGGTTCGACGTTATCGTTACCGGCAATATGTTCGGCGACATCATCACCGACCTCGGCGCAATGGTGCAGGGCGGGATGGGCATCGCGGCCGGCGGAAATATCAACCCCGAAGGCGTTAGTATGTTTGAGCCAATCGGCGGAAGCGCACCGAAATATACCGGCAAAGGTATTATCAATCCCTTAGCTGCTATTTGTGCAGCGCAAATGATGCTTGAGACGCTGGGCGAAGAAAAAGCGGCAGGTGTGGTGGAGAAAGCTGTAATGTTTGTAACCGCCAAGAAGATAAAATCGCTCCAGGCCGGAAAAATGGGCCACTCCACCAGCCAGGTCGGTGATATGGTTGCAGAAAAAGTCGCTGAGTGACAGAACTCTTAGAAGCGCCGTTGGTAAAAGTCAGCAGCGTTTTTAATTTTTAATTTTAAGTTTTGAATTTCCAAGATGCCTGCTAATTTAACACCGGAATATTTTAAGGCTGAGAGGTGGTTTCGCGAGGCGGCGACCACTGAGGAGAAAATACTGGCCCTCGAGCAGATGCTCAGCGTAATGCCCAAGCACAAAGGCACCGACCATTTGCACGCCGACCTGCGCCGCAAACTTAGCAAACTAAAGGAAGCCCCCGTAAAAAAAACCGCCAAACACATTGACATCTTTCACATCCCGCGAAGCGGTTCAGGCCAGATTGTTCTTTTAGGTACGCCGAACTGCGGCAAAAGCTCCATCGTTGCCGCCCTTACCAACGCAAAAGTCAACGTCGCCGATTTTCCCTTCGCAACCACCGCCCCTGTCCCCGGAATGGTAAAGTTCGAGGATGTCCCGATTCAACTCGTCGATATGCCGCCCATTACCGCCGACTACCTCGCTCCAGGCCAGGTTGGGACATACCGCAACTGTGATGTAATTGCCATCGTTATCGACCTTTCCGCCGACGTTGGCGAACAATTGCACATCTGTCTGGATTTCCTCGAGTCAAGAAATCTGCTCATCGACAGCGAAACACCAGCCGTTGACGGTCAAGGTAACGTACTTGCGAAAAGAGCGTTTTGCATCTGTACAAAATCCGACATCGCCAAAGCCGGCGCCCTTGGAACCCTGAAACAATCGTGCAAATATCCATTTGAGTTCGTGGAAATCTCCGCCAAAATCGGCACCGGCCTCGAAAAACTCTCTGCTACCTTTTTTAGTTTATTAAACATCATACGCATTTACGCCAAACCGCCCGGCAAGCCCGCCGATATGACCGATCCATTCACACTGCCGGCCGGGGCAACCGTTATGGACCTGGCCAGTGCTATCCACCGCGAATTAGCCGAGAAACTCAAATTCGCAAGAATATGGGGCACCGGCGTCTATCCCGGACAGAACGCTCAGAGAAATCATATCCTGAATGACAAAGACATTATTGAATTGCATTTTTCATAATCTGCCTCTATAATATTTTCCGCATACGAATGAAATGATGTTTTGAACATTTGAAAATTTGAATTTTGATATTGTTTCGAATTTCGATATTCAAATTTCGAACTTAAAAACCGGAGGTTTTTTAATGGAATGTAAAAAAGAGGAAAACCTGAAAAATTGCAATTGTACATATCCAGGCTGCGACAAAAAGGGAATGTGCTGTGAGTGTATAAGCTATCATTTATCGTCGAAGCAGCTGCCCGGCTGCTGCTTCCCCGACGACGTCGAGAAAAGCTTCGACCGCAGCTTCAAGGCCTTCGCCACGGCCTGGGGACTGTAAACGAATCTACACAGACGCTGGAAAGTAAACCATAAAACCCGCAAATTAAAAACTGCAGCGCATAAAAAAGCCGACCCCCTGCTTGTCGCTGGCAGGGACCGGCCTCCCTTTGCGCCATTAGAGACTTTTTCCTTCAGGGCTCTAACGGAGAAAGAAGTATCATTATGGCATATCAATTCTCCTACAGACTTTTTCCTTCGGGCCTCTAACGGGGCGAAAAAGCCCGGCCTGTTTATCAATACACACCTACCGAGCGTTATTTCCCCGCCTCTTTGACTACCTCCGGGATGGGAACAAGTTCGGCATCCGGGGTAAATTCAATTTCGCCCGAGTTTTCGTACCATTCTTCCCAGGCCGCTATTGCCTGCTCGTTCTCTTCGGCACTTACATAGGGGTCATAGCCGAAGTTTTGACTTGTTATGATTCTTAGGCGGTCGATCATCATGGCGAGGCTTTGTTCCTTGGTGGGTCCTTCGTGGCATCCTTCTCGCATCCCGTCGGCGCGAATCAGCGGGTCATCGGCAAGGTCAAACGACCGCGCTGCTTTGATGCTTCGCAACGCCACAATCATTTTCGGCAGGACCTTTTCCATGTCCAGTTTCGCCATGTCGGTCATGCCTTTGGCTTGATAGGCCAGGCCTCTGGCGAAGTGATAAGACGGGATAGTCCAGCCATCCTCGGCAATCATATCAATGACCTTGGACAACCGATAGATGGCTGCGTCGTAGTTGCCTGCCTCGTAAAGGGCCTTGCCCATCCAAAGCCACGCCCAGTTGCGCCCAGGTGAGATTTCGATCGTTTTGCTGAATAGCTCGGCGGCCTGAGCATAGTCACCACGCGCCAGGGCGCGTCTGGCGTCTTCGAAGTAGGCCTGGGCAACCTTACCCCTTTCCTCCCTTTCTCGTTCTTCTATCATCCATTGTGGCTCAGGCGTAGGTTCTGCTCCGGGTCTTTTGTCCACCAGAATGACGCCATCCGGAATGACAATATCAAAAGTGCCTTCCGGAGGATCTTCGTAGTCAATTTCGTAGTCTCCAAAGGCAATCGGCAGCTTGCTCTCCGGATCAATATAGATATCCATTTCGCCAATAACCCATCGCAGATGATGTGCGGGTCGCCCTTTGTAATGCACGTTTTCCTCAACGGTGTAATAATTGGGACCCCCATCAGCAAGCTCTTGGAACACCTTGCCGGGGGCATAGATCCATGTCCAACATTTCTCATTTGCGTCATAGAGGACCACGGTGTTTTTGTCCGGATGGTGGACCATGACGGTCTGCCGGTCGTCCACCACAAAGAAATTGCGCTCCGGTGTGTCTTGGCGATACCTGGCTTGGATTCCGTCCGGACCGATCTCGATCCACCTTTCATCTTCAATATTCCCAGCTCTGTCACGCCGTACAATATGCATGTACTGAACGTTCTTGAACGCCTCCACAGTTTGCTCGATGGCATAAGCTGCCGGCGACAGCTTATCTACAACTGTTATCGACAGTGCAACTGCCACTATTATCGCCGCCGCAGCGGCAAGTTTTGTAATTGGACTTTTCATAATTGTTCTCCAGACTCCGACAGTTCGCACTGTCGGTTGGAGCCGATGTTTGGGGAAAGCGCTAAGGAGCTGCTTTTTGAGCGTATCGCGATGCTTGCCGTCCGGAGCATCAAAAGGAATGTCATTTACAAACTCTTCGATGTATTTTTCGTTATCGTTCATAATATTGACCCTCCCGTATTTACAGCAGCATTTAGCTTTTTGCGCAGTTTTGCAGTAGCACGCGCAAGCCAAGTGCGGATTGTAGAGGGGTTCTTTCCCAAACAAGCGGCTATTTCGGTTAACTTCATTTTTTCAAAGAAACGCAAGGCGATGACATTCTGGTACTTTGGCTTTAAGCTCAAAAGGGCCTGTTTCAAATGAGCTTTCTTTTCAAGCAGTCTGTCATCAGTGCCAATGGCGAAGACAGATTCCGCCCGAGTATTTCTTATAACTCTCTGCATTACGTCCGCCCTTCTTTTGGTATCGCGCAGATGGTCATTAACGGCGTTTGTGGCGATGCGAAGGAGCCAGTTGCGAAAATCAGTCGCTCCTCCCTGAAAATAGCTTAAGCTATGCATAGCTTTAAAAAAAACGGTGGAAGTCACGTCTTCAGCAGAGTGGCGGTCAAATAACCGGCGTACACAATAGTTAAATACGTTGTTATAATGCAAGAGGTAAAGCTGTGCGAAAGCGTCAGGATCAGTGCATGCCCTTTGGATAAGATCAGTTTGTTCGGCCTCGCTAATAGTCAAGTCTGTCCGCCTCTGTATCCATTTTTTACAAGTTCCAGCTGTCATCGCAATTATAAACGGACAGAGGGGGAAAACGTCCCAGAAAAATCGGGGGAAAAGTCAGAAAAAAACACCTCCTTGTTCTGTGATTCTCAGCCGAAAGGACACAAAAAAAGCCGAGCCAAAGTTGGCCCGGCCTGTTTAGCAATACACACCTACCGAGCGTTATTTCCCCGCCTCTTCGACTACCTCCGGGATGGGAACAAGTTCGGCATCCGGGGTAAATTCAATTTCGCCCGAGTTTTCGTACCATTCTTCCCAGGCCGCTATTGCCTGCTCGTTCTCTTCAGCACTTACATAGGGGTCATAGCCGAAGTTTTGACTTGTTATGATTCTCAGGCGGTTGACCATCACTGCGAGACTTTGTTGCGCGGTTGGTCTCTTATCTTTGGGAAGGCTCCGGTACAGCGGATCATCGGCGTAATCGAACAAGGTGGCACCTTCTATGTTGCGCAGTGCATCAATCATGACGGGCAAAGCTGTATGTAAATCTCGACGGGCCATATCTTTCATACCTTTCGCCGCGTAGGCAAGTCCCCGAGCCAGATTGCAGTAATGCGGCACCATCTGAGAGTCAGCGAACATATCAATGACTTTTGAGAACTCGTAGATTGCTGCATCATATTCGCCCAATTCATAATGTGCCTTACCTAACCAGAACCATGCCCAGTTACGACCGTGTTGAACTTCAACCACCTTGGCGAACAGCTCTGCCGCCTCTTCGTATTGGCCTGCAGCTAATGCGTATCGAGCATTTCTGAAGTTTGTGCCGGCAACTTTTCCATCAGCTAATTTGTCAGCTAACCACTCGGGCTCTTCTGTAGGTTCTGCTCCTGGTCGCTTGTCTACTACTTGGACACCATTGGGAATAACTACATCAAACGTACCTTCCGGTGGATATTCATAGCTGATCTCGTAACCACCCACAGCGATGGGAAGCTTGGTTTCCGGGTCGACATAGCAATCTTGATTCAACTTGAGCCACCGCACACGGTGTGCCTTCCGGCCCCAGTAATCCACATTCTCCTCAATTACAATACTACTCTGCCCGGTAAGCTCCTTAAGCCATTCTCCGAGATTGCCAATCCACTGATATTGCCTGTCCTTGGGATCATAAAGGACAATCGTATTCTTATCCTTATAGTAAACTGAGACGGTCTCGCCATCTTCGACAATAAGCCGACTGGGAGGATTATCTTGTCGATATCGAACCTGAAAACCGTCAGGCCCTATCTCAATCCACCTCTCATCTTCGATTTGGCCGGCTTTGTCACGCCGGACAATATGCATAAATTGAACATCCTTAACGGCCTCCAAAGTTTGCTCAAAGGCATAGGCTTCCGGCGTCAGCTTGTCTACAATTGTTATTGACAGTGCCACTGCCACTATTATCACCGCCGCAGCGGCAAGTTTTGCTATTCTGCTTTTCATAATATCACTCCATAAAATATGTTGTCCTGGTCGCATCAAAGTTTCACTAAAATCTCTTGACGTTTCCCGGGCGATTTTATGCACGTCAGCCGGTACATCTTCACTGCCTATTTCTTTCAGGATGTCTTCAATACTTTCTTTGCTCATTTTATTCCTCACATTCTGTCAAAGTCGCCAATTTCCTTTTCAAAGTTGCAACTGCCTTGGATACGTGCGACCTTGCCCCGGCCTCGGTGCAGTTCAATTTATCAGCGACGGCCTCGTAACTTTGCTGCTCGAAGTATCGCATCACTATCGCCTTTGACTGCCTGGCCGGAAGCTGCGCTATTGTTCGCCTTACTATCCCTACCAGCTCACTCCTGCTGACTTTCTCATCCGGGCCTTTCTCGACGCTGACCTGGGCTTCGCTGATTTCTCCATTCCTGCCGATTCTGTTTTGCCACGCCGCCGAATTAGCTGTCAGCGCAATCCTGTAGATATAGGCACCTGCTTTTGGGCCGTTGAGCTTCTCGATATGCCGCCACATCCCTAACAGCGAATACTGCATCGCCTCGGTAAAAAGCTCCCTATCACCCGTCAGCTTCCAGAGAACCGATGCTAAGAAGTCGATATAGTCAGCTTTTACCTGTCTAAAGAGCTTAGCTCGCCTTGAATACTTCATTTTCTATCGCTTTATCTTCCATAAAGTCTGAACATGTTCAGTTTCCACATAATAATAACAGCCCAGAGTCGATTTCGTGTAAAACTTTTTTTTGAAAAGATAAAACTGCGCACACTTTTCCTGGAATTCCATCGAAATGCTTTTTCAACAGTTTATCTGCGGCTATTTACCGGCTAATTCCGCACCGGCTGCCTTCGGATTTTCAGCATAATGAAAAGTCCAAAAGCGCCCGAAAACAAATAACCCAGAGGCACAAATTTCAAGATGACATTCGTACCGAAATGTTGTGCGGCAGGCAGCAAGGCCAGAAAAAAAATATTGGCCAGTGCCCACGTACCGCCTACCATAAAGCCCATTCGCCGTCCGAGGTTCGGCCCGGTGGCGGCTCTGGCCAGCGTTATCATCAATACGTAAGCTGAGATTGCGAAAAAGCCGGCACCAAACAGTATCCATATAGCCGTTCTGTTATCTATCAATATCAGGTATGTCACTAAGAAAGGAACCGCAAGAAAAAGTGTGACAATTGAACACGGAAGCGCCCCTTTCTTGTGAGCGATACCTCCCCACACAAACGCGCCCACTGCCCCTCCCAGACCAAACATCGTTGCCGAGAACCCACCGAAAGTAAGCTCAAAACCAAGCTCATTGAGTACCGTCGGCAGCAGTGATACAAGAACGAGCGTAGAAATAGCCGCGGGCATAGCCATAGCCATTATCAGCCAGAAAGCCAGCCGGCCCTCAGCCGGGCCCGACCTATTTTCGCTGCGCACTTTCGGCTCAACCGCCAGGCGGATTCTCAGGAATATAACCGTCAAAATGCCGACAGCGGGACAAAGAATTAGAGGATACAAACCCGGCAGACCGAACCGGGACACAAGAATAGTCGAGACCGCTCCGCCACTTGCGTATCCCAGAAAGCCGCCGGCCATAAAGACGCCTGTGCTGACAGCCGGCGGAATCCGCTTAAGCCTGTGAACAGCCCGCAGCGCTTCCGGGTGCACTATCGCCACTCCACAGCCGCTGACCGTAGCTAAAAAAAGCATTGCGGCAAAGGCGCCGCTTGACCTCGGCAGCACACCGAGCAGGCATATACTCGCGGCCAATATCAGCCCAAGATGCAAAAACAACGGGCTGCGCTTGTCAGCACGCGTATGGCCGGTCAGCACCTGAACCCCATTGCTCGTCATATGCAGCACGACCAAAAGAATGCCGCCCAGGGACAGGCTTAATGCAAACTCGGACATGATTGCCGGCAGAATGGCAGGCAGCATACCGGCGAACATATCAATCAGGAAATGAACCCCCGCAAGCACCAGCAACTGCATCCATCGAAATGTGGCGATTCCTTTATTCAAGTGTCAACCGATTTACGCCTTGAACTTTTTGCCCGTTAGTCGCTCATAGCCCTCGATGTATTTGTCGCTGGTCTTTTGTCTGATATCTTCGGGCAACTCTACACCCGGCCCCGATTTGTCAAAATTTATACTCTCAAGAAAATTGCGAACAAACTGCTTATCGAAACTCTCCTGGTCCCTGCCCACCTCGTATTTATCGGCAGGCCAGAACCGCGAAGAGTCCGGCGTCAAAACCTCATCAATCAAAATAATCCTATCATCGACAACTCCCCATTCAAACTTCGTATCAGCTAAAATTATTCCTTTACTCTCGGCATAGCCGCCTGCCTTTTTGAAAATCTCCATACTCTTGTCACGCACATACGTCGCTGCTTGCTTTCCGATAACATCCACGCATCGCTGGAAACTAATATTCTCATCGTGTGTCCCTCTTTCGGCCTTGGTCGCCGGCGTAAATATCAGCTCCGGTAGCTTCTCACACTGCCTCAACCCGGCCGGCAGCTTCTGCCCGCAGACCGTACCGCTTTGCTTATATTCCTTCCAGCCCGAGCCGGCCAGATAGCCCCGCACCACACACTCAATCGGCAAAACGTCAACCTTTCTAACTAACATACTCCGCCCGGCTAACTGCTCAGCGTAATTGCAAAACGGCTCAGGAAAACCCTTTTCATCGGCACTAATGAAATGATGCTCAACCTCCGCACCCAAAAAATCGAACCAGAAAAGCGAAATCTGCGTCAGAACAATCCCCTTATAAGGTATGCCGTTGGCCATAACCACGTCGAAGGCGCTTATCCTGTCGGTCGCAACTATCAGCAGCTCATCGCCAAAATCGTATATGTCGCGAACCTTACCTCGCTTCGGCTTCTGCCCACCTATGTTTGTCTGCAAAACCGTCTCCATAATAATCCCTTCCTTTACGTCTTTCCGCTCCTTTTTGTCATCCCTGCGAAAGCAGGAATCCACTTCCCTTTTTAATCCTCAATTTTGAATTTTCATTTGTCATTTGTTTTCCGTCAATGCGCTGCCGGACGAGGCATTCGATTTTTAATTTTTCTCTACAGCTAAATGCTATTCACCAGCTAATTTTAGCCGAAATACCACCAATTGCACACATTTTTCCCATTTTCCGCGACTTCTCCGGATTTGCCTAGAATCTCACCAAACCAAAAAATTTTTTGTTTTTCCAAATTTTTACTGGATTTATTACGGGCATATGCCCATAATATGCATAGAGGTTTAGATAAAAATCCGGAATTTTTTTTGAAAGGAGAATTATTATGCCGCGTGGAGATGGAACAGGTCCTGCTGGAATGGGACCAATGACAGGAAGAGCTGCCGGATATTGTGCCGGCTACTCAGTACCCGGTTATATGAATCCGGTTGGTGGCCGAGGTTACTGGGGCGGAGGCCGTGGCGGAGGCCGAGGATTTGGACGTGGTTTCGGCTGGGCAAGAGCAGGTTACGGCTATCCTGCCTGGGGCGGCGCTGCTGCGAGCCCCTATGTGCCTTACCCTGCGCCGGTTGCACCAACAGTAGTACCGGAGCAAGAGCTTGCCGGCCTGAAACAAGAAGCCGAGTATTTCCAGAATGCGCTTGGTGAAATCAAAAAACGCATAGAAGAACTCGAAAGCCAGAAAAGCAGCAAAGAGTAAAAAATAGACAGCCGCAGATTTGTGGCTTTCTGATGCAGTTCCAAGCGTTCGTGGAGATGCTGTGCGTCTATGATAACCGAAGATGATAAACTGCAAAGAAGGTTTTGATTGTCGGAGGCCTCACCAATGGAAGTTTTAGTTAAGTATGAAAGCGGATTCCGTTTTTCAGCCGTCTGCAGAGGATATACCGTTACAACCGGACGTGGTGAGAATGGCAATGACAAGCGGGACGGGATGTGGCCGGCTCAGCTCTTCGAAGCATCGATCGGAATGTGTATCGGTGGTTATGTCGCCAAGTTCTGCAAAGAGCAGGGTATTCCTTACGACGATATGACGATTGAGTTGAGCCGCCGGACCCAGGCTGAACTTTCGCGCACCACAAGAATTGATGCCAAAATTCACCTTGATGCAAAACTATCCCAGGAGCAGAAACAGGGTATTTTGCAGGCTGCTGATTGTTGCCATATAACTGATAGTATCAGAGAAGGGATGCAAATTGTTTGTTCTTTAGCCGACGCTAAGGTAGATAACGGATGAGAATGATTTAATGAGGAGAGTAAACGATGCCTATATTCGAATACAAATGCAATAAGTGCGGGCACACGATGGAATTTTTGGAAAAAAGCAGCAGTGGCCACAAGCACATTTGCGAACGCTGCAAAAGTTCGGATTTGCAAAAATTATTGTCAAGTTTTGCCGCAGGGCACAGCAGTAGCTCAACGTCACAGAACAGCGGTACCTGTCCTACCGGCACTTGTCACCTGTCTTAGAAAGGATAAATTATGAAAATTGCAATTACATCAACCGGAAAAACATTGGATTCACAGGTTGACCCCCGCTTCGGAAGGGCGGCGTACTTTGTCATTGTTGACACCGAAACAATGGACTTCGGCGTAATTGAAAATGAAAGTGCTGCTGCAGCCGGCGGGGCCGGCATCAGTTCAGGTAAGGTCGTAATCGATTCCGGTGCCCAGGCCGTCTTGACAGGCAATTGCGGCCCCAACGCCGAGCGCACCTTAACTGCCGGCGGTATTAAATTGTACACGGCAGTAACAGGGACGGTCGCAGAAGCAGTTGAGCTTTTCAAAAACGGTAAATTGACCGAAGCCAGCGGCCCAAACGTAGAACCGCATTTTGGTATGGATACGTAAAATGCCGGACAACCTCGTTATTGCTGTTGCCAGCGGCAAGGGCGGCACAGGCAAAACAACAATTGCTACCAATCTCGCTCATTACACCGCTCGTCTGGGGCAAAAGGTCCAGTATCTTGACTGCGATGTCGAGGAGCCGAATGGACACATTTTCTTAAAGCCGAAAATAGATTTCAGCGGGGCGGTTACTATAGATGTGCCGCAGGTCGATTTGGAAAAATGTACCGGCTGTGGTAAATGCGGTGAAATCTGCCAGTATAGTGCCATCATCTGCATAAAAGAAAATGTGTTGACCTTTGAGCAGCTTTGCCACTCCTGTAGCGGCTGCTGGCGCATCTGCCCGGCCGATGCAATTAAACCAAAGCCCCTTAATATCGGAGATATTGAGTTTGGCAAAGCCAGCGGGGTTGATTTTGTTGGCGGCAAATTGCGTATCGGCTACGTGCGAACGCCGTCACTCATAAAAGAAGTGAAAAAGCATATAAAAGAAGACCACCTGGCAATAATTGATGTTCCGCCGGGGACCTCCTGTCCGGTAGTCGAGGCGGTCAGAGGGGCGGATTTTGTTTTGCTTATTACCGAGCCGACCCCGTTTGGCCTGAATGATTTGAAGCTGACCGTGGGACTGGTCCGCGAAATGAATTTGCCTTTTGCTATTATTATTAACCGTTATGGCATCGGTAATAACGAGGTAGAAAAATACTGCGCAGCCGAGAACATAGATATCGTTTTGAAACTGCCGGACGACCGGCGCATCGCTGAGGCATACTCATCCGGCAGGATAATTGTTGATGTATTGAGTGAATACTTGAAGCAGTTTTCAGAATTATATGAATATATAAAACGCATAAAGGTAGGGATTAATGATAAAAGACGATTACGAGTTCGGAGAAAGAATAAGTCGGGATTTAGAAGCTCGTCGAGCTGCACGCAAGATCCTTGATGTTGAGGAAAGTGTGAGTAAAGAATCCTTGAAGAAAGCATACAGGCGGGCATCGCTGAAGTATCATCCGGACCATAATCCGAACGACAGCGATGCGCACAAGAAATTCCTGCTTGTCAAATGCGCATATGAACTTCTGGCCGAAGACAAGCCTTGCGAAATGTTGTTAGAGGAAATCAAATCCTGGCCCGGCGCTCCGGATGACGATAAATACAAACTTGATAATCCCTGGGGACACTTTCTGTGGTGGCGTGAAAAGTTTTTTAGTTAAACAAAAGGCTACCTGGTATGAAAAAGTACTTGCAATCCTGTAAAACGAATTTTTGGAAAGAGGTCTTCGAAGCCGAGCTAAACTATATCCTACGGGAATTAAAAGGGACTAAGGATGTTCTAAGTGTCGGCTGCGGGCCAGCGATTATAGAGACAGGTTTGGCCGAACACGGCTTTAACGTTACCGGCCTGGATATCTCCAAAGAGGCATTAGACCAGGCACCGGACAGTATAAGAGCTGTAGTTGTGTCAGCAAAAGATATGGATTTTCCAGATTCTTGCTTTGATGCGGCTATTTATATTGCCTCTTTGCAGTTTATCGACAAATATAAAAAAGCGATTGAGCAGACCGCTCGTGTCCTCAGGTCGGGCGGCAAATTGTTGGCTATGTTACTCAATCCGCAGTCCCGGTTTTTCAAAGAAAAAACCGGGAATCCAGCTTCTTACGTGAACAAGATTAAGCATACAGACTTGAGAGAGATTGAAACAACAATTGCAGAGCATTTTTCCATTAAAACCGAATTCTTTTTAGGAATCAAAGGCCAAGAGATATTTGCAAGCCGGCAGCCGAATTTAGCGGGTCTTTACGTTATAAAAGGGAAAAAGAAAAATCCCGAATAAAGGAAAAAGAAACTTGAAGGAAATAGTTGTTATAAGCGGAAAAGGCGGAACAGGTAAAACGAGCATTGTAGCATCGTTTGCAGCACTTGCGAATAACGCAGTGCTGGCTGACTGCGATGTCGATGCTGCGGATTTGTATTTAGTATTGGAGCCGGATATAAAACAGACCCACGACTTTAGCGGGGGCAAACTGGCCTCCGTTATTACGGAAAAATGTATCGGCTGCGGCAGATGCGAGGAAGTTTGCAATTTTGATGCCGCCGTGTTCAACGGCCCGCCTAACGATGTGGTCGAAAGAACTTACACGATTGATTCCATCGCATGCGAGGGTTGCGGTCTCTGCGTTCACTATTGTCCGGTTGATGCAATAGAGTTCAAAGATGCCGTTAACGGCCAATGGTTTATATCGGATACAAGATTTGGGCCTATGGTGCACGCCAGACTCGGAATCGCCCAGGAAAACAGCGGCAAGCTGGTCAGCTTGATTCGTAAACAGTCGAAACAAATCGCAGCCGAGCAGAACAAAGACCTGATAATCGTGGATGGCTCACCCGGTATCGGCTGTCCGGTAATCGCATCTATAGTAGGGGCAGATTTGGTATTAGCTGTTACCGAGCCGACCATTTCAGGTCAACACGACCTTGACAGGGTCGTTGAATTAACCAAACATTTCAAGATTCCCACGGCGGTTTGTGTCAACAAATATGATATCAATGTGAAAATCACAAAAGCGATTGAGAAAAAAGCCCTGGAAAGGGATTTGAAAGTAGCTGGTAAAATTACTTACGATATAGCAGTGACCAAAGCTCAGATTGCTGCCAGGAGTATCGTCGAATACTCAAGTAACGGCCTAAAGGACCAAATAGTGTCCCTGTGGGAATCGGTATTGGATATACTAAAACCATCATAGAACTAAAAAGGAGACATACAAATGAGAATTGCAATTCCAGTAACAGACGGCAGACTTTCAGCACACTTTGGCCATTGCGAGCAGTTCGCCATTATTGATGTTGACCGTGGCAGTAAGAATATCCTGAGTCACGAGTTGGTAGAGCCGCCGCCGCACGAGCCGGGTGTTTTACCTAAATGGCTTGCAGGATTACACGTTGAATTGATAATTGCCGGCGGAATGGGCCAGCGTGCACAGCAATTATTCGCACAGAACAATATTGACGTCGTAGTTGGTGCACCGGATAATGAAACGCAGGAGCTGGTATCGCAATACTTAGCCGGCCAATTGCAATCCGGACAAAACATCTGCGACCATTAAGCTATTACAGAGATATACGATATGCCAAGACCGAGACACTTCAGGCGAGTTGGTTGCCTGCCACAGAGCAACTACTACAAACCGAGGGGTATCCCCCTCTCTGTCCTGCAACATGTCAACTTAACCATTGACGAGCTTGAGGCAATCCGCCTGGCCGACCTCGAAGCCCTGTATCAGGAAGACGCCGCCAAAAGGATGAATGTATCCAGACAGACCTTTGGCAGAATGCTGGAATCGGCCCACAAAAAGATTGCTGATGCCCTGGTCAACGGAAAAGCCCTGTTAATCGAAGGCGGCCCAATCGAGCTCACCGCCGCTGCTTCCGACACTGCCGCCCCCCACCGCTTCCGCCGAGGCCCTGGCGGGCGAGGACGAGGACACTGCGGAGGAAGAGGCCGGTAAATTCGCAGGGTTGTCATTTCCATAAAAACAGGAGTTTGCTTTCCCTTTTTAATTTCGTCACCCATCCCGCTCTATTCTAAAATCAACGTACCCGAATATCTTTTCTTTAACTCTCTCGATATCTGTTGTTCCTGGCAAAAAGTCAACGGAGACTAATTTATACCAGCTTTCAGGAAAAATTCCTATTCCATATTCCAAAATGGGTTCCTTCGGGTATAATACAAGCTGAATCGATAATAGTCAAAGGAGCAAAACAATATGCCAAGCGTAAAAGATGTGATTATCAAAAAGCCGTCCGACGAGGAGGCCGAAACCTGCAAGGCCTGGCCAATCTGGAAATGCCAGCCCAGCACTTTCGACTGGTCATATACAGAAAAAGAAACCTGCCTTCTAATAGAAGGCAAAGTAACGGTCACGGACGGCACGGATTCGGTGAGTTTCGGCCCCGGCGATTTCGTGATTTTCCCACAGGACCTCGAATGCACCTGGAACGTCACCGAAGCCGTAATGAAGCACTACAACTTCGGATAAATCCGCCATTCGCAGTACCGGCTTGCCGCCAAAGGACCCCGCTTAAAATTTTGCGTTATTGAAAGTCCCGACCGATTCAGGGCCGTTTTTTGCTTTCACTATCCGCTATTTAATAAAGTAGTTTGCTACCCGCCATACGCCGTCTCTGTCCCGCATCAGCGTAACGGTTTCGGCAGCTTTGCTTTTATGCTCGAACGATGACTCGAACTCAATAATAACATATTCACCGGCCGGGCCGGTGGGAAGGTATCTGGTACGTCTCTTTGATTCAACTTTTCTCGAAACAGCTTTGCCGAAACCTTTTTCACGAAAGTCCATAGTTTTTTCCCAGTCAGCTTTACTCGCCAATCCTCTGTAGAGTGCAGCCATTTTGTCGAAGCTTTTAGCATAATCTCCATCATCGACAAGTTTCAGCCAGCCCAGCGCAGCCTCAACCGGCGTTTCAACCTTCACATCGGTCTTCTGCTTATTCTGCTGCCACCACTTCTGCCAGCGGCCGGCGACCTCTCGTACAATCTCCTGGATGCGCCGGTTTATTACATCGCGCGGCGCATCGCCGCCAAGCTCTGCCACAGCTTTATGGCCGTAATGCTCGTGGCCCTCTGTGTGGCCGGTGATTTTCTCCAGCGCCGCGGTAATCTCGATGACCGGACAGCCAATGGTTATCTGGGGGTCCTTCTGCTTTCGGCCCCGATCCGGGGCCGGTCGATGCTGGTTTTCCAGCATAAAAACCGATAATGGCGGGTCCTTTAGGTGAATTCCATATTCCCCTCGGTATTCGACTCGGCCCAATACCTCAATTAACACAGGCACGGCACGCGGGTCAGCGATTGCCCGCAGCGTAAAAACGACCGTGCTTTGAGTAGGCCATCGCTGGGCCCGACGCAGCTCAGCGAGCAATTCGGGGACGGCTGGTTTGCCAATGCTAACCAATTCTCTTATGGCTAAGGCCCACGCCTCCATTTCCTTAAAAATTCGACATCCTCGCAGGACAAGTATTTGCTCACGAATCCGCCTCGTTCGTCCCTGCCCAAGCCATTTTTCGAGTTCTTCTCTTCCGGCCGCCCTGCGCTTCTCGGTCAGAGCAACGGCCTCTTTGCCGGGCCGAAGTGAGATATCCTCGAACTCGACCCACTCGTGGGGCCGCACCTGAAAACGGTACTCCTGAAGTTCATCGCGGGTCAAATCAGGGAAGCTGGCTGTCGTTTGCCGAAGATTGCCCGTTCCCGATGAGCCGGAACGTGTGGAAAAGTGTACTTTGCCGTCCTTATCCACAGCCACTACCCGAAAATCACGATCGGTTATGTTGTACGTCACGCTAATGTGCAGTCCTTTTTCCTGGGGACGAACACCAAAGGGTCCACCTGCTCTTTCCGGCGTGCGCACCACGATTGAATCCTCACCTTTTCTGTAAAAGCCATAGTGCCTGCCGGCGACAAGGGTTTGCCAGTCTCCGCCGGCGAAGCCAAGACGCAACGCGGTGGTTTCAACATCTTTTGGGAATTTGGCCACCGCAGCGCGAATGTTCTGTTTGTAGACACCCTTGTCATCAAGGTAAGCGCTCGTAGTACCGGCGTACAAGGCATCAGTGAAATTCCACTTTATTAGTCTAATTTCATCCGGTGCCTTACCTTTCAATTTCATTGCGACCGCGTAGTAAGCAAATTGGTCGTGGTTGGGGTCACGGCTGGGGTCGCTGCTTACATTATCAAATGGTGGCTGCTCAATCAAAGAGCCATTAGGCTTCCACCAGGGATTATCTTTGATGGGTATTTCGGTCAGGCCCAACAGTTCAACGGTCAGGCCACCGGCCAACATTGCCTTATTGTCAACGGCGCGAACAATAGGTGCCGGCCCAACTTCAAGCCCTTCAACCTCAACCTGCACAGCGGTTCTTGGGGCATCAAGCTCAGGCTGCCCAGATAGGGCCAGATCTTGTTGAATCGTCCTGCCCGGCTTCAGTTCAATAGGTACCGGCTTGCTCTGCTGTTTGACCTGATCATGCCAGGTCTTAATGTGCCAATCGCCCGGTGGCAGATTTTGCAAGCGATAACGTCCTTCAGCATCTGTGGCAACAGGCGGATATCCCTTACCGTTGACAAACCCCCATCCGCTGGAATGCACCCAGTACAAAGAGACCATAGCATCTGCAACCACTCGGCCGTGCGTATCGTGTACCTGTCCCTCAACTGCACATGTTGATTTCGATAGGTCTATTACGATACCGCGGAGTTCCCGGCCGTCGCCAAGCTTGATGACCTTCGCTGCGCATACGCCTTTAACCGGAGCAGATGGCCAGCGCTCATCCGGTCCGTGAAATGCTCGCCACCTTCCGCTGGAGACCTCTCCTTTCGATGGCCCGCTCCACGGGTAATACAGCAGATGTGTGCCCGGGGGAACATCTTCCATGCGGAAGTGGCCTTGTTCGTCTGTGATCGCACGAAGATGATTGCTCGTCCATTCACCCTGGCTGGGATATTGCACAGTAGTCGAAAGTGACAGAGGCGCACCGGCAAGTGGCTTACCATTGATACCGTAAACCCTTCCCGCTATACTGACCAAACGGTACAGTTTGATTTTTAGACCGTCAGGATAAAATGTTCCATCTATTCCTCGTTCAACATTAACGCTCTCACGAGTATCAAAACCAGGCGCTGTAATGTTTGTAAATGAACCATGTTCACCGGGACCAATCAATATCAATGGCATGACAAAACTGCCATCTTCTCTTGTTCGTATTGTTTGACGATTCCTTCTTTTCTTTTCTTTGGCGTCCCACTGGCTAAATTCCATCACCACTCTGGCAATTCCACGATCTCTTCCGTCAACAACCCAACCTATCGTTGATTCTTTGCCCGGCATATTGACACTAACACCTTCTCCAATAAGTTTCTCAACTTTGCTAATGTCGCCACCAACAATGGCTGCCTGCAGCTTTTCTATTAAGTTACTTCTTGAAGATTGCCTTTCACCCTCAACCCACACATCGGTCCCCATATCAGCCTGCTTTTCAGCTTTTGCCATCGGCAGCAATACAGCACCGATGATTAAAACCGCAGCTAATCCAAGCACCCCAACCTTGGCGCTCTTTGGCATCGGCCGATTGAGGATATGTTTGATTCGCCCGGCCAGCGCGCTCTTCGATTCCACAACGCCTATCAATCGCAGACTCAAAACCGGCCGCTTAAACGCCAGCTTCGCAACGTTCACCAGAGTCTGCGGATACTGCTGCGCCTTTTCGCCCATCGCCACAAGCACTGTCTCATCTATCGCCTGCTCGCGAACCCTGCGAATCATCGCATTGGCCAGCCACAACAGCGGATTATAAAAATACGCAATCTGCAAAATGGTCTGCGCCAAATTCACCCACAAATCGCCACGCCTGATATGCGCAAGCTCATGCAGCAAAACCGCCCGCAGGCCTCTCGACCCCAAACTCGGCGCCAGCTTATGCGGCAGCAAAATCACAGGCCGAAATAATCCACACACCGCCGGACTCGTCGCATTCGCGGACACCTTCAAGCCAATTTTTCTTTTCACTCCCATACACTTGCAGCAGTACTCAAGTGCATCGTTCATTAAACCACCCGCGCTTTTGGCCTGCGCAACAAGCCCGCGCACAAACATCGCCCGCTGCAGCAGCAACAACCCTAATGCTATCACGACAGCTAACCAGAGCAAAAACACAACCCCTTGCCACGTTATCGGTGTTACCGGTGCCGTTGGCGGAGTAATCGCCTCTGCCGCTGTCGGCTCAATATCTGGCATCACTGGCGGAACCGTCGGCGTATGCCTCTCCACTTCGATAGGTACCGGCTCGATAATATGCAGCATATCCGCCAGAGCCGGCTCCAACGCCTCTGGTTCGGTTACCTCCTCAGCGCTCGTCCGGCTTTCGGCCACATACGCTAAGTGGTCACCAAACCAGTATCCTAAGCTCAAAGGCGATGACAGCGACGTCGGCAGAACCAGTTTCACCAGCACTAACATCCAGATACAGTACCGAAACACCGCCTTCACTTTTTTCCGCAGCGCCAAATCAAGCAGCAGCAAAATCACTATAAGCACGCCGGATTGAACCAGCATCGGCACCGCAAATTCTACAAATGCCTTCCCCGTCGAATTTATCTGCTCTAATATCGTATTCATAATGCGTCCTCCACTTATTAAGACGCCGTTTTCCAGAGTTTGGTTACAGCAAAATTATTTCTTTTTGCGCGCACCGCTCCTGCCGCGCTTTCTCTTGATCATTGTTTCCAGCTCGCTTAACTGCTTTTTCGACAGACTATCGCTATCCAGCAAAAACTGCATCATCGGGGTAAGTGCCCCGTCGAATGCCCTTTTCACTGCGCGCATAATTTCGCCGGTTTGCGCCTCTGTTCTGGTGATAGCTGAGCGATACAGGATGAGATTGCGAATCTTCTCAGGTTTCAGCAGCCCCTTGGCCACCATCCGGTCCATCATTGTTTTGACCGTGCTGTACGTCCAGCTCTTTTGGGCTTCGAGCTCTTCCTGAACGGTCGGGGCCGCGCACGGCTCATTGTCCCACACCGCCTGGATAATCGCCCATTCACCTTCGGTTAGCTCATAAGTTCTCTTTGCCATAAAAACCTCCTTTTTCTTTAACTCTGTCAATACTACTCTACAAATGTAGAGATAGTCAAGAAAAAAAATGGAATTTTTTCAAAAATCTTTTTACCCCTGTTTTTACCCCAAAAACCGCCGTCCCCGCTCAAAAACCGCCGTTTTCACTGCGAGTAATCCCTTATTGTCATTCCTGCGCAAGCAGGAATCCAAAAATCTGTCAAATCCCGAAACTGATTTATTTCTCTTCCGCGATTGCCACAAGGTGATGTCTGGTTCGAAAGAACAAGGTGCCCTGCGAGATTGCAGGTGTCGCTATGCAGGTTTCGTTCATCTCATTAACACCAAGCAGCTTAAATTCAGGCCCCGCCTTTACGACATATATGTCGCCTTTTTCACCAGTGAAGTAGATTTTTCCATCGGCTGCAACGGGAGAAGCGCTGAAAGCGGCACGCTTAGCGCTTAAACTTTCACGATATACCAATTTTCCGGTTTTCGCTTCGAAGCAGTTCAGTCTGCCGCCATCCGAACCGCAATAAAGATAATCACCATAAACGATGGGCGTTGGTATGTAGTTGCCGCCCCTGCTATAGCTCCAGGCGATATGTTTATTGCTTGATGAATTTTCAGCGAGTGAAATATCTCCGGCTGCCGACAAGCGCACGGCATAGATGGGCGACATTCGTCCGTGTGCATTGGTAATATAGACTAAACCGTGACCGACCACAGGTGTCGGAACGGGGATGTCACCGCCGCCCCTCATTTTCCAGATTTCTTTTCCCGTTCCAATATCATATCCGCCGATGTGCCTGTATCCATTAAGAATGATTTGGGAATACTGTTTACCTGTATAAACAGTTGGCGTACCCCACGTCGGCACATCACTTCTAAGTGTCCTCCACAACTGTTTGCCATTCCTCAGATTAAAGGCAGCAATAAAAGAATCCTTCTGAACATCACATTGAATAATTACCATTTGCTTATGGATGATGGGCGAGCTGCCTCCTCCCCATTGGGCAGACCGAGCGCGATAATAACCCCAGTCAAGCACACCAAGGTCCTTTTCCCATACAGGATTGCCTTGGATATCGTAACAGTACAATCCTTCAGACCCGAAGAATGCGATTACATACTTTCCGTCCGTACAGGGAGTGGGACTTGCGTGGCTGGATTTCGGATGCCGTTTGACCTTCGGCTTTCCGGCGTGAGCCTGCCGCTCCCACAGAATTTTGCCGCTTTTTCTATCTATACAGTAAACACGCCAATTGAAAATATTCTCTTCCTTTACCGATTCGACGTCCCCATACATGCCCACCTTCAGACTCGATTGGCCCTCACCCTTAACGGCAGTAGTAACAAAGATGCGGTCGCCCCATATTGCCGGGCAGGAGTGGCCAAGACCGGCAATAGGCGTTTTCCATCGGACGTTTTCGCCTCGTTCAACGTCCCACTTGATTGGGGTCGGATAACCTTCTGCAACACCGCTTGCACGCGGGCCGCGAAACGAAGGCCAGTTCTGCCCGGCCCACAGATTCTCCGCTGTGGAAGTGATTCCGATGAGAAAACTAAACGCAGCAATCACAAATACACTGAACACGCAATGATGTCGTTTTGTCGCTGGATAACCTATAATTCACGCTCCTTTCACTGACCCGGCACTTAAAAACCACAAAACCAAAATCAGCGACATAAAAAGCCGCAATTTAGCATACCAACCCCTTCGGCCCAATCAGCGCAACCTCTTATCCCCGTCCCCCTGCCCGGCCTAAATCACAACTCAGTTCGCGCACCACCGTATCGCCTGTGCCACCAGCCGACGATAGCTCTCGTTCGCATACACACTGGGGCCGTGCCCCACCATAATAAAACAGACCTTGCCCTTGCCGTACCGCCTGACCCAGCCAAGCGGCTTATCACTCGCCGGATGCTCCGTACTCAAAAGCACCCGATTGTCCTTCTCGAAACCGCACTTTTTATACGTCTCGTCATGCACCGCAAAATCGCTCACACCCCGCGTAACCGGATGCCTCGAATCTTCCACGCGCACCTCAAAATCCACATCATGCTTATATGTGCTTCCCTCATACTTCACGCCGTCCTCTTCAGTCGGTTTCGTATAGTATTTGCCCCCGATGATTTTGCGATACTCACCCCAGTCCTGGAACGAGCCCATCGAATGGTGCAGCGCCACCACCCCGACGCCGCCTTTCACCAATTTGGCGAAGTTTTCCCGCCGCTTCGGTGATATCTTCTGCGTCATATTGAAAAGCACCATCACGTCGTAGCCCCACTCGCTTATGTCCTCGAATATCTCGCTGTGGTCTTTCAGTTGGGCCTCGACGTATTCGATATCATCGTACCCTTCAAACAGCGTAAAGAACGGCTTACGCTCAAACGCGTGCCCGCCCGTAACCACCACTACCTTTATCTTCTCGCCCGGCCCCCGGCCGCCCTGCTCCACAAATTCACCACAGGAACAAACAAATCCCGCCACCAGCAGCAGAACAACCACCAGCATTACCCTGCGAACCGTCATTTTACCTGTCCACTTCATTTACTCATCTCCTTTCAAACTCCCCGGTTATTTCTTTTCTTAAGTCTCCTGCAAACACCACCAACTGCTTATGCCTTACGCTCTTACGCTCTTATGCACTTATCAAGCTATACCAGCTCTTTGAGATACTTGATGCTCCGCTCGGCCTGGTCAACGGTGCCGCACTCGACGCTCAGCACGATGTCACGCGGCGCATCTTTACATACCTCGATGACTTTTTTCCAGTCGATAACACCATCGCCGCAAGCGCAACCGGCCGGCGTTCCTGTTACCTTGCCGCGTTCGTCCTCCGATTGCTGCACCGAAATATCCTTAGCATGCAGATGTACCAACCTGTCCTTGACCCGCCCAAGCCACTCAATCGGGTCGTGACCACACAGGTAACTGTTGCCCGTATCGAAGTTGATTCCGATAGCCTGCGAATCAACCAGCTCGTAAATCCTATCCAGACCATCGGGGTGCTGGCTGTACTGCTGATGCGGCTCAATGCCTATCAAAATGCCGTGACTTTCGGCAACTGCTGATGCTTCTTTCAGCACATACCGCATCAAAACATGGTCTTCTTCTTCCGTTGTCCAGGCCGGTTTCGGACCTTCATCCGTGTTGACCACCGGAGCACCACATTCTGCTGCGAAACGAATCGCCTGTTTGAGGTATTCGGTACTTATCTCCGGCTTACAAAGCGGCGTATGCGACGATAAGCCGGAAAGCTTCACACCGGCTTTTTCACAGGCCCGCTTGACACGGTACGGGTCGTCCAGCAATGAAACACTCTGGTAGTAACCTGCTTCACTGAGCAGCTCCCGTCCCCAGTGAACCCACGGCTCGATATATTCATAGCCTAACTCCGCTGCCTTTTCCACGGCCCATTCAAACGGCTTGTCGGCACGACGCACAAACTCCATATTGACTCCTATAGACACATTTGACATTTTACGATCTCCTTACTGGCCAGTAGTAATAGTCACCATAATACCCGAATTGCCCTTTAAGCGCAATTAACTCTTGAGGCAGCCGTCCTTGTATTAAGAGCTTATCCGAATAACCGGGTCGTTATGAGGCCGAGCGAAAAGTTCGAGGCCAAGGCGGCAGGCCAAAAATGCTCGGAGGCGTGGTTTTCTCCACGTTGAGAACGTTTTTGGCCGACAACGCAGGCATCGGGCTTTACAGCCGGCCGCAATAGAGCGGGTTATTCGGATAGGCTCTAAGGCCTTTTCCGTCCGTCATAATACACGAATCAGCAGCTCAAGTCCAACCCATCTTGTAAAGATTTTGTCCACTGCCACCGCGTTTTAGTTCGCGAGCGTTTTCGCCGGCGATTCGAGGCGACCGCCAACAAGTACCGGGCGAAACTGATCGAGGCTTACGGCGAAAAGAAGGGGAAAAAGGTGCGCTATGCCGAGGCGTTCGAGGTCTGCGAATACGGCCGTCGGCCATCAGCCGCTGGACTAAAAAAGCTCTTTCCATTCTTCGAACGTTAAAGTCTGAATTCGGCAAGGGCAACTGCATCTGAGCCCGTAGTAGTCTGTCAAAATTGATTTGATAGCTTGGAAGGGTGGCAGCCTCAAGCGCAGCTTGGGGATGGCTTCTCCTACACAGCCTCATCTCAGCAGAGCAGCGTTGCCCAGGGCGAGTTATAAGGCCTGTCCTGAATTAGCCGAAGCCCTGCCTGCCCTTCGTAGCTTTAGCGAAGGGGGGAGCGCAGCCGAAGGGGAAAGCCGAATGGGCAGGAATCCAAAATAAAATGTTATTGCGAGGCCTGCCTTTTAGGCCGAAGCAATCTCAATACTGTTTAGAAAATATGGAACGACCGGCCCCGTGATTGTAAACGTCGTCATAAGCCGATAAAAGACTTATGCGACAAGGTGGCGCGTTGCCACCGTTGATCGCGGATTATTAACCTTGCGGTAACAGAGCCGCATACAATGTAAAGGAGCCGATCATGACTAATTATACCACACATGTAGCAATGGACACACACAAAAAACAGCACAAAGTCGCATTATACTATCCTGGCGATGAGCAGATTGTCGAGTTCACCATCAAAAACACCGTCCGTGACATCAGGAAGATGGTAAACAAGATCAAAAAGAAGGCACCAGCAGATGTTGCATTCTGCTATGAGGCGGGTGTTTGTGGTTTCACTCTCAAACGCAGGATAGAAGCTTTGGATTGTAAATGTGCGGTCATCGCACCATCCCGCACCAAAATGGACTTTGTCGTGAGATGTTTTCGTTCGATGGGAGAGAGGGCTTTATAACGCTACATTTTGGTGCGGGATGCAAAGAAATTACTTGCAATGTTCAAGGCAGGGCTGCTCACAGAGGTATATGCCCCAGACCAGAAACAGGAGGCAGCCCGCGAGCTGACACGATGCAGGCAAACAGCACAGGAAAACCTAAAAAGGATACGCCATCAACTGCTCAAATTTCTTACCCGTCACGGCTATGTCTATGCAGATGGTAAACACTGGACACAAAGACATCTTCGCTGGCTGTGCAGCCTCGAATTTGATGAACAGCCGCTGCTGCGGGATGTGTTTGACAACTATTTCACCCAGATGCAGCATTGTATACAGCGTCTGGCTTCTCTTGACAAGGAAGTAGAGAAGCTGGCGGAAAGCGAAACCTATAAAGAGGTAGTCGGACTTTTGCGTTGCTTCCATGGAATAGATACGCTGACAGCTATAA
The DNA here is from genome assembly GCA_030601745.1 of Phycisphaerae bacterium. GTDB lineage: Bacteria > Planctomycetota > Phycisphaerae > Sedimentisphaerales > Anaerobacaceae > JAUVYQ01. The sequence goes on from JAUWBI010000019.1 coordinate 27,298, forward strand.
CTATAATCACCGAAATATTTGACTTTGGTCGTTTTTCCAGTCCTGGTGAGCTTATGAGTTATCTTGGTCTTACATGCTCTGAGTCGTCCACCGGCGAAAAAGAGCACAAAGGCTCAATAACCAAAGCAGGTAATAAACGCGTCCGGCGTCTGCTGATAGAAACGGCCTGGCATTATCGGCATCCATACATTTCAAGAAGCAAGGCCTTGAGACAACGAAGAAAGGACCAGCCGCAATGGGTAATAGACATTGCTGACAGGGCTGGACAACGGCTTCGAAAACGTTACTGGTATCTTGTTAATCGCGGCAAGATGCCATGCAAAGCCACAGTAGCTGTAGCCAGGGAATTAGCAGGATTTATATGGTCGGTATTCAAAGAATATCAAGCAAGAAACCAGGAAAAGGCGGCGTGATGGATTACGATTTTATTTTCTTTCATCAGGCCTCCTCCGAAGATTTTTGATATTTGAAAATTGGATATAAGGATGATACTGACAGGTGCAGGCACGATAGGAGTAATATGCGGCGGGGCTATGTGATAGGTCTTGCCTATGGCGGACTGAACTCACGATTTTAGAAGGCAAAAGGCTCCTGACGAAGAATATCAATGTCGGCTCTGTCCCTAAGGGATAATCCACGAATATCAGACTGATTCATCGTCGAAGCAGCCTGCACCTTGAAGTGTCATTAAATAAGATGTAGAAAAGAATAAAACAACTGAACATTATGGCTTGACAAAGGTCGTTCCATATCAGATTCAGCAATTCAACCGACACCCTGGCCGTCCGGATAATCCCGATTTATCGGTACTTTCGGGCCTGTAGAGGCCTTTGAACTCCAAGCAGTTGTGCCCTGCCGGGTCCACAAAACAAACGGGGCCTATACCGAATCATTCGATATAGGCCCCGAAATAATTTGAAACAGCAACTCTAAGTCTTTGGCCTTGCGACTACGCTCTATGGCTCCGGCCACATTACCTCATCAAGCCAACTTCTCTGCCAGCAGAGCATAGTCCTTCAGTTCCACCGTGCCGTCTTGATTCAGGTCTTCCTCAATCCAGAACGGCGATGTTACTTACTCGCAAGCTCAAGAACTTCAGCCTCAGACAAAGCCCGGTTGTATATCGCGACCTCGTCGATTGCGCCAATCCAGTCACAGCCCCACCCGTCCGAGCCGATGAGGACAGGTGCCTCGCCCTGGGCAATTTCGCCCATTGGGGTCGAATCGGTTTCTACTCCATCTAGGTAGCATTTCAGCGTCGCGCCGTCATGCGAGCACGCGATATGGCACCACTCGTTGCGCTCCAGATTCCTGCCGACATAGGCCCAGGCCCTGGGCGACGTATTGAACGTAAACGCCATGTAGGGCTGAGGGCTGCCCCAGCCGTATCGAACCTGCCAGTTCCAGGGACTTATCCCGCTCATCGCCTTGGCCATCGGTGCCGTCTCTGTGCCCTGTCCTTCCGGATCGTCGGCGCCGGGTTTTATCCAGAGGGCAATGGAGATCGGACCAGGGATGTCCAGGCTGGCGTCATTGCCACAATTGATGTAGTCCCCGCCGCCACCGGGGGCGCCCAAGCCATGGAACTCCATCGCCATGCCGTAGCCGGCCGGTCCATCGACGAAGGTCGGAGCACCAACTATAGTACCATCGTTACCATTCCCGGAACCATCCAGCACATCGTTCTCAAGTGCATAGTAGGCAACCAGATTTGGGTCCATGGTCGTAAAGCTCCAAATATCGCCGATGTGCGTCGTACCATCGGCCTCGACAGCATTGAGCTGCCAGTAGTAAGTGGTGTTTGGTTGAAGGCCACCAATGACTCCGGGGTCAAATGTGACCTCTGGCGTGTTGCCTATGAACGGCGGTGGACTGCTGATGCCGATGTATCCATCGTGCGAAACGGCACCGAATCCCGGCCACCAACTAAGAATCGCATCTAACGCCACATCTTCGGCGCCATTAGCGGGGTTGGGACCTGAGGCAGCTTTAGTGACCAGCGCCGTATAGGCACCGTCGGTGACGATGCTATAGGCGCCCTCGGCAACAATCGTGCCATCGGTGATGAGTTGCTGCATGCCGGCTTCGTCAAGGCTGGCACTGCCGATCCGGAACTCGCCGCCTTTGTAAATGATCTGAGTGTCGGTAATCTTGATGCTGCTGAGCTCCTCGGCCTGAAGCAGACCGCCGTTCATGAATATCCTGACCTGGCCTGTGTCTTCGCCGCCGTCTTTACCCAGTCTGAGCCGGTTGCCGGTGATCATCTCACCACCGTTCATCGTCAGATGTGCGATGCCGTCGAGGTTATCGCTCAGATTCAAATAGTCAGCGGAGTAGAAGCTTCCGCCGTTCATGATAAATTCAGCCGTTCCGGGATTGTCGTCGTTGAACGTGGTGTAGCCGTCCACCGTGACCGTGCCGCCATCCATTATCACCTGGCTGTATGCCGGGTCACCTTCGTCGTCGTTCATGTAGAAGTTGGCGGTTGTGTGGATCGTCGGGTTACCGAGGATGTGCAGGTATCCCGTGAGGCCTCCATTGTTGGCGACGATCAGATCTTGGCAAGTTACCGATGCGTTGCCGCTTATGGTCAGGTAACTCTCAAATGCTCCAAATTCAACATTGTGGCCGACGTATATATCGTCCACAATGTCGACGGTCGCGTTCTCGCCGATATTGCAGGTGCCGGGGCCGTCCTCGCCGATGTTAAGATCGTCGCCGATATTAACCGTAGCGGTTCCGTTTACGTCCAGGATGGCAGATGCGGTATTGGCGTCTGCGAGGTATAGCTCGTCGGGGGCATTAAGCGTAGCGTTGCCGGTTACGATCACGTGACCCACTGTACCGGCGTCGTCGGCGATGGTCATATCGTCGCCCACGTTAAAGACCGAGTTGCCGGTTAAGGTCATGGTACCCACTGAGTTTTCTTTGTCGGGTAAGTAACAATCGTCGCCAAAACTGATGACCGCGTCGCCACCGATAGTGATGGTGCCGATACCTTCATCGATCTTAAAATCGTCCACGAGAGTAACCGTCGTGGTTCCGCTTATGTCCAGGTAGCTCACACCAGTGGCAGCGTCGGCAGCGGTTATACCGTCAGCGTTTATGATCGAGCTGCCGCTGATATTGACGTAGGCCTCACCCTCGTCGAGACGCAAATCGTCCGCGATATCAACAGTGGAATCAACGATGTTCAGCATACCCCAAGTGTCCGGGTCATCGGCAATTCTAATGTCATTACCGTCACCTATCACGTTCACAATACTTCCGCCCAGGATATCGATCTGACCCCTTCTACCTGGATCAGTGCTGGTCGCCAAAGCGCCGGCTACGGTAAGTGAGCTGCCATTGTTCAGCGTAAGCACGCCGGTCGTCGACCCGTCGGCAGCGCCGTCAATGCCCAGATCACTGCCACGGCTGACCGCATCCCCGTTGAGGATGTCGATCCAGATGGTGTCGCTGTTGACCTGCCTGTTGCCGTACTCTTCGTTGGGCCAGGTCCACACCGAATCGGTCACGGTCCAGTTGGCGGGCGTATCCCAGAGGCCGTCAGCCGCGCTGCCGTTCCAAAGGTACACCGGTCCCTGCACAACTTCTAAGTACGAAAGTGTTACGTTGTCAAACTCGACTCCGACACTGTCGCCTGCGGGAGGGCTATCCTTATCGAGGGCCAGATTGAGTAGGCGAATCTCCAAGGGCTGTCCCACAAGGGCTGCATCGGCCGGATCATAGGTGTACTCAACGGTCGAAGTGGCCCACTTGTAGTAGTCCGGCCACAACGTGTCATTATCCTCGGCAATAACAACGCCGCCGGCCAAGAGCTGCACGCTATAGCCTGCGTTGTAGTAATAGTACGAGTTTCCCACCTCGACGGTCAGCGTGTAGTCCATGTTGGCCGCGAACGTGTCGGTCAAGACCTGCGCCACGCCGCCGGCGTCACCTACAGCGTTCTCGGTATACAGCACATTCTGGCCCTCGGGCGCGACCACCGGCTCGAAGTCTGCAGATGTAACGTGCCATATGCCGGGGCCTTCGCCGCCCACCGGGGTCCAGCCCGGAATGTCGAGCCAGGTATAACCATCTTCGGCCAATACGGGATCCTCGAAGCCCGCATTCAGGACAGTGATGGCCAACTGGTCGGCCGAAGCAGTTCCCGTCACGGCCAACACCAAAACAAACGTCATTACATAAATCAATCTTTTAGACATAATAGTCCTCCTTACAAAAAATCTGAAAAAATCGTGTTTTGGTTACACACCAAAACACCAGTCGTTTGTTACAAACAACTTCAAACAAAACGACCGATAATAATTGTTCACACTCACTACATTAAACACATCTGCCCAGGATGAGTTTTTACGAATTGATATTACCTCCTTCCTTCCAAGCCCAATATGGGCGGTTAATCAAAAAGTGAAAATCCGAATTAACCTATAGAAATTTCACTGCTGGAAGACTGAAAAACCACAGATTCCAACAATTTTACTTATACCAGATTAGCTACCCTCACGTCAAGAAAAATCTTTAGATTTTATTGTGGCAAATTGTGAAAGATTGTTTGTTTTAGGATGTATTTTATATTAGAATATGTTATCTATTCGGGGCGTGGCGCAGTTTGGTAGCGCGCATGACTGGGGGTCATGAGGTCGCTGGTTCAAGTCCAGTCGCCCCGATTATTACATTTTGCTCTATTGCTCATCAGACGCACCCCTACATTTGCTTAGAATGGCAAAACTCAATATTGCCAACAAAACTACAGCCGATGTATATTTAACAGCATTCGGCAGCATCCAGCCTGGTCGAGTGGCTATTTCAATGTCGATGCCGGCGGCAATGTCAATATAGTCAAGCAAGAGACCGGCCACCCAGGACAGTTAAAGAGAAACTGGTAAAGATTCCTGCAACTCTCTACAAGTAAGCGATGTTTAGGTTCTTTGCTGCGATAGTTTCATTTGGACGACAGACCACTGCGGTTGTTGGAGCAAATTTCAGCTTCTCCGGGTCAATCTTGGCCTGCTCGGCAATTTCTATCATCGCATCGATAAAAGTATCAAGCGTTTCTTTGCTCTCGGTCTCGGTGGGCTCAATCATCATTGCTTCTTTGACAATCGTTGGGAAATACACGGTTGGGGGATGAAATCCTTTGTCTATGAGGGCTTTTGCAATATCTATCGCCCGAACCCCATTCTGGGCCATTTGCTCCGAGGTGCTGAAAACACACTCATGTTTGCACATTCTGTCAAAGGCCAAGTTGTAATGGCCCTTAAGTTTTTCTTTTACGTAATTGGCGTTAAGAACGGCATTTTCCGCTACCCGACGGAGCCCTTCTTTGCCAAGCATTAGGATATAAACATACGCCTTCAGCACGACGCCAAAGTTGCCATAGAACGGTGCGACATAGCCAATAGACTTAGCGCGGTCATATTGAAGCGCATAAGTACCATCGTTCCTTTTTATTACAACCGAGACCGGCAAGAATGACAGCAGATTTTCCTTAACACCCACGGGGCCGGCTCCTGGTCCGCCTCCACCATGCGGTGTCGCGAAGGTCTTGTGCAAGTTCAAATGCACAATGTCGAAACCAAAGTCACCCGGCCGAGCCTTGCCAACTATCGCATTTAAGTTGGCCCCATCATAGTAAGCCAGCCCATCAACGCTATGGATAAGGTCGCAGATTTCCTTCACATGCGGATTGAATAAACCAAGTGTATTTGGACAGGTCAGCATTAATCCGGCAATCTCATCATTCAGATGTTGCTTAACAGCTTCAATATCCATAACGCCGTTTTCATTGCTGGGTATAGATATAACGTTGTAGCCGGCTATTGCAGCACTGGCAGGATTAGTCCCGTGAGCGCTGTCGGGAATAAGGACGGTTGTTTTTCTATTGCCTTGCTCCCTATGGTAAGCTGCCATAATCATCATACCGGTCAGCTCTCCATGCGCTCCCGCCAGAGGCTGCATTGTAAACCCTGCCATACCGGTTATTTCGCGTAATAGCAGGTCAGTCTCGTGGAGGACGCGCAATGCGCCCTGTGTGAGCATTCCGCCCATCCTCAGCTGAGGCAGCAGGGGATGCAAGTGGGCAAAGCCGGGGTAGGAAGCAATATGCTCAGCAGCTTTTGGGTTGTATTTCATCGTGCACGAGCCAAGCGGGTAGAAATTGTTGTCCACGCCGAAGTTTCGACGTGATAATTCGGTAAAGTGCCTCACTACGTCAAGCTCACTAAGTTCTGGCACTCGTGCAGGTTTTTGTCGCAGCAAATCGCTTCTTATGTTTATCTTTGGCACGTCGCTTAGGCCTGTTCGAACTGCTCTGCGGCCGGATACGCTCTTTTCGAAGATCAGTTTCACAAAACACTCTCCAATGCTTCGGTTAGCATTCCAATTTCTTGTTTGGTTCTTTTCTCAGTAACACAAATCAAAATTGAATTCTCCATATCGTCGTAATATCTGCTCAAGGGAAAACCTGCTGCAAAGCCCTTTTCGATCAACTTCGCAATCACGTCTGCCGCCTCACACGGCATATCCAACACAAATTCATTGAAAAACCATTTTCCCTTAAAATGTGGCGCCACACCGGTTATTGCCGTCAGTCGCTTGTATGCATAGCTCGCTTTATCGGCGCAGAGTTGTGCCGTTTCTTTCAGGCCTTCTTGACCGAGTAGTGCGAGATACACAAGTGCGGTCAACGCGCACAATGCTTCGTTTGAGCAGATGTTCGAGGTCGCTTTGTCTCTGCGTATGTGCTGTTCGCGTGTCTGGAGTGTAAGGACGTATGCCTGTTGACCGGACCTGTCGGTCGTTTCACCTACGATTCGGCCTGGCATCTTGCGAACATATTGCTTTCGCGACGCCATAAAACCCAGGTACGGTCCGCCAAACGACATCGGTATGCCCAGACTTTGTCCTTCGCCGGTTATTATATCGGCACCCATCACTCCCGGTGTTTTTAGTATCCCCAGCGATATCGGGTAGCACGAAATAATTAACAACCCCCCTTTTTCGTGTGTAGCATCGGCAATATCGCTGAAGTTGTCGATACACCCAAAGAAGTTGGGATTCTGTAAAATAACCGCTGCAGTTTTGTCATCGATTTTCTCCAGTATCTGCTCGCGGTTGGCTAAGCCGTCTTCGCAGTGGGTCTGTTCAAGTTCGATCCTGAGATTCTGTGTGTACGAACGGATCATTACGCGGTAAATCGGGTTAACACTGTCGTCGATAATTACCTTATTGCGGTCGGTAATGCGCAGAGCCATCATCATTGCTTCGTACAGAGCGGTCCCGCCATCGTATAGCGAGGCGTTCGACACCTCCATTTCCGTCAGCCGACAAATCATCGACTGGTATTCGTAAGTTGCCTGCAGAGTCCCCTGCGAGAGCTCAGGCTGATAAGGTGTGTATGCAGTATAGAATTCGCTGCGCGAAATAATTGAATGAACCGCGGCAGGGATGAAATGATCGTAGAAACCGCCGCCCAGAAAACAGGTGAGATTTGTGGCGTTCTTCTCGGCCAATTCCGTAAGTCTGTTTCGGACTTCCTGTTCGCTCAGACCCAGCGGCAAATCAAATGCCTTGGCCCTTAGCTCTGCAGGAATGTCGCCAAAGAGCTCATCCATTGTTAGCCCGATTTCTGCAAGCATCTGCTTTTGCTGCTGCGGCGTATTTGCTATAAAAGGCATCTTCCAGACTCCCGATGAAATCGCTGAATCGACTTCGAAGCCGTATATATTGTCGGTAGGACGTCGTCTGCTTCGGCTCTACAGCCCACCTACATACTCTTCGTACTGCTTTGAATCTATCAAGTTCTCAATGGATTTCATATCAGTAATTTGCATTTTACAAATCCAACCCGCGTTGTAGCAATCTTGGTTAATCAGCTCCGGTTGAGACTCAAGTTTGCAGTTGACTTCGATGACTTTCCCAGCCACCGGAGAATAGACATCACTTGCTGCTTTCGTACTCTCTACGATGGCCAGTTCATCGTATCCCGCAAACTCCTTCCCGATGGCGGGCAGTTCTACGAATACGAGCTCACCCAACATCTGCTGGGCATAATCCGTGATCCCAATGGTTGCAATGCCTGCATCAATCCTTGCCCATTCGTGGTTTTTTGTGTAAAGTGATCCCTCGACGGCCATATTATTTTCTCCAATCAGAATTTCGCAAATCGGCTAACCACTTTGCCTGTCAGGTCAGGTTCCAGAAGCTCCCCTTTCTCAATGCTCTGTTTCCTACCTTGCTGGATTTGACTGCGGCTTCTTGCCAAATAGTAGGTCCCCACTGTATCGTTCTTTTCTAAAGATTCCCCGTCACCATAAACAAGAGCAATTTGTTTTTCACCTATTATTGCGCTGCTCAGCACCCAGCCGATGCTCCGGCCGTGTTCGTCCAGCACGCCATCGTCTTGCCGAACTGGTCGGGTACCCTTTGTTCCCGGCAGTTCAACCCTGGCAACTTTCATATCATACTTTCTCGATATCCGCTCCATAGCCGCCTTGCCGATAAAGAACTCTTTTTCCAGCTTGACGGCCCAGCCGTATCCAGCCTCGAACGGTGAAATACTAAACTTACCTGCCAGTTCATGTCCGTAAAGCGGAAGACCGGCCTCAATTCTCAGACTATCACGCGAACCCAGGCCGCACGGCAGCAATCCCTGTGGCTTTCCTGCCTGGAGAATCGTTTCCCACAGTTGCGATGCTTTCTCCGGTTGCACAAACAATTCAAATCCGATCTCGGCTCCCGTATAGCCGGTGCGTGACACTAAGCACATAATGTTCTCAATATCCGTCTCCATGAACTGAAACGGTCTCAAATCAGTAATTTCCGACTGTGTTTCTTTGTCTTGGATCAACGCAAAAAGCACATCCAGTGATTTGGGGCCCTGCAGGGCGATGTCAACCCTGCAATCATGTTTACAATCCGCAACGCGTAAATCTCGCACTTTAGGTCTGCCAGAAACTTTTCTGTCAGTATGTTCTGGATCAACGCAGATTTCGTTATTAAACAGCGCGTTCATCCAATTGTTGATCTTGGTATTATTTGCAGCATTGACGACGAGGATAAATTCGTCCCGACCCTTGCGATAGACTATGACGTCATCAAGGACACTCCCAGATGCATCTAAAATAAACGAATATTGTGTGTGCTTGATCTTAAGACTCGTGATGCTGTTGGTGGTGAGCTGGTCTATAAACTCGGCGGCACCAACTCCAGAAATCTCGAATACGCCCATATGTGTACAATCAAAGATTCCGGCTGCCTCTCGCACGGCGGTGTGCTCACCGGCTATAGACGAATACCACAATGGCATAAGGTATCCGGCGAACGAGACGATGTGTGATTTGTCGCTTAGTCCAATATGCCGATCATATAAGATAGTTTGCTTGGGTTTTTTCTCGGCTCCATGGAGATGTGACTTATTGGCATTGTTCTGTAACACCGATCGGCCCTCTTCAAAGACAGAAACGAATATACGCTAATTTCGCAACCAAAACTATTTCTCTCTGTCCTTTTACCTGAGATAATTATCCCTTCGGTACCTGCAGCTTCTCCAGAGAGCCATCCAACCAGGATCCTTTTGCCTGAGAGTTTCCATGTTGGTATTTCAGACTACAGGTTATACCTTCGGCGCCCCAAAAACTCGAGGACTCTCTCCTGGCCATCATCCAGTGTTTTTGGCAGAGTATATCAGCTAAGAGCCACCCGTCAAGCCAAAAATCTCGACTTTCTACTAAATGAACTCTGGCCAAACATGGAAATGACTGTGTGCGGGTACAACGGTCATTTGGGACCAAACAACCTCTAAGTCAACTGCTCATAATCTCGACATATGGGTAACTTTGTGTTCGAAGGCCATGCTGATGAATTGTATGCAGTTGATAATCCCTTGTCGCCAATGCTGAGAAAAAGAAGCAAGACAGAGAGAAGACTATCAACTTGTTAACAAATGTGCGCAAAGTTAAGCTGCTGCAAGCAAGCTGGACAATCCAGCCTGACCAAAGCCTAACCAGCGGGCCAGAAGGCCGCTTAGATATATGCATCCTACGTGAAGTAACCGACGGACATTGAAAATGTTTACGTTTTTTAGATTTTCTATAATACCTTGGTGTTGCAGTGGTTATGAAACGAACATTTTTGCCGAATTGTTAGATAACGAGCCTTCTGGTTGTAGTACAGTTGTAAACTTAAACTCGCGAAAATGGGGCCGTTTTGGGGTGGTCCGTGCGGGGCTTGGTGCGCTGTGATTGGTTGGCGGGACTGGTACTGCAAAATCGCCGAGTGTGAATCTTTTAGGCTTGGTATTTGAACCCTCCTTCAATTCTCGGTACAATGGTTTGACTGTAATGTGAAATCAAAATCCACGAACAATTGTGACCAAAGTCACAGTCATCTTGAATAGGCTACCGAGTTCTTGGGCCAAAACCTTTCGCTCAACGTTTCTTCGAAAGCTTCGGAAAAGATCCACTGCTTTGTCCAAAACGTGGTGATGACATGATGTTGGAATTGATTCATCATCCCAAGTATGGTACCATTAAAGAGTTCTCATTGTTTGAGGAGTTGCCGGATGAACGAGAGCCCGTTGGAGCCACCGCAAACCGACGAACCATGGACAGGGCCGAGCGATTGGTTCAAATATCGTTGCCGTTCTTGTGACCATACTGATTGGGTCGAAGATATCGTTGTCGATGCCTTTCCACCAGATGAACCGGGGGGATTGGCTGCCATCGTCTGCCCCAAATGCGGCGGCCACTTCCGTTACGACCCATCTGTACCGGTGAAACGTTCGCTCCAACACCCCGATCACTCCTTCTGACCTGCTTTGCAACATACAAAACCGATTGACAACCATCTATGTGCATCATAAGCTAACAAATACAAATTCCTATAATATCAAGTTGGAGATCGAATAAAATGAACATAGCAAAACCAATCATTACTACTCTCACTTGCCTGGCGGTCTTGTCCGTCGCAGCTTCGGCGAAGGCGGAAGTTTCTCACCGTGACCTCCTCGCCGCCTCCGGCGTCAAAGGCGGCCTTGTCGCCTGCATCGGCTGCGATGATCCGCAGTTGCTCGTGGACCTCGGCAAGGCCGGACCGTACCTGGTCCAGGGATTGGACACGGATGCAAGTAAGGTCGAAGCAGCAAAGAAGCTCATACAATCGAAAGGCATCTACGGGAAAGTAGCGGCCGATGTATTCTACGGCGAGAACCTGCCGTACGTTGACAATCTGGTCAACCTGTTGGTGGTCCTGGAATCTGGATGCACGATCCTGGGTGAAGAAGTAGATCGAGTGCTCGCTCCACGAGGAGTCGGGGTTATCAAGAAGGACGGAAACAAAAAACTTGTATCCAGTATCCAACATCCAACATTCAATATCGGGACTGGTTTTGTGAAGTTTACAAAACCGGTGCCTGCCGATATCGACGACTGGACCCACTTCCTCCACGGCCCGGACAACAATGCGGTTGCCGAGGACATCGTGGTTGGACCGCCCAGGCACATACAGTGGTGTTCCGAACCGATATGGGGCCGCGATCACCATGCGGAAAAGGGTACGTATCCGACCGTCAGGACAGTGCTCTCATCGAAGGGCCGGCTCATCAGCTTGATCGACCGGACCGAGACATCGGACATGAAGGTGCCGAGTCAATGGGCGGTTGTCGCACGCGACGCCTTCAGCGGCGTACTGCTGTGGAGCCGACCAATCCGACTGAAAACGTACGCAGAGCAACGGCCGAAATGGGGTCTGGAAGAGGTGTGGCGGCAGTTAATCGTGGATCAGTCACACGTCTATGTGGCGTTTTCCCCGGATGCACCGCTGAACGCGCTCGACATCGATACCGGCAGCGTGGTCCGAAGCTTCGACGGCACGAGCGGCTACTCCGAGGTGATCAAGGACGGGAACATTCTGTTTCTCGTGATGCCTAAACATAAGATTATGGCTGTGGACACTCAGACCGGCAAGAGACTCTGGCTGTGGACGCCGGGCGACGACGGCGAGATCATACGGCTTACTATGGCGGCCGCCGGCGGGATAGTGTTTGTCAAGACAGACAGAAGTGTTGTCTGTTTGTCGGCGGACAACGGCAAGCTGATGTGGCGACGCGAGTTGGCGCAATCGGAAAAAAAGATTAAGCTCTATTTTCCGCGCGAGAAACTCATTGTCAAGGATGGAGTGATACTGGTGTCCTATGCCGGCAAGGATCCCACTGTCCTTAACAAAGACATACAGGAGTTCCTTGGTTCACATCCCAGGGTCCGTGAGTACGGCGGAAAACTTGCAGCGTTGTCGGTCAAGGACGGAAGTGTCCTGTGGAAGACCGCGTACCTTCCAAACCTGGAAGGCGCTCCCGGCGAGATCTACGTTTTGGATGGCGTGGTGTGGCTGGGTCCTGACTTCGCGGAGCCGCGCGACCTGCGCACCGGCGAGGTCAAGCAGAGCCGGCAGATCATCGAGCGCCTGTGGACGGACGGACACCACCACCGCTGCTATCCGGGTAAGGCAACCAGCCGGTACATCATCACTGCCAAGCGCGGCATCGAGATGATCGACCTAAACGGCGAGAACCACTCGCGCAACAACTGGGTGCGCGGCACCTGCCGGGTGGGCGTGACGCCCTGTAACGGCCTGATCTACGCACCCCCGCATTCGTGCGGATGCTACGTCGAGGCGAAGATCTTCGGCTTCTATGCGCTGGCGCCGGCACGCAAAGCCAACGGCTCCAGGTCAGAGAGATTGGAGAAGGGACCCGCCTACGGAAAACTCAAGACTCAAAACTCAAGACTAAGAACTGCCGGCGACTGGCCCACATATCGTGGCAACAATGCCCGCAGTGGCTCGGTCAGGACGAACATTCCGTCCGTCCTCAATAACGCATGGAAAGCAAACATCGGCGGGCGGCTTAGCGGTCTGACGGTCGCAGACGGCAAAGTGTTTGTCGCCCAGGTGGATGCTCACACGGTCCATGCGCTCGATGCGGTGACGGGAGAGCAACTCTGGCAGTTCACGGCCGGCGCGCGTGTGGATTCCCCGCCGACCATCCATAGCGGGCTCGCGCTGTTCGGATCTGCCGACGGCTATATCTACTGCCTTCGCGCCTCGGACGGCGCACTAGTCTGGCGGTTTCTTGCATCGCCGCAACAACTCAATGCCGTTGCGTTCGATCAAATTGAATCCGTCTGGCCGATTCACGGTAGCGTGCTGGTCAAAAACGACGTGGTATACGCGGCTGCCGGAAGGTGTTCGTACCTGGACGGCGGCATCATGCTCTACGGCCTCGACCCTGCGACCGGCAAGGTAGTTGTGAAACGACTTGTCGAAAGCGAGCACGTCGGCGCTATGGATCCTCCGCCGGATACGGGAAAATACGCGTCAACGATCAAGATCAGGCAGAACACGTTGGATTACAAGACCTTCCTGGCGCCGGACCGCAGCGACGCGTTCTCCATGCGAGGCGCCACGACAGATATCCTGGTGGCCGACACGGCCTCGATATACCTGCGCCACATGCGCTTTGACGACAGACTCGAAACCGAGCCCTCCGGGCGGCCTCATTTGTATTCGACGTCCCGCCTACTGGACGACTACGAGCACAACCGGTCCTACTGGATACTTGGCACGGGCGACATTGCCCGAACGCCGGTTGCCTATCCCTGGATCATCCGTAGCGATCTGGCTGTTCCCTTCGGCCTCATGATGGTATTCGACGAGAAGACCGTATGGGCTGTGCGCCGCGGCGGAGGAAAGAAGGGCAACAGGTCCGGCCCCGGAGTTTTCGCTGTACCAAGGCCGGAACCGTCGGAGAAGGCGAACCTTGTGCCTGACTTCCAGAAGCGGACGACAGGCAAAAGTGAGGTCACCGGCTTCTCGTGGAAAACGGACATGTCGAAACGCACCCGGGCCATGCTGCGTGCAGGCGATACGCTGGTTATCGCAGGCGGGGACGACAAGGGTGGATTCTTGCAGACGCTGTCGGCGCGCCGGGGTGCGGCGCTGGGTGAGCAGCCGCTCGAAGCCTCTCCGGTCTGGGACGGCCTTGCGGTTGCGGCCGGCCGACTGTACGTCGCACTCGAGAACGGAACCGTTGTATGTCTTGGTGGCAGGTAGAGAAACCGTGGACGGTGTTGAATACAAGCCCACCATCCAACGGATCCATGCATTCCGAAGATGAGGGAGAAGAAAAGGCATGATCGTCGAGTCACCATAAAACAAAAGCTCTTGCCGATACAGCCAATCGTCAACCGGTACTGGATTGAAAACGTTTACAATTTTTGTGAGTTTAATAAAGTCTTGGCGCTATGGAGCTTACGAAGTGAATATTTTTTCGAATTGGCAGATAACGGGTTGTTGAGTTGTAGAACGGTTGTATTCATAACCTGACGAAAAGAGTCCCATCGGAGTGCTTCATGCGCGGCTCAGTGCGCTTGTTGGCTGGTGTGATCAGTCCCGGATATTTCGGCAAGGGAGAAAATCAATAGCCCTTTGACTTGCCTCCAATCATTCCAAATCAGAGTGATGATTACACATCTGGATACATCAATCTGTTTTGATGCGTACTGCTGTTATGCCAAACGCTTTGAGGTTTACTTGTATTTCGTGTTTCGTGAAAACAGCTTGGCCTTTATTCTCTTCAACCAAATTTGTCATCATAGCTTCAGCCACTGCAATATGGGGCAACGTTACTGATGCAGTCGTCTCTTTGCCCTGAGTCTCGATCAGGCGGATGACAATGCCATCGCCATCCTCGGCCTGTTTGAGCGTCGTCAGCAGCACATTGGGCTTATCAACTGAACAAAAGCTCATTGTATCCGGTGCAAGAGAGCCATCCTTCTTGCTGTGAACATCATCTACAATGAGCTGATTGGCGACGGACCAGCCAAAGCGGGCGCAATCGCCTTTCTGCCAGTCGCCTTCATGCGTGGTCAACGAATAGCGAAAGAGTATCTCGCTTTGCTGGACAGGCTGGAAATTCGTTCTGAAGTTGCTGCTCATGACGAATGCATACATGTAGCCTTCGGTGACTTGTTCGGGTGTTACGAAATCGGCACCGTAGCCGGGTGGATCGATGCCGTGGTGGGCCTGTGAACAGTAATTAGGCCACAGCCCACCGAACTCGAGTAGATGCGATTCGACCGGCGACAGTGTGATGCCAAATTCTCCGTCGGAAACGTCCGCCCAGTGCTGGACAGTATAGTAGTTGGTGTTTGAACCCGGGAACTGATCACGGAAAGGTTTGATAACAGAGTTGGAACCTTCAAATCGAAAATCAGGTTTGTCCATCTTGAACGGGAATGCGAAGTAGATTTCCTGCAGCGGCGTGGAGTCTTTCAATATGCGGTTGGCGAAATCGATTCGTTTGATCTGATCGTAGAGGATGACCTCCTGCGTTATTTGAGGACAGCCAGCCCCTCGAGCTTTTATGATGAGGCTTCCATAGACCGGACCGGTCTGTCCTTTCTGAACAGTCACGCTGGTGGGTCCTTCAATCTTGCCGCTCTGAATCCACCGCGTGACGAACTGGTTGACTTTATGGGGTGCACTCTCATCCACAAGCTCGCGTTTCAACTCCTTGTCGTATATACTGCTGATTCCTCCGGTTTTTGGGTCGATCCTTATCCTGTAGAAGCGGCTCTCCAGCATCTCTGGCCCCACTGCTATATCGTTCGGTGGACTGCCGGATGTCTTGTCGCCAATTTTGAAGACCTTGTAGCCAAGCGGTGGCACATCCTTCGCCACGAAAACCAGATCGCGAAGTTCATGCGATTCGAACTGACCACGGGCGTGCTTATAGGCTGCGTAGGGGACAGCCGACTGCGGGCCAGCCAGATGGACGTATTGACAAACTTCAGAACCCCGGCTCGGCAAACTCAGATCATAGACCCGGGAACCTGAACCGCGGAACTTCGGGACGCGGACGATGTCAGTTCGCGTAAACGAAAGCGGATTGAAGACAACGATATAATGTCCATCCTCTTTGCGATCGATCTTATTGACGAGATGGTAGATGCTTGCGTTGGTGATTTGTTGTGTCAGACCCGCCGCCCGATAGGCGTAGTGGCTCTTTTCATTCCATGCCCAGTCCTGCAGTTTGCCTGCCGGATAGTCCTTGCCCCAGGTGTGCTCGTCATAAAGCATCATGTCGTCATAGGCCTTGCGGATATCGTCGGCGGGGTAGGGCAGGTCCCCGGCCAGGGAGGCGATAGTAGCTAACTTCTCGGCACAGGCAAGTTGGTCATGCGTCAGACGGTTAATGGTTGTTTCCTTGGCCGTCGAGATTGCGCCCACAACGTAGTCGGTATGCGGCAGTTCACCCCTGAACGTGCGAATGTCGGAGCATTGCTTCTCCAATTCTTTGAAAAACATAGTGTTCGTGCCAACGATCAGTTTTGGATAAGCCCATTTGTCGTTCCATTCGCGGACTATTTCACTGATCTTCCTGTCCGGCGGATAATTATCAACACCGTTGTGAATGTATCGCATTACACTGAAAGGTGTGTTGCGTTGTTGCATCTTATCAAGTTCACCGGGGAGCCTATCCATCACATACTTGTACGAATGTGGACCTGTCACGTCTCCGAAGAAACCGTAGCTGCCCTGATAATAGACTAGCACGGATTTGCCATCGGGGCCTTGCCAGCGAAATGCATCTGGTCTGCCGTTGCTGAGGACGGCCGATTCGTCCCAGAACGTGTGAATGTCATTTCTACCCCATTCAAAATATGTCGGTAGGCCTGCGAAGAAATACCTTACGCCTGCGCCTGCCATCACGGTAGGCAGTCCCCAACTCAGGCCCGGCACGTCAGTGATCGAACCGGTGAGGATTTGACCGTCGAATTGGTGAGCCATTCTAAATGAAGGATACATCAGGCGAACAAGCTCCTCGTGGCTGCACAGGGCACTGATCTCGTTACCCATGAGAGCCCCGATCTCGATTCGCCCCTGTCTGACATACTTTCCCAACTCATCGACACTTTCTTTGTCTCTGGTTTCAACAAAATGCTTCATAGCCCAGGCACCCTCGGCGGTGTAGCGGTACTTAGCTTCGTCGGGCCAGCTGTCGGTCTCGCGACAGAATCGCAGGATGTCATCATAAAAGCCGGCGTATCTGTTAAGGACGTTTTCGATTGTGTCGGTGTAGCCCAGATCATGGTGTGTAATGGGAACGAAATATATGTCCCATTTTCTTTGGGGTTGCCAGATCATGCTATGGCGATCGTGTTCCCTGCCTTCGACCGTGAGAACAAAGGTCACCGGTGTAGGTTCACTGATGTTGGGAAATGAGAATTTTAACACCGTTGCACCTTTGGGAACGGTTGCTGGGATCTCTCTCATCCTCTTGCCGGGGACTTGACATTGCAGGGCGATTTCTACTTCTTTTTGCGACAAGTTATTTATCGCTGCCTCGCCTAATTGGGTGAGCACATTGTCCTTGTGTACAAAGAAGACAGTCGGTTTGATGGATGCAAGTTTCAATTGTCCTTCGGCGATGACCACAGTGCAGCAAAAGGCAACAATTATTATCGCTAACTGAACAGAGATTCGTGAATTGATATCTACACTGGAACGATTCATTTCTACCTCCTGGCTGTTTTACAAACTTGGTCTTTCTTTGTTCAAACGTACTTATGATAAGATGGTCACGATTCATTTCAACCTTATTCTTGTGAGGATAAATAAAATATATTCCCATCCTGAAAGGTGTATCGGTTTCACACCTCAGCACTGAAAACCATTTACGACAACCGGCCAAGAATCAGGCAAGGGCTGAGAAGAGCCCATTCTAAAAGCTGGATTAAAGCCATTATTCGCCAAAACGCTTGAAAATGCCTTATCTCATCGGATCGCGAAGGAATTCCCTCGTATTGGCGGTCCCCGCATTTGTAAGCTCTGTGCAGAAATGATTCTGGAAGTGGTTGATAATCATATCCGCTCGAAAGAGAATGTTCAC
>JAUWBI010000004.1 GCA_030601745.1 Phycisphaerae bacterium
CCCGGCAAAGACCAGCAGGTCCGGCAAATCGACTTCGCAGTCCCCGCTCAGATCACCCAACGGACAGACGGCCCACACAGAACCGGCCAGAGACACGGTTAACACAAGGGTCAGCAACGAAATTTTCATAAATCTGAGCATCTTTTATCTTCCTGGAGTCCCTGTAACCTGCGGGCCTTAAAAAACAAAATCGCATAAATCGGCTTTTGTTATTTTAACATATATAATTTCAGACTGCAAGGACAAATAGCCAGAGCCGGCCAAGACGCCTTTGGTTCGCTGAGTTGGTCGCAGATTAGTCTAAGAGAGCTCTCGTTGTTTTTGATAATCTCTCCAGGACCCGAAACAATGCTTTCTTGCAAATTTTTGGTCTGTAGATCAATATCTTACTAACTTCTTTGGAGCGTTCGCGACAAAGCGGAATCTCAAACCCACCCAAATAAAACCCGCCGTGTGCCGGGTCTCATCCCCCTCTTTTTGTGCCTGCTTTTCTACAAATCTGCTCGCCTGTC
Organism: Phycisphaerae bacterium; assembly: GCA_030601745.1. Classification (GTDB taxonomy): domain Bacteria; phylum Planctomycetota; class Phycisphaerae; order Sedimentisphaerales; family Anaerobacaceae; genus JAUVYQ01. Next base: position 513 of record JAUWBI010000004.1, read on the forward strand.
ATTTCAGAATTATTCTCTGTTTTCCTACAAACACCGCACCAAGGCCGAGCAGCAGGAACGTGGATGCTTTCTTCCGCCGAATCAACGCCAACTGCCCGGTCTAATGGTATCCTTTATAAGGCGAGCTATTTCATTTTGCTCTTTGACTCTTCTGCTCTCCGTAAGGAGTCCATAGGACTGGCCCCATATGGTTACGGTTCCTCTCCTTGTCCCTCTTCTAACTCTGCGGCCATAAGTTCTCCACCCTCTACCACCTCTTACAGTTCCTGGACCTATTCCGCCCCAGTTTGCTCTCATTGGCCAACCTCTGGCAAAGCCGGCTCCAAAGTTAAAGGCATAAGCGGCAGGCCTTGCTGCCAAGTAGCTAATGTCATAAATTCGGACTACCATTTTGGCAGGTAGAGAATCCTTTGTTCCAATGATAATTATTCCGCCTTCAATCACATAGTCCAATTCGGCCAGGCCACTTGAAACCGACCTCAACAAAATCTTTAAGCCGGTACGCAGTGAAATCCCGGAAATACCATCAATGTTGATTGGCGTATCTTGCTCGACATCCGCGTTTTCACGCAAATCTCTCCACAGCACAACTATCTTTAGGGGTGGGTCGGTTGAATTACGCAGAATGTCAATTGCCTCGCTAAAAGGCATATCAAATGTAAGAGCGGAAAGGTCAACAGTCTGTTTCGGTTGATTGTCGAAACTCGTATTACGTCGGCTGATGCGCGCAGAACTGCGCTGCTGGTTTGTCCGCGAGACCTTGGTCCACTTTTCCTGAGAGCTGATTTTTTCAGTCCGCGAAAGCTCCGTTTGGCCCCAGCCGCATGCGCAAATCACCAGTGTTATTGCTGCCGAAACCCAACCCTTTTTTGCGCTCATAGCCATAAGCCACAAAACCGATTTTAGTTTAAATCATTTCTAACTCACAATTATACCTTCAGCAATGCGGCTGTCAACAAATATTTTTGCCCCGCACCAATTGAGCTTAGGCTCACGCCTAATTGGTGCGGGGTCGAAAAATGGAAACCCTGCCCGCAACCTGCAGGAATTCTGATTTTTCACTTGACTTCTGGGGCTCATTTGCTAAATTGAGCACAAAAAGCGGGCAGTCCAGCACCAAAACAGAGCTTCACCCGTCGTGGTTTTGGTGCTGGATAACTCTGCCTGCATTAAGAGGAATTGGGTTTTTTAATCTTTTTTTCAATACAAGAAGGGAGATATCATTATGCCTATGAACCGTCGCGCTTTTCTTAAACGCTCCGCAGCTTCCGGTCTGGCCCTCACCGTTCCTAACATACTCAGGGCCGACAGGGCCAGCAAGTATCGCGCTGTCCTTATCGGCAGTGGGTGGTGGGGTATGAACATCGCTCGGGCTGCACTGCAGTCGGGCCAGTGCAAGATGACCGCTTGCTGTGACGTCGACCAGAATCAGCTGGATCCTGCCGCCAGGGAGATAGAACAGCTCAGCGGCGACAAGCCCAGGAAGTATAAGGACTATCGAGAGCTTCTTGACCGGGAAAAACCGCAGATTGCCATCGTGGCCACGCCTGACCACTGGCATCCACTAATTACCATTTGCGCCGTCAAAGCAGGGGCCGATGTATACGTGGAGAAGCCTATCGGCCACACGATTTACGAAGGCCGCGCAATGGTAAAGGCCGCCCGCGATACCGGCCGGGTCGTCCAGATTGGCACGCACCGCCGAGTCTCGCCGCACAATGTTTCGGGCATGAAATTTCTTAAGGAAGGCAAGGCCGGCAAAATCGGTATGGTTCGGGCCTTTGTCCATTATGGAGGCGGTCCGGAAAAACCAAGGCCCAATGAAAAACCTCGCAAGGGCCTCGACTGGCGGATGTGGTGCGGGCCTGCACCGTTACGTCCATTCAACACGAAGATACACCCGAAGGGCTTCCGCCAATTCCTCGATTACGCCAACGGCACATTGGGCGATTGGGGCATACACTGGGTGGACCAAATCCTCTGGTGGACCGAGGAAAAATATCCCAGGCGGGTCTTTTCCACCGGCGGCCGTGCCATCAAAGGCCCACCAATCCTCACCAAAGAAGAACAAACGACTGATGCTCCCGACCATCAGGTTGCCAGTTTTGAATTTGAGAGTTTCACTGCGGTCTGGGAGCATCGCCAGTTCGCCGCAAATAATGCGGAGAAAGGCGAAAATGTCGGCTGTTATTTCTACGGTACCAAGGGGACCTTTCACATGGGCTGGATGGATGGATGGACTTTCTATCCGACCGGCCGCGGGCAACAGGTTATCCACGAGGAGCCCAAATTGCACCAACCGGACAGCCAGAATATTCCTGAACTGTGGGCTGATTTCCTAAACTGCATCAAGACACGAAAACGTCCGGTGTGTGATATCGAGATTGGTCACCGCTCGACAAATATGAGCCTGCTGGGCATGCTCTCGCTCAAGATTGGCCGCAGTATAGAATGGGACGGCGAGAAGGAAATAATCATCGGCGACCCTGAGGCCAACAAGCTGCTCCGACGTAAGTACCGAAAGCCGTGGGCCTATCCAGAGACATAGGGTACCAGAATATCAGGATACCCGGTTATCAGGTCGCCTGATTCCCTGATTACCTGATTGCGCGGTTCCACATTTTACCGCAGAGTTCGCAGAGATTTTTTGTCGTTCCTGCGAAAGCAGGAATCCATTTTCTCTTTCTTTTATTCTTGTTTTTCTCTGCGGTCTCTTCGTAAGGAGTCCCAAGGACAGCGGTCTCTGCGTTTAATCCTTGTTCCACCGGTCTATCATCTGTTGAATCCTTTCTCGCCTCCAATTGTTCGGCTTCGGATAGTCCTGGTTCGCTTCCAGCTCCTCAATGGACGGAGTCTTCGACGGCACGCCGTTGGGCGGCACCTCGGCCCCGGTAATCCACACCAGCGAGTTGAGCACAAGTTTACGGAAGTCATTGCTGGCCCAGCTCCAGTGCCAGTGCCCGCCTGTGAAACCGAAGCCGCGTCCGCCGTCCGGCCGCTCGTACGCCCACGCCACGTGCTCAGGCATACCCATCCGCTCGCGGACGTGCGGATTACCGCCGTGGGCACTATCCCCCCTTTTGCGTGTGCTGTCCGGCGGAATAGCTGTGAGTATCGGCGTTACGTTCTGCATGTTTTTGGCGAAGCGCATGTGGTAGTACCACTCGTCATTCATCGAGAAGGGCTTGACGCCGCGGGTGATTGGGTGCTTCGGCAGTTCCTTGAATTCGCCTTCCCAGTGCGGGTTGACCGACCAGTAGGTCTCAAAATATCCGCCTATCCAGTCAAGCAGGTAATTGCCGGGCTTTCCCTTGGGTACCTCGACTCCATAGTGAAGGCAAGCTATGCCAACTCCCTTTTTCGCAAGTTTGTCCATCTCCTCAAGGTGCTGCATAACCACGTGCCCGCCGCCACCATCGCAGTAGATAGCGATAGCGTTGGCGTTGTCGAAGGCGGTCGGGTCCTTGGGCCAGCCGTTGCGGTACACTGCCGCGTGGATGTTGGGCATATTTTCATTTAGTTGTTTTGCGAGCAGCAGACACCCAGCGTTATGCTCGTGGGCGCCGTAACCGTGGCTGCGCGGGCCGGCTACCAGAACGACTTTTCTCTTTTGACGCATCTTCAACCTCTTGAGTTGAATGTCTTTGAACTGGACCGTCATCGGCGGCCCGGCGTGCAACTGCAGCGCCAGCACGCCCGACAGGTCCCTGTTTTTCTTGTCGTTGTCGACTACCTCTGCCGTGACCCTGCCGTTAATCTTAAGAACAATCCGGCTGCCACGGGCGATGATGTGATAGTCGTTCCAGCCGTCCTTTTTGATGTTGGCCATCAGGGTCTTTGTGTCTCCGATTGACGTGCTGGTCTTCTTGCCGTCCGGGCTGATGATGGTTTTCTGTCCGCGCGCTGCGAGCATTCTGCGGCCGCGCTCGTCGTAGAGTGCTCCGGCCCATCTACCGCCCCGATCGATGTCCGCCTGGTAGCCGGCGACATGCCCGTCCTTGTCAACCCGGCTGCGGACCTGGACGCCGGAGTTGGCCGACGGGGTTCCGCTGATGCGGTACTTGAGCTTCAGCTCAAAGTCGTCCAGCTCACCCAATTGCCAGACGAGGAACTGATTCGACTTGACCGGATGCTGCCGCGTAGAACGACCGGTAATCGCGCCGTCATCCACCGACCAGTGGCTCATGTCCGGTGCTTTCCAGCCGTTAAGTGTCTTGCCATCGAAAATGGGCTTAAAGCCGGCCTCCTCGGCCAGCCCCTCGGAGGGGCGGGCCTCAGCGACAGCAGCATCTGTAACAAGACCCACCAGACCGATCAACACGAGTCCAACGAGTTGCAAGTAAATTGTACGCATAGTAATTCCTCCGTAATAAATGATATAAAAATGTCGTCAAGCTGTGTGTTTAGCCCGTGGCTTCCCACTGTTGCTTGACGAACTTCAAACCCTCGGTATAGACCTCTTCGTTGCTGGGAAAGAAATCGCGCCAGACGCGGGTGGCAGCGGCCAGGTCCGGCAGTGCCCGCCCGAACGCCTCAATTACCAGCCATTGGTCGTAGCCGCCTGACCGCAGCGCCCTGAACGTGCCGGGCCAGTCGATATGGCCCTTGCCCGGCGTGCCACGGTCGTTCTCGCTGATGTGTACGTGTTTGATAACGCCAATGTGCTGACCGATGCAGCCGACCGGGTCCTTCTCTTCAATGTTGGCGTGGAAGGTGTCAAACAAAACGCCGAGGCTGGGGCGGTTGACGCGCTGAACGTAGTCCACTGCGTCAGCCATAGTGTTAAGGAAATAGCATTCGAAGCGGTTGAGATATTCCACTGCCAGGGTAACGTTAGCTGCAGCAGCAACCTTGGCGGCCTGACGGTGCACCTCGACGGCATATTGCTTTTCCTCTTCGGTGGGGCCCTGGCCGGTGAAAACGCCCAGCGGCTGGTAGAACGGCCCACATAGCACGGTGCTGCCCAGCGCTGCTGAGCAGTCGATTGCCCACTTGAGATACTCCACCGCTCCTTCACGGTGCCTGGCATCGGCACTAACGGGGTTGTGCTCCTCGTCCGGAATGACCGTCACGGATGTGCAGCCCAGGCCGTTGTCCTTGATTGCTTTACCGACCTTTTCAAAGTGCGCGGCGTCTCCCTCGAAGATGGGTACCTCGACACCGTCGTAGCCGACCTTCTTAAGTGTTTCCAGGAGGGGCAAGTCCTCTTCGGTAACGTGTGTGGTCCACAACAGCATGTTAAATCCGACTTTCATTAGCGTTTCTCCTTTGCAATTTGAGATTTCTTACTTACTGCCTGGGGTTTTCTTCTGGGTCTTTGGAACAGGTGGCAGACCGGCCGCCCATGCACAACCTCGCCGGAATAGCTCAGCGGCACCCGGGTTGCGGATGGCCTTGACGTCGTGACCCAACAAGCAGTGAAATACCCGGCCCTTGCCGTAGTTGAACGCGAACGCCATCAGGTAGTCTTTGCCGTCCACCTTTGAGCGAGCGGTGGCCAGTACATTGACGGGGCGATTACCCGTCAGGCAGGTGTACAGTTCATCATCGGTCTCGAAGGAATGCATGCCCCGCGTGATAGGGTGTTCGGCGTTCGTGATATTGACGCGGAAAGGCCCTCTGGGGTCGTGGGCCCTGGCTTTCGGGTCCCAGACCCTGCCGGCGAGGTTCCGAAATTCCGGCCAATCCTGGAAAGCACCGCAGCCAAAATGAATGATGAACAAACCCTTGCCAGCGTGGACGAATTCGCGGAGATTGGCTCGGGCCTTGGGACCAGGGGTAGGCTTCTGCCACGGCATAAAGTGCAGCACGACCACATCGTAGCGGTGCAATGCCGATGAATCAAGAAAGTGCGGGTCTTCCACCATGCGCACCTTTAACCGCGTGTCCTTATGGAGCACCTCGGCCAATACGGGGGCGGTCTGGCGCCAGTTGTGAGCGGGGTGGTCGATACCCGTTACGAGCAGCACATTGGCAGTCTGCTTCCCAAGTACAAAACCCCCCAAAACAACGCCAAAAACGGCGATAATCCAGACGGCGGCAAAAATCTTGCGTCCAGCTTGTTTTTTAATCAGGAAATTGATGCTCATTTGGAGAAGATTATACGGGCCTGGCCGAATTTGTCAACTGAATTACGGCGGGCAATTGTTAGAATGGTAGAATGACGGGGCAAAAAATATGTGGATTCTCAAAAAATTTATTGATAAAATTACATTTTTTTGTGGACAACTATATGAAGGAGATTCTAATATAGATTGCCTTTGGGGCAATGTCACAAAAAATTAGGTGGCAGAACAGCAAGGAGGTTGGGCTCCAAGATAGATATCGCATTTCGGCCCAACTTCCACGCGAAAATTATATTTGAGAAAGGTCTCTCTTTCTCTCAACGTGGTTTTTATTTAGGATAATTTGAAAGTCATTTAACAGTGATAAAGTAAGGCGTTTCGAGCGGAATCGCTAAATTGTTAGCCAAGGAAACGCGAAGCTGGTGCTTAAAAGGGCATCGTTTGAGTGTTCCTTGGAAGGCTTTAGCGAGCCTCGCTCGGACGCTCAACGATGCTCTTTAGGGAGCATTTTTTATTTAGGAGAGGTTGAAAATCGGGGTTTAACAGTGAAAAAGTAAGATTAAAATTGATTGAATAAAGGGCAGGCGGCTACTACCACCTGCCCCAGGTTCCCTTCTGAACCTGGGTAGGCTCAGAAAAGAACGCCTTGTTCTCCTATCTTAACCCCTGCCCTTTATTTTAGTCAAGCCCTTTTTGGAAAATTTTTTATAGCGAGCCAAGGATGGCTAAAAAATATCAAATTATATATGCAGACCCGCCTTGGCCGATTAAATGGCAAGGCAGCAATTCAATAGGAACCAAACCATTAAAATATCCCACTATGACTTTAATGGAATTGGCACAATTATCTGTAAAAAGCATTGCTGAAGATTGTAGTAAATTATTTTTGTGGACGACCAATGGCTTTTTGCCAGAAGCACTGGGCCTATTGAAATTTTGGGGATTTCAATATGATAAATTGTGGACGTGGTGTAAACCAACTGGGGCAGGCGGACATCCCCGCAACGCCACAGAACACATAATCGAGGCAACACGAGGCGCATTAAAGTCTCTTGATAGACACGAGAAGGCCAGAAATAATTGGTTTACTGCCCCGACAAAAGGCCATTCTGTTAAGCCAGACGAAGCCCGATTACTTATTGAACATTGTTATCCCAACACCACAAAAATAGAATTATTTGCCAGGGAAAAAATTTTGGGATGGGACGCTTGGGGCGATGAGGTCGAAAGCGACATTGAATTATGAAAAAGCGACAGGAAAACACACCGCTTTTACGTGATTTTTCAAGCACAGCAAGAAGTTTGGGAATTGGGAAGTCATTGTTATATCAGATGGACAGTGACGGCAGGCTGGGGCCGAAAAAGATTCGGTTCGGCAGGCGGTCTCTATTAGATACTGAGGAAATAGCCGATTGGGTTCGGGCGGGGACACCCTGCCGTGATGTGTGGCAAAAGATGAAAAAGGAAAGGAGGCAGTGATGTTGTGTTTGGCATTACAAGCGGACGATAAAATTATGATTAAGGAAAACGGGCGGTTACTTGCAACGATTCGCATACCAGACAGCGTTGCTTATACAGAAACAAAATTATGTTTCGATGCACCGAGGTCAACGAACATCGTCCGGGGAAAAGCAGCAAGAAGGAAGCGCAATCGCAAAAAAAAACCCAACCTAATTACATAATTGATAAGGTTCTTAAGTGATGGAACACTCTTTCAATATAGAAATTGCACAAAAATATGGTGTCAACGCAGCAATCGTGCTCCGGCATATTCAGTTCTGGATTATCAAAAACAAAACACACAACAAACATATTCACGATGGTCGGACTTGGACCTATTATTCTCTGAACGCCTTTACGAAGATTTTCCCATACCTGTCGAAAAAACAGGTCCGGAGAGCATTACAAATCTTATTAGACAACGGGGTGATCCTCAAGGCCGACTATAACAAATACATAAATACCAGGACGAGCTGGTACGCCTTTGTGGATGAAAGCTTGTTTGTGCCTGAGGGCAGACGAAATAAAAGTTCGTGTGCCCCTGAGGGCACACCAGATAAAAGTTCGTGTGCCCCTGAGGGCACACCAAAGAAGAAAAGTTCGTGTGCCCCTGAGGGCACACCTTGTGCCCCTGAGGGCACACCATTTGCCCCTGAGGGCACACTATTTACAGATAAAGATAAACAGATAAGTGAAACAGATGAATCAACAGATAAGTCAAGGATTTCTCAAGAGGGGGGTTTATCTTCAAAAGACTCTGACAAACATTACGCCTGCACACTACTCAGGCGCTATGGTGTTGATGTCGAGGTGGCCCGACAAATAGTTTACGACCAGCACATACCGTTAGAGAGCATTACGGAAGTCATCAAGAACGGCCTGGCGAAAGAAATAAAATCAAAGCAGACCGATGGCAGGTTCGTGCTTGAGGCCGGCTATATTATTAAGACCCTGAACCAGGCCCGGAGCGAGGGAAAGACCGTAGGCCCGACGAAGCTGAGTAAAGCGTTGGCAGCCAAATTATCAATACCACAGAAAGACCGCGTTCGACCCTCGCCGGCGGAGATACGAAAGCGTGTACGCCGTATGAAAGCTCAAGTAGCGGCAATGAAGGACACGGATGGAAACAACGCTTAAAACTCATTTTAAGGAAGAACTATATTTCTGGGGCATTGAGCTTACAAGGGCCAGAGAGAGTCTTGGTCTCTCCCAGGCTGAGTTTGCTGAAAAATGCGGCTGGACACAGCAGTATCAATCACAACTTGAATTGCCAGGCATCGAGCACAAGCTGGATTTTGACAAAAGGGAAGCATTGGCAAAAATAGGCATTCATATTTCTTCATAAAAAATACAAGTAACCACTTGTTAGTATTTCACAGGGGGGGTTTGTAAAATTGGGTAAGGTAAGTAAATTAGGAACTAATTTTTAAGGAGAACTGTTATGAAAAAGAGAATTGTATGTATGATGGTGTTGTGCCTGCTCGTTGCAGGTGCAGGATGCTTGCCGGATGAAATTGAGATGCACAATTTCACAAAGCAGGTGGTGTTGTTGTCTGATAAGGTGGACGCTTATCAGGCTGAAATGGGTGAGGTTGTCAATTTGCTCGAAGCCGACAATATACTCAGCAAAGAGATTGTCGAGAAAATCGACAAAACCAATGAGGAAATCGACCGCATTCAGCCCAAGATAACCGAGGTAGCAATCGCAATACGGGATGCAGAGTATGTTTCAGGCGATGACGCTGGTAATATTATCAAAGGAGCCAAAGCCGGTACTGCCGCTACCGCATCGTGGAATCCTTATGCTGCTCCGATGTTGTTAGGGCTGAACCTGCTCGAAGGCGTCCTGCTACTAATTTTGAGGAGGAAGAAAAACCGCGAAACCAAGAAGCGTAATGCAGACAAAGTGGGCCGCGAGAAGACTCTTCGAGAGATAGCGACTGTGGACGAAGGCAAGCTGACAGCGGCAGCAGTAAAATCGCTGATGTTCAATAACATCGGCGAAGCCCGAAAAGGTATCTAACTCGATGCTGACCCCATTGAGTGATGTAAAATATGATGGTGGCGTATGGGCTGGGCATAGCCTGGCCCTACGCTACTCGCCCGCGATACGGAGCTTTAGTCGGTGACATAGACGAGAGAGTGACACTTATGGCGGAGAAACCTTATCACTATATTCGGGCCTGGGGAATTATAATGGGGTCGAGTGAAGGTTACATTAGATTTCTGATTCGGTTGGCCCGTAAAGAGAAAGCTCCGTCAACAGTGATGTTTCGCAGCGCGGGGAAATGGACAAAGTTTGACGAGCTGCCGACACCGGAAACGAGAGAGAAGGTGGAAACGCTTGTTGCAAGGTTAAGATGAGTAAAATAGGACGTAACGAACCGTGCCCTTGTGGTAGTGGGCTAAAGTACAAGAAATGTTGTGGAAAGAATCGGATTATGAATGAGAAACCAAAAAACACGTTCAGAGACAAGGTTGCAGCCGGAGAGGTTTCAGAGCAAGAGCTGCTCGAGCGCGACCAGAGGGCAACTTATCTGGAGCTTAAGAACCAAGCGGAAATGAGAGAAACGGACAGGCTGCATCTGCAAGGAGCGATAGCGAAGCTAAAGGTTTTTGGCAACGAGATATTTCAATTACCAGACAGTGAAGGCCGAGCAGCTATCCTCGAACAGAACAAAAAGCACATTGAGCGACTTGAAAAGCAGTTGGAGGTGTCGGCTACGAATCGTCCTCAGCGAGTGTTGTTGAGCATCTTGGAAGAGAAATTCGGAGAAGCAGATGAGAACGTAGCGGCGAAGGAAAATGCAGATTAGCAAAGAGCGAGTTCAATGGCATCTGGATGTTCCTGTTTGCAGGATACTGCGAGGACTAAAAACTCACCTGACCTTTGTCGAGATGGGTGAACGTTGGGAGCTGTGCTGGTACTTCAAAGTAGATTCTGTTGAGGAATTAGTAAAGCAGATGTGGGCAAGGATAAAGGGCCGCAACAGCAAAAGTGTTGCAAGGTTACGATGAGGTTTAGATTATGAAGTATAAAGTAACGATGGTATGCAGGGAAATTCGGAGAGCCGAAGCTATTGTTGAACACGACAATAATGACCACGAACAAATCAAAGATAAAGCGTGGGCTGGGTTCGATGTTCTTTCCACTCCGAATTTAGAACAGGAAAATTATACAAAAGTGGAAGAGTTGAAAGAGGAAGGTGTTTGCGTGAGGTAGGAATGACACAAAAAGACTTCATAGCAAAAGGCTTAACACTACAACTACCAAGCCTTGTTGGGACGCAGGAGTTTACACCATCGGGACTGATGGTAAAAATGCTCTGTGCACACTTACAAAGCGTAGAGTTAGAGCAGCCCCAATCAGTGATACAACTCTTGATTGAAGATGGACATAGCAGGTCTAACTGGTACGACTGGCTCAAGAAAAAAGGGTTTGTAGAATGGTGGAATAAAGCCTGTACTGATTTCCATACACATATAGGACTTTCTAAGGTGTATATGGGTATATATAGAAGGGCAGTAAGCAGTTCTCCACAAGACGCCAAAACTTATCTTGAAAGGTTTGATAAGGACTATAAACCAGCCACGAGCCGGGAACACACCTTTCCTGGTCTGGAACCACCGGAAGATGTGCCGGCAGCCATTGAGCGCAGCAAAAAGCGGACGAAGCTGGTGGCCTCTGAGGTCGTTGAGGACAGTCCTGAGCCTGCCCAGAATGGACAGAACCCTGCTGCCAGTAGTGGTGGAGACGGAGTGTGAAAACGGACGATTTTGATGGACGAAAACAAGATACGAGCAAGATTGTGTGCAAGTTCGCGGTTATTCGCTGATAAGAGGGTAAAGCAACGGATTAACAGTCTGCTGCAAGGATTGTCCTTCCGATTCAGGCGGCTAATTGTCAGGCCGGCACAATGGCAGACAGGCCGGCAAAGTTGAGATACTTTATGAGAACATTGAGGGCAGACGGATGATTGACGACCGACCAAAGATGAGAATGTCGAGACCCCCCCCCAGGGGGTTTCGGGCGATGCCCGAATCTCTATTTGAGCCACAAGATATATTTTACTCATTTTTGGATTTTGGACAAGAAAGGTAGGAAATTATGTATAAAGTTCAGGAAAAACCAGATGGGATGGCACATCTTGCTAATGGTTCAATAGAGGTTAAACCATTAGTTACGCTCAAAGATGAACACGGCGGCGTCAGCCATATCATAATGGACGACCATTGTTACGTACTAATAAACGGTAGAGCAGGTGGTTATTTTGCGATGGTCAAACACTGGTATCAGGAAGCGGCCATTGCTTTAAGAGATTTGCTTACTGTTGAATAAAATCTATTAACACGTAATTCGGGACAATTATGATACTTCCTCTGGACAGTGCGTTGCTGCCGGTAATTGACAGAAAATGCTGGCAGCGGATAAATAAGGATGAGTCCTGGCAAAGAGACGAGCGAGCGAGGTGTTCCCAGGAGCCCTGGTATTGGCTGGTTAATTTTGTCTATACCAAGCGCAAAGACGAACACGTTGAAGGTGGCGTTCTGGAGCGGTTTCCGCCGGACGAATATTTGAGATACATTTTTCACAAATTATTTACGGAGCCGTTTTTCGCCGGTGATAAGAGCCGCCAGGTGCGGATGTCGATATTACTAATGAGCTGGGCGGTTTGGTTATGCCAATACAGAAAACACGAACAAATTGTCTGTCAGTCCCAGAAGGAAAAGGACGCCGACAAGGAGTTGATTAAGGAGCGGGCTTATACTATCTGGCGATACCAACCTTCGTGGTTGAAGCCTTATGCCAAGTATAGTTTTTGCAAATTGGATTTCGAGTCGATGGACTCTGAGACAATCGGGATTCCCGCAGGTGATAATGCCGGCGACCAGATTCGCTCCAAGAATCCTACCCGTGTTATCCTGGACGAAGGTGGTTTCTACCAGGGTAAATTTGAGGAATGCCGGACGGCGGCCATTGCCTGCTGCAAAGATATTAAATGTATATCCACAGCCAATTCAGGCCAGTGGGCTGATTTTATCGAGTATGATAGGATTGTGGCGTGAGACATTTAATTTTTAGATTAAGTGTGAAATGTGGCAATTTTCTTTTCGGTGATTTTTATGCAAATCTCGAAAACCATAGATGCCGATATTCGTATTTTTTATACAGAGAGTTACAATTTCAACTTTATAAATTTTTGTATGAGAATTAAGAGATAGAGGCGAAAAAATGAAATGTTTAATATGTAATGAAAGTTTATATTGTGTCAGTGCTGAGTGTGTCCTTTGTCATAATGAAGGAGGTCTTACCGAAGAATTTCCAGTTACAGATGCGACTGATATAGTGCTATTATTAAAATGTACGAAATGTAATATAGACCATAAGTTATGTATAAATGGATTTACTATGGACGCCAAGTTGACCGTAGATAAATCACAGGATGTAACGCTTGTTAATAAGAGCTAAAAGATAGAGGCGAAAAAATGAGTGAATGGGAACAGGATTTATTGGGGATGCTTGCCGTGATAGAAGACGGCGATTTTAAGGACGAGGATTGGTACGTTGACGAAGATGGTAAAATTAAGATAGAGGCGAAAAATGGCTGAAAGAGAGGAATTAGTATTTGCCAGACAGTTCAGAAAATTACTTGATAATAAAACTCTTGGCGCTGGCAAGTGGATGGATTTGATTTATCAGGAAGGCGTTAAATCCTGTGATTTTATTGAGGCGTTAATACCGAAAGCGGATGAACTGATAACTTTACTCACTGATATTAAGACTTTGATGATTTCGGATGCTGAGAAGATAGCGGGCGAGTTTAGTGGCGGGAAATCGTGGGAAGAATATTGCAAGGACACCAAGGCATTGATAGGCAGGATTGATGAGGTGATTCTGGAACTCAGGAAAAGATAAAGAAAAAAATTGAATAACGGGTTCGCCTTATAGCTAAAGGCGACGCAAGAACATTAAACGGCTGTATTGGGGCCAATACCTTCAGTATGGCCGTTTTTTGTTGCCCGCAGAGATGATTATGGCAACTGAATGGAAACAGATAATTCCGAGCCGTTCCCAATACGACAAGTGGGGTCTTCGTGAGCGCAGATTGGATACGGGCTTTTACCACGTCCGGATAGGATTCTCCGCCGACCCCCTTAAAGACGATGAATGGGCACGGAGAGAGGCCCTGAAATACGGCGGTTTTGGTTCGCACCAATGGCGGCGAGAGCAGGGAATAGATTACAAGGCGTTAGGTGGGCAGAGAATCTGGCCGATGATGAACGAGAAAATTCACAGCGCCCAGATTGATATTAAGAACTGGACTTTGTTCAGGGTAATTGACCAGGGGATACGTCACCCGACCGTTTGTATGTGGGTGGCTATAAACGCTCAAGGCGATAGGCACTTCTATCGGGAATATTACGCTACGGACAAGTCGATTCCGATGAACTGTCGGGCGATACTCTCTTACGAGAAGGTCTCCGGTACATACATCGACCCAGCCGCCCGAAAACGTAATGCTGAAACATTAAAGACCGCCATTCAGGTCTATGAAGAAAATGGGATATGGTGTATCCCTGCGGATAATTCCTTCGTTGGTTACGATAGTGTAAGAAACGCCGCCCTTTCTACTCTTGCCCGACACGCTTTAAGCACGAACAAGTTGCCGTATTACTTTGAAGAATTGAAACCCAACCAAGACCAGCTCTTAAACTTGGCGTCAACGCCCGCCCTTACATTCGATTTGCGATTTACTTCACGGTGCTTCGAGGAGTGTGTTAATTTGAGGTGGCAGGAGTTCAAAGGCGATGAATCCCAGAAAGCACCGAAAGAAAAACCCGTTGACAAAGACGATGATGGTCCTGACTGTGTAAGATATGCCGTTCAAAGTCCTCTTTATTGTCGGCAACCAACGCCAAAACTAATGAAGTCCACCAACATTAACATTGAGCAGATATTTACGGAAAGAAGAAAAGAGAAAAAACATCAGGAGTTATTAAACCGAAATGCAAGGCGAGCGTACTGCTGAAAATATTGCTGAAAAATCGAAGGATGAGATAGACGAAAAACAGGTCTATCTGTACTGGATGAACTGCATCAAGCGGGCGGAGAAGGCCCAACCCACTGACGAATGGAAGGCGGCTAAAGACCGGCTCGAATGTAAAGGCGAGAATGAAGACAAGAAGAAGCCTTATGTGAACGGTTTTCGTTTGCATTACGAGACCCTAAAGAGTTTTCTCGACCAGACCGTAGCGGAGTTCAGAATAACGCCTACGGACGCCTTTGTAATGGACGAGATTGCAATTAAACAGGCGGAGTGCGACCTTGCTTATTTAACTTACGTTTGGAATGAGCAAAAGTGCCAGATAGTATCAAGCCAGAAGCTCGATAGCACAATTATCAGAAACATCGGGGTTAGCCTTGTCGGATTCGATAAGAGAAAATGGATGCCTTTCACTAAATATATACTCGCCAAAAATCTGCTTTTAGATCCTGATTGCGATGGTATCAGGGCCAATGCCAAATGGGAAGGTTTCAAAGAGCCGACTACCATAGAGGAATTGGTCTCGAAAAATCCAAATTTGACCGAAGATGAAATAACCAAAATAAAAAAGGAAAATACAGAGAACTTACTTACCGATGAAGAACAAAGCAAGGTCGATGACGAGCTTGACAATAAGCAATTTTCCGTAATCACATTATATCATATTTTTGCCCGCAACGATGCAGCTATTCGTAAAGTCAAGGAAGGCGAAGAACAGATTCCCGAAAAAGAAGTTGCTCAAAAACTAAATCTCACGACCCCTAAAAGATATTTGCAATTCATAAAGGGGATGGAAAAGCCCTTGAGGGACGAGGACGACTGGCCTTATGAACTCGATGATAACGAATTTCCGACAACGATTTTAAGATTCAATACACCGGTTGAAAACAGCTACGGCTTTACGGACAATATCCAGATGGAGCGGCTCGATACCGCTTTCGATAATATAATGCACGATATAGAAGAAAGTGCATACTGGGAAGGGAACAAGAAATTCGCAGGCACGCCCGAAGCCGCCGACTTGACCGATGCCGATATTGAAAAATATCTCAAAGACCCGAAGAAATATTATCTTTCCAAAATGATTGGTTCGGACGGCAAGCCTAAAATCCAACAAATAGATACTGGCAAATTCGCTTCTGACCTGGTACCGGCGTTAAAACTCATTGACGAACAGAGGGACAAGGCGTCTGCGCTTGGTGAATTGCTGGCTTCCGAGGCCAGCCATTTCAAGGATGTTACGGCCATAGGGGTAAGGGTACACGATGCAAATGTCCATCAAAAAGTAAATCGAAGATTGAGCGGGCCGGAGGCATACGAAGCAAGCATCTGTGAGGATGCCGTTAAAATGCTGGAAATTGCACACCAGTTCGTTCCAAGATATTCGCTGCTGGAAGTCCCAACTCCCATAGCCGGAATAAATGAGGTCGGTGAGTTCTATGAGACCGGCGAGACTTATATGGATTATATCTCTTTGCCCTGGGAGCAGGCGGTAAGCGCACTAAATCAACCCGGCGTTAGTTTGATTTATTTGGGTGTCGATGCCATTGTCGGGCCGGAGCTTGCACCCTATTGGCGGACAGCGGACGAATATCCGCCCCGATTGTTAAAGTTATCGACAAAGATTCGGGTATTGCCCGGCTCTACACGCACAATCACAAAAGAGCATCGAGCGGCTGTCCTGAAAATGTATTATCGGGAAATATTTTTACCGTTATATCAGGCGATGAACAGGTGGGACCTGGCACGAAACTTTATCGACCATATCAGTAATTTAATTGGCTTGAGTGAGAGCAAGGACTTGATTCCCGATATGAGTTCCGTTCAGCAATTTATGAAGGAGCAGGAAATGCTCAAACAAATGCAACTGCAACTGCAATTACAACAGGGACAACAGGGACAACAAAGTCAAACAAAAGAACCAAAAGAGGGAAGTGAATAATGCCATTATACGAATACAAATGTCCGGCTTGTGAGCATTACCAGGTAGAAATAAGACCTGTTTCAAAACGGGATATGCTGACCTTGTGTGAAAACTGCCGGTCTGTTACAAAAAAACTTATCTCTGCCCCGAACGTTATTACGGACGGCGATTTTGCTCTGACCGGAAAAATTGACCGCCGGCTCGGCGGCGGGCCGATTGAAGGCAGAAAAGATTATCAAAAAAGAGTGCAGGAAAAAGGTTTCAGGGAATTAAGCAATCGTGAACTGAAGGATTTAAGAGATGACGATTCAGAACGAAAAATGCCAACAGTTAATTTCTAAAAGTTACGGCTTTTGCGACAGACTTAATATGAATGTGCCAGCGAGCTTCTGTCAATTGGTATGTCAAGGCAGGCCCGAAGAGTGGGGCCGACAGAGTATCAAGGAGGCAAGAATAAAAAAATTCCTAAAAATCCCGCTACCCAAAAGCACAAGCGATAACGAAATCACAACCGTCATTATTCCAGCCGTCGAAGAGGATAGGGAATATCTCGAAAGAACTATTAAAAGCGTTAAAGACAACGCCCTCGGCTCGATAGAAGTAATTGTCGTGGCCGATGGCTGGACGGGGACGAATGGTGAACTGTCGTATCCTAAAAGGATAGGCTTGAGAAAAGCAATGAATCTCGCCGCCGAAAAAGCAAAAGGAAAGTATCTCGTCAAGCTGGACGGGCATTGCGCAATGAGTCCCGAATGGGATAACAGATTAAAAGTGGCCTGCAAGGGGAAAATGATAACCGTTCCAGCGATAGACCATCTTAATACGGATACTTGGACGGGTGAAGGCGGGGATATGTCTTTTGTAACCCTTGATGGCAGTTTAAGAATGCAATATGTCCACCCCTACGAATATAAGGGCGAATGCCCACTTGAAAGCGATATTATCTCAATGACCGCCTGCTGCTGGATGATGGAGAAGGATTATTATTTCGAGTTGGGCGGTTGCGATGAGGAATTGGGTGTATGGGGCGAATTGGGAGCTGAATGGGCGTTAAAGGCGTGGCTTACCGGCGGCAGAATGATGTTGAGGGCCGACGTTGTTTGTTCCCACTTATTCAGGAAAACAACTCCATTTACTATTGATAGCGTTGTAAGAAGAAATGCTTTAAGAAAATTGTGCCGTCAGTGGATTCTTGGCAAGGACAAACGAAGGACCAGGACGCCCGGCTGGATGGTTGAGAAATTCGCCCATATAAACAAAAAGGATATTTGTCTTTTTGGTGTGGGCGGTGCGGGATATTCCATAAGGGACAAAGACTGGGAATTTCTGAAATCGTTTGTCCAGAGAAATAACCTCAAAAATATTCTGGAGTTTGGTTCGGGGAAATCGACTTTGATGTTCGATAATTTGGGATGCAACGTAATCTCTTATGATACTTTGCCGTTTTATGCAAAGACCGTTCAAGCGTTATCGGGCAAGCGGGTTCAGGTTCGACATTGGGACAACAAACAAATTAAAGGCAGGTTCGATTTACTTTTTATTGACGGTCCCGCCGGCGGGGAGAATCGAGAGCAATCTTATAAGGTAGGTTCGCGGGCGAACGCCAGATATATTGCCTGCCACGATGCTCAAAGGAAGTGGGAGTTGAAATGGATAGAGAAATATCTGTCCAGTCGGAAATGTATTGCAAGTATGGATGACAATGTAATTAAGGTCTTTGAATAATGCCGGCGAAAAGCAAAGTACAGCAGATGGCGGCGGGAGCGGCTTTGTCAGCCAAAAGAGGCGAAATTCCCGTAAGTGAATTAGACGGGGCCGCTTTGAGTATGTATAAATCAATGACAATTGCAGAGCTGGAAGAATACGCCGGAACTAAACGAAAGGGATTGAGATTCAGAAAACATAAAAGAAAAAAAAGGTTGTAGCCAAAAGAAAACAAGCATAGGCGGTTAGCTACCGTTGAGTGCTATACCACGCAGCTTGTATAGGGGCTGTCAGGAAACTGACAGTCCCTTTTCTTTTGGTTTGGAAATAAGGTTTAGATGCCAAGCAACGGCAGGCCAAGCCGTCTGGCGGAAAGGAGTTAAAAATGGCAAAGGGGAAAAAAGAAGAGGTAGTCAGTATTGACGATGAGTTTGAGGCGAATGAAACGCCTGGCAAATCCAGTGAAGACGATACTGACCAGTCCGAAGCGGGCACGTTGCCCGACAAGGACAAAACCACAGCTTCCGAGCAGAAGGCAACTACCACAGCAACACTCGAACCCCCCGAAGCTCCCGAAGGGGATGAAGTTTCGGAACAAGGTTCAGAGCAAGCTGCTGCGGCTGCCGGAGCCGAGAAGACGTGGAAAGATTTTGGTATTGAAGACTTTGAAGGCAAAAGTAGTGAGGAAATCGCAGCGATTGTAAGACGGGAACGAGAGGACAGTAGTTTTCGGCGGAGAGTTTACGGCGAACAGGCGGATGAACTTGGTGGATTGCGTACATTCAAAACCGAAACCGAAGCGAAAGCAAAAGCCGCAGCCGAGGAGAAAAAACCCGACCTGCTTGAGCAGATGCCGGATATGACCGATGGCGAGGTTCTTGACTTTAATAAAATCTACGAGGCCCATCCTGTCAAGGCGATATTAAAGTACGCCCGCCCCGTCATTGAGCAGTTAGTACAGCAGCAGCTTCAGGAAGCCATAAAGGGCGGAGTCAAGAATACTATCTCCGAATCAATAGGCGACCAGAGAGATAGTCTTGAGTATGCCAGTTTTCTCCAAAGGCACGAGGACGCTGAGACCTATCTATCGGCTATGAAGGTTCTGGATAAGCCGGAATATCTCGGCGAACAGTCTCGTTCTTACGAGGAGCTGTATGGTCTGGCAAAACTCAGTTCCGAGAAGAGTCCCCTCTATGCTCCTGTTTTTCAACTGATGGCCAAACATCCCACCGCGTCCTTTAAGGAGGCCGAGCAGCTTGCAAAACAGCAACTGGGAGCGGTTGGAACGGCAGCAAAAAAGAGAGAGCAGATACAGCAGAATATCGACAAGCTTGATGTGGTGAACTCGTCCACTACTGCCAGTGCAAAGTCTAAAACTACCAAAGGAATTGTAACTATTGACGATGAATTTCAAATTTAGGAGATACTCAAATGGGAGCAGTAGCGGCAGCAACGGCCAGGGCAATGGCCCAGAAGATTCAAAAGGTCTTGCCTGGCATAAACTATATTTTTATCGACCAGCATCCTCTACTGAAGATAGCCAAACGTAAAGGGAATATCAAGTATAAGGGCTCACACACCGAGTACGAATGGTTTATCTACAAGGATGACACGGACGACCCGTCCTGGGGCGGCGGGGAGCTTTCGGTCAACACCTTCGAGGAACACGACCCCGCTACCCGGGCGCATCTTCCTTATTGCTGGCTCCAGAAAAATTACGGTGTCAGCGACAGGACGATGGAGGCCAATCGCCATTCGCCGGATAGGGTCTATAAGCCGTTGGGGGCCAACCTGAAACTTGCGCAGATTCATATGTACAAGGTCATCGGCCCCTCCATTTATACCGGCGGTTCGTCCGGGGATGGCGGCGAAGCACCTGTCGGGTTGAAGCACGTTATCGGTAATGCCTACGAGACAACGAGCAATGTAACAATTACCGCCAGTTACAGTTACGCAGGCAAACTCATTACCAACGCCAATGGTATTGATACCTATGTGGCCGGTAAGAAATCTACGGGCTCAAGCGTTGTCGGATTCAACGAAGAACAATGGGCGCCGGAAGTGGCCAGTCTCCACGAGATTCCTAACGTGGCGAGCGGTACAGCCGCAAATGCCAAGTGGAGTGTGGATTGTCTTATCGCCCTTGCCTATATGGAAGAAGAAATGGCATTGACGGCTGACCTTACTGGTACTGGCGAATCGCAGAAGCCGGACATCGCTTTAATGCAAAGAGACCCGTTCCACGCAATGACGGCAAAGGTAGTCGCCTTTCAGTCACAGTATGGCATTCCCGCGCAGTTGGTTGACGAGGATTTGAAGCTTGCCGGATGGCGCAATATCGTGGTTGGCGGCCTTACCTGTATTAAGGACAACAACGTTCCCAACGCTTCTGATGGCTACGAGCGTGTGCTTATTCAGGACAGCAAACAGTTCATTATCAAGACCACTCATACAAAGGCGGAAGGTCTTATTCGCAACGAGTTCGACCCTAATAACGTGATGGTCAACGGCGTGATAGGCAAGCTGTCTGCCAATATCAGTTTCTATGTAAAGTCCCCGACCAGCGTTGGTGCGATTTTGGGATGTAACGACTAATCGACGGGTAAACATTTTTAACGAAAATTTATTAGGAGTTCAGAAATGAATTACGCAAGTATTTTAACAAACTTTCCCGGTATCGCCGCAGCAAGACTGCCGCAGGATGTGCACGTATTCTTTGAGGACTTTCGTGCGCCCCTTTTAGGTGCTGCGTTAGCAACTAACTGGCTGTGGACAGCAGTTAGCGGACAATCGGCCACTGGTTGTTCTGCGTTTGCCGGTACTGATAACGTCCAGGCGCTGGCGGGCGGGATTCTTAAAATGACTTCCGAAGCCACCGCTGTTGATGGTGATAACATCACTGTTCACGGAGAGAGTTTTCAGATAAAGGATGGTTATCCGCTTTATTTTGAAGCTCGAATCCAGGCCGTTGTTATCGCTGACAGTAATCTGTGGGTTGGTTTGACAAATTCCGACGTTGACGTTATCGAGGGCGGCGTTACTGAGTCTGTCGGTTTTGAGATTAAGGCGGGTTCGATTTATATCACTTCGTCTCATACGTCAGAGAAACAGACCGATACCGGCATTGACTTGACCGCTGCGGTTTTTGTAAGGCTTGCATTCTTCTTTGACGGCGTGGATACCATCCATTTTTACGTTGACATTGATGATGATGGCGACTTCGTTTATGTCGGCTCGAAGACGGTAAGCACAACGGCAGAATATGTTCCTGAAAACGTGATGCTTACTCCAACCCTGGAGCACGCAAGCGCTGGAACAAACTCTCCAACAGCGTATGCGGATTACATTCTTTGTGCTCAACAAAGGTACAGAGCTTAGTCCTCTATCTTTTTGACTGGGGGCTGGGAGACCGGCCCCCAGTTAATTAAGGAGAAACTAATGAAGAAACTAATGAAGAAACTAAACGGTCTCGCAAAATGGATTATAGTCGCTCTTATTTTAGCGGGAATTGCTTACGACATTATCAATACAAGGGCTATGCGAGCAAACGATATAAAACACCTACAAGAGGATGTCATTCGCATAGAAGCGAAAGTTGACCGTATCATAGAACACCTTATGGACAAATAGGTAATTACCTTGTGAGAAAACCTGATGTCAGTGATATTTGAAAGTAAGGACTCGGTCTTTTTTGTCGGTGGCCGAGGGACAAAGGCCGGTACTGCCAATGCTGGCGGTTGCACACAGACCTTCTGGGGCAGTAGCCAGAATCTGGCTGATGTGATGAAGGATAATGGACAGACACAGGGTTATTGCGATGGTGCATTGATTACGAACAATGGCAATAACAAGGTGCGAATATCAGGGGATGAAAATAATTTCGCAACTTGTAGCGCAGGGCTGGTGGCTTACATAGACTTTGATGCTACCTATCCTGATGGTCGATATGAGGTAATTGCTGTTGATGAAGGTGCTGACTGGATTGATATTGACCTTACTTATTCTGCCGATACTGCTTGTGAAATTTGGGTTGGCGGTGCTTTTGATAAGGCCCAGACTGCCTGGAATAATACGGATGCAACTCAGGGTTATAACGTTACGATTCATAGCAACAAAAGTCAATCCAAAACCAACGGCGATTTTGTAGCATCTTGGTTGCTGGGAACGGCAGGTGGGAGTTTCACCAATAAATCATTCAAGCGTCTTTGTAGCTTTACCACACAGCCAGAGGACGGAGGGCAGATTACCTTTGACGGTGAAGATGATGCAGCATTTGGTACTGATGGGGGTATCAGGTTTAATGCTGCTATTGAAAATGTAATCTTTGAGAATGTGATTGTTAAAAATGCTCGTTTTAATTGGAAATTCACTTATGCAGATATATACAATGTTCGGTTGATAAACTGTGAAGGCAACAGCGGTACGCACACGGGCTTCTATCTAAGGTACGGTAGAGGTCTGGTTCTGATTGATTGTAAAGCAGATGGCAACAGTCAACACGGATTTTCCTTGTATTCTAACAGTAGTACCGCGAATCATCTTTTGAAAAGATGTATCGCTTCTAATAACTTGCAAGGTGGTTTTAGCTATGTAGGTGGGTACAACGCAGATGTTCTTTTAGGGTGTTTGGCTTATGGTAACGGTGCCGAAGGTTTTCTGGTTAGTAGTCGTTTTGGTTTTGGTGCCGTAATGGATTGTGTCGCTTATGACAATGGTTCACACGGTTTTGAGTTTACAGGAAAGCAAGGCGTGGCTATCAACTGTATTGCTAAGGATAATGGAGGTTGGGGATTCAAGGGCGACTTGGCAGAGATGGCACCTTATGTTGCATACTGCTGTGCTCACGGTAATAGTAGCGGCCAGTTTAACTTACCCGCTCCTTTGATTATGATGGGCAATGTCGAGGCAGACCCGCAATTTGTAGATGCAGCCAATGGTGATTTCAGACTAAAAGAATCTCCTCTCATCAATAAAGGCTTCCGAACCTTGGGCGGTGTTACAGAGGAAGGATATACAACCATCGGTGCGTGGCAGAGAATTTCTTATTTACTTGGAATGAAATAATGAACGATGTCATTTTCATAAAAAAAGGCAGTACGGACGTAACCATTCAGGTCAAGCTGCGGGACGCCTACAATGGCTCTCTCAAGACCGGCGTTACGATAACCGACCTCGACCTTTATTATATTCGGGTAGAAACCGACAACGATGTAACCATTAGTGCTAAAGCGGATTTGACAGCGCTTGCTTCTCTTACAGATGCACACGCTGACAATAAGGCATACGAAATAGGGCAGGGCTATTATAGATTAGATATTCCCGATGCGGCGTTTGCAACAGGGGCGGTGAGCGGGACGTTAGTAATAGTGGATGGAGCTACCTCTCCGGCGGTACTTACTACAACGGTGGATTTTCAGCTTGTTGACCATATTTTATTCACGGCGGGGGCAATCGAAGTACCTTATACAATGTACACCGATGAGGATGCCGAAACCGGCCCGATAGAAGGGGTAGAGATATTTATAACAACGGATTCGGCGGGCAATAATGTTATCTGGTCGGGGACAACGGATGCTTTAGGTGTATTAAGGGAATCGGGCGGCAGCAAGCCTTGGCTGGATAGGGGGACTTACTATTTCTTTAGAAAAAAGAGTGGATACCAATTTACGAATCCAGACTCGGAGACGATTTCGTAGGAGTTTATTATGGCATACAAAGGCGAAGGGACAGCAACGTCTGTTGGTGGTTCGACCTTATCCGACTTAAAGGATATATGTAAATATCACGGTTGGCACGATACGACAACTGCTGGCCTTGCGGCATTAACGAATTTTATCAATC
Organism: Phycisphaerae bacterium; assembly: GCA_030601745.1. GTDB lineage: Bacteria > Planctomycetota > Phycisphaerae > Sedimentisphaerales > Anaerobacaceae > JAUVYQ01. Next base: position 24,593 of record JAUWBI010000004.1, read on the forward strand.
GTACTTTACAGATTCTATCACGGCTCGGCCCCTGGCCGGAATATCACAAACGGGATGGTACGATTAGCGTAGTTGCCGACGACGAGGATTACACGCTGTCGGAATCAAATATACAGCAATTAGGAAATATAGTCCGCGCCAATTGGACTACGCCGTTGGAAATAATTGTAGGGGGCCTTGACGAATGGTTGTTGAAAGTCAAGTCAACTGGTGCAACCGGCAAGCCAACGGAATACGCTATTCGCAAATCAGTGAATAATTCAGGCGAAATTATAACCGAAGTCCTCGTCTATCCGAAACCAACGGATTCAGAGACGCTCTATTATTGCTATCGGCTACTCCCTACGAAACTCGTAAATGACAGTGATGTTTGTGATTGGCCGGATAGCAGGTTATGGCTATTGGACGAGGCGTTGAGTGTTCGTATCAATTCAGCCAATAGGGACATTAGGGGTGTGGCACTTGAAGGCGCCGACTTTATGGCGAATGTTCGATTAGCTTTATCGGATACGAGAACGAGCTATATGCCGTTACCAATAGAACCTCTTATCGACAAGAGGCACAGAAGTATAAGAGAAATACCAATACAAACTATTTAAGGAGAGTAAAATGGCTGCAAAGGCATCCGTAAATATTACAGTAACAGTTTCGGGATTAGGGAAAGCCACCTACACTTTGCCCATAAGTTTCACAGGTACTGTTCCCACAGTAGTTACCCCTCAATATAGACTACTTGCTGCCGGTGCTGACGAGGCATTGCCTTTGGGTGATATTACTGCGGTAGAGGGGGTTTTGATTATCGCTTCCGTCTGTAATGATGGGGCAATAGAGGTCGATACTTCTTATGAAGCCGCTTTTAATGCGGAGCTAACAATGGCCGAGGGCGAGGCGCAGTATATTAAGATTGCCGATGATGCCAAACCGATTCACGTTAAAAACGCCGATGATGCGGCTGGTGCGTATGAATACCTTTTGTTTGGAACCGCATAATGGCAATTATTTCAGAACGAGTCGATACTTTTCTCGGCCTGAACAATATGCTCAATCCTGCCAGCGCCGAGTACAGAGAAGGTATGGCCTGGCGGAGTAAGGATGCCCGCATAGATGAGAGCGGTCTATGGTCGCCACGGCGGTCGCTGGCTGGCTGTTCAAGCCCGCCTGGGTTATTGACTGCCTGGGGTGGTGGTAATCACTTTAAGAATTTAGCGGTAGAAAATACGGACAAGATTATTACCGGCCTTGGAACTACCGAATGTGTGGATACGGGGCCGAACGGATTTCTTTATGGAACTACCGGCTCTGGTACGGTTAAAAGGCAGGATGCGGGTGGCGATAAGACCGAATGCGAAACATATACCCCACCTACTGGATTCAGTGTGGCGGAAACAGATGGTGCAAGTAGCAGAGCCGAAAATGGTACGTATTACTATATGTGCACCTACTTTGATAATATCTACAAAAGAGAAAGTCTGCCCTCAATAGTTGATAGCGTAGAAATAGACCACGATGCCGGAACGAAAGACTGTGTAACAATAACATATCCAGCCGCATCGAGCGATGTAAGGGTTCGCATTTACAGAACACTTCGTATCTGTCCCGCCGAGGGTGTTTATAACACTACGAATAAATTTTACTTCGTAGCTGAGAAAACCAGCGGAACCACTCACGTTGATTATATGCACGATGATGATATTCGTGATACCGAATACGAGGGTCGTGGTACAGCCCCACCAACGGCAGTAGATTATCTGGCAGGTTACAATAACAGGGTGCTCTACTTCAAAGGCAATACCGTTTATTGGTCAAGCGCAGGACAGCCTGACGAGGTAGCTACTGATTATAAAATTACTTATAAACAAAAAAATGGTTCACCAGAGGATACCGTTGATTGCAAAGCCAAATTAAGTCTCGGCGTTTACGGTGAGGCGAAATTTGAAATAACGGAACTGGCTGGCCAGAAGATATTAGCTGGAATGGTAAGGAACGGAAAACTCTGGCTATGGACTGCCTCGATGACCGGATACCTAAAAGCCACTAACAGATTAGAGGGATACAGATTTACAACAGTCAGGAAAGGTATTGGTGTTACCAGTGATAAAGTCCTTGCCTTTACCCCTTATGGTATATTCGGCGCAGACCGGCAAGGGATGTGGCTGTTGGATAATGCCGACAGGATATACCGATTGAGTGAGTCAGCAATAGATATATACGCTGGACAAGATACGACCTTTACCCAGTCGGCCATAACAAACAGTTTTGGCGTCTGGATACCTATTCTTAACGAATATTGGTGGAGTGTAAGTAATGTTCAGATAGTTTTTCAAGCCAATAGAGGTATATTCGCGGGGCCTTATACATACGGAATTTCAGGTGGCACGAGTTTCGTATCGTCCGGCGGTGCACAGGCATATTTAACTGGCGGCCAGACTCCTCATACAACGACTTTAGATACGGCCACTACGCAATACCTGGAGTTCTGGTTCGGCCAATCGAAACCGGCAATGATAAAGGATACGCTCGAAGTTGAGATAACGCATCCTGATTATACGGGCACTGCAAGCGCAACCGTTTACCAAAACTCCATACCTTCGGAGACGGGAGCTACGTCGGGAGGCGCTGTCGCTTATAACGATAAGCATATTGGCAAAGTCGGCGGTGTCGGTAGTGGTAGATTATTTAAGGTAAAACTTACTATGTCTTCCGGCAGGAAGATGGCAACAATAAATTACAAATATGAAATTGTTGAGGATTAACTATGGGAGCTTGGACGGAAATACCAAAAAGGCCAAACGATAAGGAACGAACTGTCGCTGACAAAAAGGGCACCGGCGAAGAGGGCGAAACCGAAGATGCCCGCGAAGAATTGAGACGGGAAACAATGCCATACGAGGAGTCATAATGGGAAAAATCAATCAGATAGTCAATATAGCAAGGGGCCTTAACAACGCTATTAACCCAACATCACCGCTTTACAAGGAAGGTCTGGCTTATGTATCGGATAACAGCCGAATCAGTATTGACGCAACGTGGGTCAAGTCGCCGAGTAAGGGAACGAATAACGGTACTGTACCTACTTCTGACAACAAAGTGAGAGGGCCTAACGGAATAGTTTACGAGGTTACTAATAGCGTATTATCAGGCGGCGGCGTAGCTATAACACTTACGCCCATTTTTTCAAGTGTTATTACATCAACGAAGGCGGGGACAAGGCAGAAATCGGGTATCTACTACTATATGTGTACGGCCTGGGATAATACCAATAAAAGAGAGTCCCTGCCCTCGAATGTAAAAGAGCATTGGGTGAATAAGAAATATGACGAGAACGATACCCGTGTCGCCGATGTGCCAAAACTTGTCGGCTCTGCCGGCGCTGGAGATACCGTCAGATGGTACAGGTCAAGATGTATCGAAGTGGAAAAAGGCGATACGCAGCAGCTAACTGAAATTGCGCCGCCTACGGAGTTCTATTATCTCGGAGAAGGTACAACATTCTATGATTATGCCGGCGATGCCGAAATTGCAAGAGAGGATAATTTATACACCGGTCGAGGAAGCACACCGCCCAGCGACCCTGAAGCCATTGGTAAATTTGAAGGCCGAATGTTTTACTTCAAGGGTAATGTGGCTTACTGGTCGAGTGCGGGCAGGCCGGAAGAAGTACCCCAGAATTATACCTTAACCATAGTGCCTACTTATAGTCTCGGTCATTGGAATGTAGATAACGTACTTGTAGCCGGTGGCGGGGCCAGCATAACCCTTACCCAAAAACCCCGACTGGATGGTGGTTTGTATTCGGAGGCCAAAATGACTATGCCGGAACTAACCGGCAAGACGGTCGAAAGGGCTGAATCAATAGGCGGCAAGCTATGGGTCTGGACTACCACTTCCGCAGGTTACATCGTAGCCACTGGCGGTTATGAGGGCTATAAATATATTCACGTTTCGGACGATTGCGGTTTGGTAACTCCCTGGTGTCTTATTAAGAGTCCTTACGGTGTTTTCGGCGCCGACAGCAAAGGCGTTTGGCAGCTTGGCGAAATTCCGAAAAGGATAAGCAGTGGCGTTATCGATATAGCCACTTCGGGAAAAAGTACATACGTTAGTAGTGCCGCTTCGAGCTTTGGCTGCTGGTGTTCTGATTTGAATGAGTATTGGTGGAAGGCAACGGCCAGTCTCATCATAGTTTATCAGGCGGACAAAGGTCTGTTCGCAGGGCCTTATAAAGATAACGGAGCAACTGCGATTACCAATAAAGTAGAACTAATTGACGGAATGTATCAATGTTATTTTACGAGCACTACGGCGGCGGGAGCGCAGACTCTAAAGTTCTGGTTGGGTCAATCGTCTCTTAACAATGTCAAGGATGCTCTTGATATTGAGGTCATTTATAATGGCAATGACGGTACGGTTACTGCCAAGACTTATCAGAACTCCATAGCTTCCGAGACGGGCGCAAAGGCAAGCGGGGACTGTTCCCATACTACCAACGTAGGGATAATTCATCCGCCCCATTCCGGCAGGTTCTTTGAGGTTGTATTAACTATTCCTTCAGGAACTACCGCTCCCGTAGCGGCTATAAACTATTCGGCCAATGCCCTGACCAGGTTGGAAAGGGGGTTTAGATAATGGCAGAAACTGGTAGTATTGTCGGCCCGCTGCCGGAACCTATCGAATCTATCGATAAGTACGCTCCTTTATTGGAAAAGATACGAGCGATGATGAACGAAGCCATAGCTGAAGCATCCGAAGAATATCGGTACGAGAATCCATCGGAGATTTATGAGATTATCAATCAATATTTTAAGCAAAATGTCAATGTTGGTGCCAAAAGTTACTTCAGTAATATAGTGAAACCTTTATTTGATAGTATAAATGTTCGGCAGGCAAGAACAAGGAGTGCGGCAGGTTCTTCCCAAACTATTCAGGTTAATTTGTTTGACAATCTCGGTAATGAAATTACAACGGGAGCGGGTTCTAATATAACTGTTTATTGTAATACAGGAGGAGATAATCTGGACGTTTCAGTACCTCTTTTGACGAATGACCAGGATTTTATGGTTGTTTATAAGGCGGGGACGGGGAAATGGTGGTGTATTGATTCTTTTAATGTGGGCCAAACTGCAAAAGCGTGGGTACAGATAACTCCTGGTGCGGTTACATCCGTATCTTGTTGGTTTAGTGAGACTGATGGTTCGGGGCAAACAATTTCTGTCCCTATCAATATTATCGGCGGTGGAAATTTGAACGCCGCTGTGCCTCGCCTTGTAGATGGAAACCCAATAGTAGCTACCAAGTACAGAAAAGCGTCGGGAGGAATAGGGACAGTCTGGGCGTGTCCGAGTTTATTTATGGGTTCTAAGGCGTGTGCCTGTTCATAAGGATGAAATGACAATGGGGCTAAAAGTACAAGAAGATGCCTCAGACGGCAACAAAATAAAAACTATACTTGACGGTGGTATAGTAAAGGTGCAGACGTATTATGAGTGTGCTGGAGGAGCTGGTATCTCTGTTACTTTTAGTGGGATAACTCATTGTGATGGACAACCTGCTTGGCCTTCCGACCCCAATAGAACTTTTAATAATTTCATTTTTGGTGGTGTAAGTGAATATGGTTACACTGGTGCTTGTGGTTATTATTGTACCAACGGAGATTGGCGATGTTTCTTTTCGTGGCACCCGGTTGAAAAGAAAGTTCGCATTCTTATAAGAGCAAATGTTTATCCACCTCTTTATTGGGTTTTTATAAAGCCGTTTTCGGACTCAGGGGACGACTCCAATCCTCTTCCTAACCAACTTGGAATAGGAGATTGTAGTTCTTCGTATCGAGGTTATGGCGGTGAGGCGGCTTGGACTATTCCTGGAGGGTGGTAATGGGATGTAGATGTAAGGCAATTAAGAAACTCAAAAATATAGCTCTCGGATACCGACGGCTTGCGGCAGGATTTACAACCGTATGGTCAAGAGAAAGAAGAGCGGAGTGTAATGAATGTAATAAACGAACCCCGCACGATTGGTGTAAGGAGTGCTGGTGTTTTATTCCCGCGAAGATTTTAGTTGAAGATGAACATTGTAAGTTAGGGAAATGGTAAAATGGCTTATAATAGAAGTTGGCGTGATATATTTGGCGGTGAAGATGATTGGGGGCGCCCTACCGTAACAAAAAGAAGATTTGTTAGGTTTCCAAAAAGAGAACTCGACCCCTATGGCTATAAGTATATGGGTATGAGAGGAGGCCCTGGCGGTGCTATCCCTTACTACGCTCAAGGCGAATGGGAAGAGGACGAGGAGCCGTATTATTCCCCTTACGATATTCTTAATCAGATGAGAAGGCGCCTCGAATCCCAGCCAGTAAAATATATTACTGACCCCAAAACTGGCAAGGTTATGGCAGAAAAGTCAATGCCGAGATTTGAATTGCCCGAAGAAATGGCAGGGATGTATCCGCATTTACAGAGATACTTTGGAGAAGGGAAAGACCTTACCGCTCGATGGGTATTACCTAAAGGTGCTCTGACCGGCCCGAAAATGATAACCCGACAAGCACCGGCGACAGACCCTATGAGACAGATGGGTTATCAGGCGGGAGTTAGCGGTTTAGGAACCAGCGTAAGTACGGTAAGTCCCCAGACTTTCTGGCCTGGCAGCTCTTTCAAAGTACCCTGGCGGCAGCCAGGAGCGGCCACTTATGCAGAGCGAGGATTAGGTGGGATAAGCAGGGGACGCTTCGGTGCTATGGCGGAGCCGGTATTCGGTGCCACGATAGATTACACTACTGGCGAATGGCGTTTACCCCCCGCCGGCGGTGGAGTGAGGAGCCAGATGCGTTCACAACCTTACGGTCTGTTTGAAAAGAGATTCAAAACACCGCCTGGTGTTGGACAAATGCCACGTATCGGTGCTTATCAATATCCCCGCTTCCAACCGTATCCAAGTATCGACCCTTATGATTTGTATCAGCAGAGACGAAGGCGCAAAAAGATGTATGAAGATGAGTATTATTAAAGGATAACATTATGAATGGTTTTTCAAGACGATGGTATTCGCCGCCCGACCTATTTGGCGATGCTCCCTTGAGGCGAATAAGAAGGCGTTTAATGAAACCGCCTGACTTAACAAGAGCAGGACAACCGCCTATACTTGAAGCAGCCACGCCCACAGCACTTGCACCACGACCAGGAGAGGTGCCGACAAGAGTCGCACCGGAATTAGGCTATGAGGATTACCTTAAAAGATATAATATTAGAAATCCCGAAGACCCACGACACAGATATGATTATCGTGCTGCTTTTGAAGCAGGCATTACCCCAACAAAATGGAGAGATTTGCCAGAAGCGGAAAGATTACAAGATTTAGAACAAATCCGTAAAGGGTTACGGGAACCTATACCAGAAGAAGGGTATATGTGGCCGGATGAATTTAAGGTAACACCTGATTTAACTTATGAAGATTACAAGGCACAACCGCCAAGTTTAAGATTTGCAGGTATTCAGCCAAGCGAGATGAGTCCCTACGAAATTGAGGAATACGCTGATGAAATGGCTGCACGAAGAAAAGCTGAAAAGACACAACGAATGCAGGAACTATACGAGCAAAGTAGGGCTGAAGGGATGGTATTGCCAGGTGAGACCATTGACCTTGCGCCAACCTATCGATACACTGGAATGCCACGAACAAGACGAGAGGTTGGCAGGTCTATTGATTTGAGGATGTTACGTCGAGGGCGTGCAACACCAGAGCAAGTCGCAGGTATAAGAGCAAGGCGCAGGGCGAGATTTACTCCTACCAAAGAGGCTTGGGAAAGGCGAGAAACTACAATAGAAGGCGCTAAAATTGCTGATTGGTTGACGGGGCCGAAAGGTGCAATACCGCCAGACCTTACAAGACGTGAATATCCTGAACCGCCAAGTTTCGAGGAAGAAGTCGCTGGCCTTGAAAAAGTATTGCCGCCGAATTTGCGGGCAATCCGAGCAAGACAACAATATGCGATAGAACGTCCAGAAGCGCCCACATTGCCACGATACGAAACCACAGTAACCCGAAGGATGCCTGGGGGTGTAACGCTTACTCACAAACCGATTAGCGCACCTGAATTTCCTACTGAACTTGAAATTGAGCAGGCAAAAGGGAGATTGGCAGCCGAGCAGGCGAGGAAGGCGTATTGGGAACGCCCAACAACTACGCTTTCGCCAATTATGAGAATGGTCGATGAAGGGCTTTTAACATTTGAAGAGGGAAAAGGCTTGGCAACAAAAGAAAAAGATGACGACCTCACGGAAAAAGACGTGATTAGCATAATGCACACTATCGAGAGAGCTTTGGCAGCAACCTATACTCCCTTAAACGAGCCATTAGAAGGCAAAGAATATGCGGAGCGCCGAAACTATTACGCTCAACAACTCGAAGTTTATAGAAATCGTCTTGACCAAATCCGTGCAGGAAAAACTAAGCCCAACAGAGTAAAAGTAAAAGCCCCTGATGGAACGATAGGCACTTTGCCCTCAAGCCAGATAGCAGAGGCCGTAAAAGCAGGCTATCAAGTAATTACAGATTGAAATGGCAAGATTTGATTTTCAGCCAGAACGAAAGTTTGACTTCAGGCCGATTGAAAAAAAGTTTGCTTTCAGGCCAGAGCCGCCCGCAGTAACCCAGGTTATAGAAGCTCCAGAGCTTACCCGTATTGACCAACCAGCCCCCACAATAGCCCCAGAACCGCCCAGGATGCCCCCTGCTGCGAGAGTTCCTACCGAAAGGCCCGTGATAGCTCCTGAATTGCCTCGCCCCGAATATATAACTACGCCAAGAGATATAAGACCGCCCGAAATCCCAGACCTTACTCGTATTGCCGAGCCGACCGTTAAGGCAAAACCGTTTAGTTTGTTCGGTAAGTCGTTCATACAACAACTTGCTGGCCGTCCGGCAATGATGTTGCGTGGTGCTCAAGTTTATACGCCAGGCAAAAGTCTTGGATTAGACCCCTTAATGCAGCAGGCAAGTTTTTATCTTGAATCGCAAAGAGACCCTGTAATAGCAAAGGAAATCGAGCAAGCTGCCAGAGGCAAACTCTGGCCGATAGGAGACGACCAGAAGTGGTGGAAGGTCGAAAAGAAATACCTGCCTGAAACGATAAATGCTTGGGCTGCTAATGTGGGAGCCCAAGTCCCTATTATGCTCATCACGCAAGCGGGCCGAATGTTAGGAAAGGTCGTTGGTAAACCTGTTGGTGCTGCTGTTGGTGCGGCGGCAGCATTAGTTACCGGCGGCCCCGACCCGACAGACGTTGGAACTGCGCCTATTGTTGCCAAGATAACAAGTGGGGTAATAAAGCATCTCGGCGGAGCTGTGCCTTTGGTGGCAATGGAAGCTGGTGGCTTTATGGACGAAGCGGAGAATCTTGCTATTGATAAAGACATCAGCGAAAAATATGCACGAATTTATGGACTCGGCAGCGGGACAATAGAGTACGCCCAATGGTTATTTGTTTTGGGTTCATATCGAAGGCTTGCCAGACCAGCCCAGAAAACAATCGTCAAAAAGATACTGATTGAAATTGGTGGCGATGCCGTTGAAGGATTAGAGGAAATCTCGCAGGAAGGTCTGCAAAACAAGCTGCTTCAAAAAGCCGTTGCTGAAATGAAGCAACGGTATCCTGACTATACAGGCCAAGCCCCGAAAACGTGGGCGGGTTGGAAACGTGCCGGTGCGATTGGCGCAGGGACAGCGTTTATCACCCGCTTACCAGGGCATGGCCTTACAATGGCCGAGGGTAGATTAGCAAGGCGAAAAATCGTTGAATCCCAAATAGTACCACCTGCCGCAGAAGTACCCGAAATAACGCCTGAGCCGCCCATTGCTGGCCCAAAACTCCCTGTGGTAGAACCAACAGAAGTAACAGAACCAATAGAGCCTGAATTACAAGAATTATTAAAATCAAAACCAGCAAGCATAAACAAATTCCTGCCAAAAAGCGATACCCGAATAATAACAAAAGAAGGCGAATACACAAATGGTGTATGGCTTATAAAGAAAGAGTTTGTGCCACCCAAAGTCAAAGAAAGAATTGATGCAGAACCTTCTGGCAGGGAATTGTCGTCTAAAGATATATATCCCGAAGATGAAGGGAGTTTTTCAGTAGGTATCGTTGGAGTTGCAAACCTTGATTATAAACCTTCTTATGTTTTGCGTAATGCAGAAGGCGTAGAAATTGGAATAGATAAAGATTTTTACGATTATCTCGATAAACATATCCCTAATTTCAGACTAACATTCAAAAAAGGAGATGCGCCAGCAGCTATATATTCAGGCCGCCAAAAAGCAGGTTTGATTATGCCCGTTACTATATCTGAACCAAAATATATTAAACCCTCTGAAGAACCACCCACAATAGCCGCCGAGCCGACCGCAGGCAAAAAATATGAAGGAAAAGCATACAGGGCCGAAACTGGTTTGGTTATCAAAGGAGAAACTGCTGCTGATGTTGTAAGATATGAGCAGGAGGACCTGGGAAATGATTTAGGGGTCTCAGAAGAAAAAATTGCAGAATTAGAAAAGCGTCCTGAAAAGGATATTGTTTGGGTTGCCAGGGACAGGGAAACAGCAGCAAGATATGGCGAACCAGAAGAAGTAACGGATGCTGTTGTTGGTGGTGAAATAATCGCCGAAATTCCTGATGGTGTTTTAGTTCTCAAGCCCGCCGTTGAAAAAGCAGCAGAAGTGAAACCCAAATTCAAAGTCACCAGAGCACGTATTCCAATCACCAAAGAAGGAGTAGTGCCGGAAGTGATATCGGAAAAGAGATACACTGCCGAAGGCGAGGAAATCGAACCCGCCGAGCCTGCCGAAGAACTGTGGAAAATGACCAGGGAAGAATACGAAGCCACGCCTGACTTTCAAAGAATATACGGCAGAACGGAAGGCAAAAATCGAGAAGCTGCGCTTAGTGTCCACAAGATTGCGGTCGAAGATGCTTTAGCCAAAGGCGAACCCGTCCCCAGCCACGTTCTTGAAAGTTACAAAACCGAGGAATGGGCACAAGAGGCCCTCGCCCCAGCCAAGCCAACTGCCGAAATAAAAGCCCCTGTAAGTGATGAGGTAATAAACTTGATAGAGGCAGGCTTCAAATTGAAAGATGGGCGTATTATCTCAACGGGCCACGTTCACGCTTTGCCTGAAAACATTTCTGTAGAGGATGTTGCAGAGGTTGGTTTCGTTCGCATTGACACAAATGAGTTTATGAGTAGAGAGGAAACAGAAAAACTTATTGGAACGAGCGATACCACAGAACTTATAAAATTAAAAGAAGCCATAGAGAAAGCCGAGCCGACTGTAGAGGGGCAGCTCACGAAAAAAGCCTTTGATGATTATTGGGCCGAAGTAGGAGATAAGCCGGAATTGTTAGAGGATGCCGTTTTAGAATATGTGGCCAACGCTAATCAAGAGTTCAAAGACCTTGAAGACAAGCTGATGGAGATAGAGGAAACTGACCCCGTAGGTCATACCGCCGAACACAAGAAAGTGATGGGCCAACTTGATAAAATCCGTGCGGATTTAGAGGCCAAAATCCGAGCCGTTGAGAAGGTTGCACCTGCGAGACCGATACCAAAAGGCATCATAGTAAAGCCGCCCGCTGAAAAGCCTGGTGTCGGCACTGTTGATAACATCAATGTAATCGGCCTTGCGGACAGGTTTTCGGAACGGCTAAAGACTATAGAGGCACCGATTGACAACAGGCAGGTCAAGCAATGGGTGGCTGAGGAATTAGGTGTTTCGGAATCCGAGTTAAGGCCCGAAAAGGGTTACTCCCACAAGAGAGTACAGGAAGCGATGGAATTGGCCCTTGTAAGGGCAGCCAGGAGCATTGTCGAGGAGAATAGAGGACAGCCTGATGAAACCTTTAGACGTTTACAGCAATTATACGAGCGTCAGCCCATCCTTGCAGCTCGAACAGGAATTTCAATCAAAAGGCAGGCATATTCCACGCCGGCACCATTGGCTTTCATAGCTAATGAGCTTGCACATATAACACCTGACACAATGATTTATGAGCCAACAGCCGGTACGGGTATGCTTACGATCGGTTCCGTTCCGAATATGACCGTTGTCAATGAACTTGACCCTACCAGAGCGGAAATATTACGTTCACAAGGCTATTACCAGGTCAGCCAAAAAGATGCACGAGCCATATCACCTAAAATCGAAAAGAGCTTTGATGCCGTCATAATGAATCCGCCTTTTGGAAAACACAAGACCGTTCCTTATGACAAATTCAAGCTATCTCACATTGAGCATATCATAGCCGCCGAGAATCTAAAAGCGATGAAAGATGAAGGCCGGGCGGTAATGATAATAGCGGCACCCAAGAAAATGGGTAGGTATTCAACCCCTGAATGGGTCTTTGGAAACTACATTTACAGCCATTATAACGTTACAGGGGACTTTGAAGTAGCGGGGGATTTGTACCGCAGACAGGGAGCTGCGTGGCCCGTAAGGGTTATAGCAATTCACGGTCGAAAAAAATCTGAAAAATATGGCCCCAAAAAAGGAATTTTCCGTGCAAATACCTGGGAAGAAGCGTATAATAAGATGAAGGAGATTTTGGCAGATGAGCCGGAAATTATATATCCCGCCGCCAGAGAGAAGCCTGTCGGCCCTGAGGGTCTTAGGGGTCGAATTGAAAGGCGGCCCGCCGAAGAGTTGGAGCCGGTACGAGAACCTGCTGCGGAGCCGATTGAACCGGCTGGCGAAAGACCGGCGGTCGCGCGCAGGCCTGGTGAACGAATTACTGAACGACGCCCTGCTGAACGAAGACCCAGGGGACGAGTTGTTAGAGTTCCTGCTGGCGAGCGAGAGGTACAGCCAGAACCATTTCGTTTGGCAAAGCCTGTTTTACCTGACCGCAAAGCCCCCTCAAAAGAGAAAGCTCCTGGCGAACGCCCGGAAAGACCCGCAGTTCGCAAAGCTGAACGAGAACCAGAAGTTGAACGAGTTGAGAAGCGTAAGCCTGTGGGAGTGGTGGGACCTTCTGCGTTAGGCAAACTTCAAATCCCATACAAACCATCCTCAAAAGCACCAGCGCCAAATGAGAACATTCCTACTTATCTTGAACCTCACGTTACTGCTGCTCTTGAAAATCTCAAACAAAATGTCGGCGATATAGATGAATATGTCAGGGAGCAATTACAGTATGAATCAAACGAGAGGATGTGGGAGCATCTATCGGCCTCACAAGTAGATTCTATTGCATTAGCTTTGGATAAAATTGATAAGCGTTCTGCTATGGTCGTAGGCCATCAGACCGGAGTGGGAAAAGGCAGGGTTGCCGCCGGTATTGTTAGGCGAGAAATCATTAACGGGCGAAAACCGATATTCTTCACTTCCGGTAAACATTTATTTACTGATTTCTTTCGAGACTTATTTGATGTCGGATTAACCGAAGACCAAATCAAGCCACTGATGATGAACGCTGACGTTGATATTAAAGACCAGCAAAATAGAGTGATAGTTAAACAACACGGCAACCGAGCTGTTGCGGACCAGGCAATTCACAAGGCAATACAAACAAAAGACTATAATTTAGTCTTATCCACCTATCACCAGATTAACACCGAAACGCGCAAGCAGCGAGCGCAGCTTGCAACTCTTATGCCTGGCAATTTACTTATTCTTGACGAATCACACAACGCCGCCGGCGAGAGTCAAACCGGTGAATATCTCAAAGAGATACTGATTCCTCATTCAGCGGGAGTTTTATTCAGTTCTGCCACTTACGCAAAGACGCCCAAAACTATGGCTTTATATGCCCGGACGGGACTTCTGGATGCCTTTGATGGCGATACTGAAAATATGCTCGATGCTGTTCAGACCGGTGGTGAGCCGTATCAAGAAGTTATTGCCGCTGCTCTGGCCCGCGCCAATTCCTATATACGGACTGAACTGGATTTTTCCGGTATCAAATATGAAACGACTATTGACGCACGACATCTTGATAGAGACGCGGAAAGAGCAGACAGGGTTACATCTGTTTTAAGAGATATAATTGCATTTGACAATTACTTCGCAAAAGTGATTGTTGACCCTGTAAAGAAGGAAGCGAAGGCACAAGCCAAAAGACGCAGGGGGCCGGCTATGACTGTCGGCCATACGAACTTTGCCGCAGTCAGCCATAATGCCATCAAACAGATGCTACTTACACTCAAAATAGACGAAACCATAGAACAGGCAAAACAAGCACTACAGGCCGGCCAGCGCCCCATCATAGCCTTAGAGAATACAATGGGTTCTTTTCTGAAACGCTATGTTGAACAGCACGGACTTAACGCCGGTGATATTATTAAGGATTTCGATTATCGTGAAGTCCTGCTCAATATGCTCCGCAACACCCTATCTTACACCATTGTACACGGCTGGGGCGATATTGAAGTTATCAAGGTTCCGCTTGAAGAATTGCCATTGGATGCTCAAGACGCATTTCATAGGGCTGAAAACGATATAAAAGAAATGGAGCTGGACTTGCCGGGTTCCCCCATTGACGAGATTATCAGCCGACTTGAGGCCGAAGGCCACAAAGTCGGAGAAATAACAGGTCGTGAAATCCGACTAATCAAAAAAGGGAAAAACGAATACGAATTAGCCCATCGACCTGCAAAAGAGCGCGACAAAACCAGTATAGTATATGATTACAACAATGGCTCCACCGAAGTTCTCGTTGTCAATGTCGCAGGCGCCGAGGGAATGAGTGCTCACGCCTCAAGGGATTTCAAAAATCAAGAGAAGCGGGTAATGATAGTTGCTCAACCTGCGGCAGATATTAACAAATTCGTCCAGATTCTCGGACGCATCAATCGCAAAGGCCAGGTAATTGACCCTGAATATAAAATCCTGATGACCGCACTTCCGTCTGAGATAAGACCTGCGGCTATTCTTGAGAACAAGATGCGCTCGCTTAATGCAAATACTTCTGCAAAAACAAAGGGTGCCTATCAGCAGAAAGAAATACCGGATATTCTCAATTTGTATGGTGAGTACATCACGGCCCAGTATATCATTCAGAACCCCGATATTCTCAAACAGATGGGATTAGACCTTGAAATTAGTAAATATGCCAATGCGATGTCCGAAGGCAATTATCACGGCCCCTGGAATGAAGATAAGGTGGCAAGACGTTTTACGGGCAGACTTGCCTTGTTATCCACAGACCAGCAGCAGGAATTTTATGAGTGGGCCGAGCCGACATTCAATAGTCTAATTGACCTTCTTAATAAAACAGACCAAAACGAGCTTGTCAGCGCCGACAAGGACTACAAAGCCGAATTGGTAGATTCCAAGACTATATTCGTAGGTGAGCCAGGCAATATCTTTCAAGAGCCGGCCACTTTGGACAAGATGAGCACAGTTCTCGAAGGCCGGCCAATGACTACTGTTGAGATTAAAGATGAGGTCCAGCAGGTAGTTGAGGCCGCTAATTTATCAACTCCAAGTGCTTATATGGAGTATATGAGGACGAGAATTGATACCGCCTGGGGAGAATATCAAGCAGCTCGTAAGCGCAAGGGCAAAAAGGTACGACAAAGTTCTGTCAATGCCCAGGAGAAAGGGAAAGATATGCTGCGTTATCTCAAATTGTCCTCTGTCCGCGCCGATGGCGAGGGTAATCCTTTTGTCCTTTTGGAAATCATAGATTCTTTCGGCAAGAAGGAATACGCAATCAATCCAGCGGCGCCGAGTAATATTCGGGTTAGAATTGCAATTCCGCATCCTGCCCGGACGGCTGTTATCTCTTTGGGGCAATTTCATAATTCACAGTCTTTTTACGGCAATCTTGACAAATACTTTAATATTCCCGCTGACCAAAAAGAGGAGCGCTACATAGCCAATGGTAACATCATAGCCGCAATGGGTGTTCTGGTGGGTGATAGTGAAAAAGGTAAACAAGTCCGGCCAAAGGTTATCAATTACACAATGGCCGATGGAAGCAGAAGACAGGGCTTGTTGTTACCAAAGACTTATGACCCTGCTTACGACCTTCCGTCTTCGGTTAATATGATACCCGAAGCTGCGGCGGCTTATCTAATGGAACAACCAACGGGAACAGCACATCTGAAAATGGGCGAAGCGCGAATAATCAAAGTTGCAACTAACAGCGTTTATATTGAAGTGCCAAAATCCAAAGCTCGTGGTTTGAAATATTTTGGCGATACAGGTCTTAAAGAATTGGTCGGCGAATTTGAGACCTGGCGACAGGCAATGAGGGCCGATTTCAGTGCTGACATACTTCTTGATGTTTTGAACTATCTGAAAAGCAGGGGCAATGCGATAAAAAGCGATGATGCTGCTCCTGAAACGGCGAGGGAATATAATAACGCTCACCGTGATAGAGGCGAAGCGGTAGGATTCGCTGAGCCGGCCAAAGAAATAAAAATAGCACTGCAGCGCGGAGTAGCCAGGCCTGCGGATATTTCACAAAGACAAATAATTCAATTTTTGAGCAAAAGTTTTGGTATTCCCATTAGAGGAATAGCGACTTTCAGAAAGAAAAAGCCTGGCTGGTATAATCAGCGGACTCGCGGCATACGATTGAAAAATGTCAATAGTCTCAGAGTGGCTGCACACGAAGTTGGACATCATATTGACATATATTTCAATAACAAAGCCAGTGTAAAGATGTCACACGCCTGGTACGGCCTGGGTGCCGAGCTCGTCAGATTGGGTAAAGCAGTTTATGGAAAGAAAAGACCCAAAGAAGGTTATAAGATGGAAGGCTACGCCGAGTTTGTATTCGGCTGGCTTACCGGAGCCATTGACCTTAAAAAAGAAGCGCCCCAGATGCTTCAATTTTTTGAGAAAAGCTATCTGAAAGACAATGCCGAGATAGCGGATATTCTCCACACCGCCCGTGATATGATAGACAAATGGAAAGAGCAGGGCGCCGAGGCCAGGTTCGATTCGCAGATAGGCCAGAAATTAAGACCTGAAAAGAATTGGAAAGAAAGGTTTAGTCTGTGGTTCCAGACGGCGTTTACCGATGTATCAGCGCCTATACAGAGAGCTTTACACGAGAACATTCCTGCAAGAAGCATTTGGTTCGGCAGTAAAGACCCTGGATTTCTATATCAATTCTTCGCGCAGACCGAAGGTGCGAGGGCGATAACGATGGTGGAAGAACACACCATAGACCTTTGGGGCAATCCTACCGGAAAGTCTCTGCGTGCAGTTCTAAAACCAGTAGCACACCAGATAAAGGATTTTGTTCGCTATGTCGTAGCGGCCAGGGCGATAAATCTAAATGCCAGAGAAATCGAATCGGGATTTGATATAGAAGATGCTGTCTATATCTTCAAGAAATACGATTCCCCACAATGGAGAAAAGCAGCTCACGAACTGACCGAGTGGAACCATAGGATTCTGGATTATCTTGTTCAGGCCGGCGGCCTCGAAGAAGAAGCTGCAAAACAGATGAGAGAGCTTAATCCTATTTATGTCCCCTTTTTGCGGAGCTTTGCGCCCGGGGAGAAACGAAGAACGCCGAGAGGCGTTGGTCGGGGACTAATAAGACGGGGCAAAGGCGTCTATAAAATCACGGGTTCCGGCAGGGGTATTGACGACCCGATAGAATCTATGATAACCCAAACCCGCCGAATGATTTCGATAGCCCATAAATCACTTATAGCCCGTGCTTTTGTAGAAGTTGAGCAGAAAACCCCTGGTCTTTCAGGTTTAATAGAAAGAGTCCCGCCGCCAATGAAGGCCACTACATTTAATGCTTCACAACTCAAAAAACAGTTAATTGATTTGGGTATTGATGTCGAACCAGGCGAACTTGATGATGCGATGTTTACTGTCTTTAGCAATTCGCCTATCTTTTTAGGCAAAGAACACATCATTTCAATAATCGGCGTGGATGGTAAGAGACAGTGGTTTGAAATTGCCCCTGAGCTTTACAGGGTTCTTGAATCTCTTGACCAGTTCCAGTTGCCGAAAGCCTTCAATCTGATACTTGGCAAAGCCTGTAGATTGTGTCGTTTAGGTGCTACTGGTATTCACGCCGCCTTCGGCCTGGTCCGAAATCCTATAAGAGATATTATGGATACCGTAGTAAAGGCCAGATATGCCAGGGGGCCAGCGGCTTTTGTAAAAGGAGTAGCCAAAGACCTTTCAAATACCGGGCTTGCAAAAGCATTAGGAATAGAGCCAAATAAAGCGGCAGAGAGATTCACTGATATCGGCGGTCAGATTTCAGGATATTTAGGACAAGATAGAACTTCCATACAGCATTTAAGAGGCTCGGCACTTAGCAACACGGTTGGAGAACATACTATTGAAACAGTCAAACATCCTATTATTGTCTTGCGAAAGCTCTTTGGAATACCGGAGTCGGGATTGAGGATTGAGGAATTTGAGCGGGCATTAAAGGACTGGATGGAAAAACATCAGCCACAGGGCGGCGAACCATCACCGGATGCTATCGTGTATGCTTTTGCGATGGCGTCAGACCAGACCATCAATTATCGCCGGGCTGGTCTCTATGGTAGATGGCTCAACGGAATGATTCCTTTCTGGAACGCCAATGCGCAAGACCCATCGAAAGTCTATCGGACTTTTACTGGTGATAGAGCAAAGCAAGCTGCTTTGTGGGGTCTTGCTGCTCTGACTTTACCTGCGATCGGAATATGGTGGTTGAACAAAGATGAGGAATGGTGGAAGGAATTACCGCCCTGGGAGAAGGCGAATAATATCCATATTCCCATCTTTAAGCGGGCCAAACAAATACCGATTCTTGGACGAGTGATTACAAAATACAAACAGGGCGAGGAAGTTGATTACATTTTCCGTATTCCTGTTCCGTTTTTGGTGGGCCACATCTTTCAGAGTATGCCGGTTACGATTTTGGATGCCCTTTATAATTTAGACCCCCAAAAAATTAGTGATTTTCTCGGTGAAGTTTATAACGCCGATGTAAAACCTCTGTTCGATTGGCCCGCAGCGATAGGCCCATATCTTGACTTGCGAAGCAATAAGGATTGGGCGGGCCGAGCGATAATTCCCCCGTCAGTTGAAGGAAAGTTGCCAGAAGACCAGTATAAACATTACACTACCGAGTTTTGCAAAGCCATAGGCAAAATATTCAACGTTTCGCCAGCGCAGATAGAGTATGCACTTAACTCTTATTCGGGAGGTCTCTATCGCCGACCCGGGCGCATAGCCGGAATCATTACCAAAGCCCCAGAAGAAAGACAACCTGCCGACTGGCCTGTAATCGGGACTTTATTTGTTCGTGACCCATTTGCACCGAAAGAATCCATCCAAAGATTTTACGAAGAAAAAGAGCGTCTCAACAGGATGTATCAATCGGGCAAAATCGTAGCGGGAAGTGAACTCGGCAGAAAAAGAAAAAGGTATAACTATATCAGCACAAAATATCTGTCCCTGTATTGGAAAAGGCTACAAGAGGCAAAATTGATTTCAGAACGCAAGCGGATTTATGGAAAAATTGGAGAGTTGATTAAGAAGAGCACCTCATAGTGTGTAGTGTGTAAGGTACAAAGCTATAATCCTTTGCTTTTTCCCGACAGTCTGGATTATCGTTGCAATAGCGTACATTCTGTTCACCGAGAACTTGGCCGTTTACTATTAGGGGTTTTGTGCAAACAGAGATGCTTGCATCTGGGCAAACTTTGCCGCAGATATGACACTTCCAAGTTTCAAATCCAGGTATTGTCATTATTTACCTTTTTATTTTCCGAACAGGAACTTGCTCGATATAGCAAACTGGCTTATGCTTATCATCAAGAAGCCTAAAATACTGCCCTATATCTTTTCTGATATAATGGAACCGGCCTCGTCCATAGGTTTGCTTAACCTTTTCTATAACTGCTTTTTTTGTTGTGAAAACCTCAGCGACTCTCATATCGTTACAATCTTGCATAAACCATACTTTTGTCATATTTACCTCAAATCCCTTCAATTATCTCAATTATACCCCTAATTTCACAGATTTCAAGGTAAGATTTTTTTTATTTTTTTCTGATTTTCATTGACACGCAGACACGAATCAACTATACTGCTTTTAGTGGACAACCAAACAACACAACCCAGGATATCAAAAGAAAGAACAGAAGTGGAAAGGAGCAAATTATGAAAGGTGCAACCATATCAATAATTATCTGTATGTTGGCTCTTTCCGTACCGCCGGCTGAAGCAGCACTGATAACAATAAAGATTGAAGCTGAAATAGATTCTGTCAACGACCCGTACAATCTTCTGGAAGGCCAAATCAACCCCGGCGACATCATAATCGGCGCATACACCTACGAATCTACAACGCCGGATTCAAGTCCATCATATCCCACTGTAGGACGATATGAACAGTCTGCCACTCTCTGCGGTATATCTGTAGTGATAGCCCCGCCCCAAACAAAACTGATATTTTTCAGGACGAATCCTGCGAATGTTGAGTTCCTTGTGGGTATTATTAACGACGGTACGTCGGGCGGTTTGCAAGATGGCTACTGGTTGATAAGCCATAACAACCTACCTCTTTTCAATGGTACTTCGGTTGACTACATTTCTTGGGGACTTAGAGACTACTCTGCCACTGCCCTGTCAAGTATAGAGCTTCCCACAACCGCTCCGGTTCTGGAGGACTGGCAAGAAAATATTTTTATCATTGGAGGACATAGAACCTTCTGGATTCGGGCACATATGACTTCTGCCGTTCCGGAACCAGCAACGATGTTGTTGTTTGGCTTAGGTGGTTTATTTCTCAGAAAGCGGAGCTAAAATATTTCACTCAAGATTTTGGTTAAGGAGGAACAAAGATGTCACCAAACAAACGAATTCTTATTCTTGTATCACTCGTTATACTTGCCATCAACATCTCTGCCACAGCCGACTGGAAGGAAGACGCAAGAGCGATAGACATCTCCGGCGGAGAAAACCATACGCTTGTCCTTACCCAGAACAAATGGCCCTGGGCCTGTGGTTCCAACGTCTCTTACCAGCTCGGCATTGGTGATGATGCAAACGACCAATGGACACTTGTTCGAGTTCACGGGCCCAATGACGTCAACTTCCTTGAGAATATCAACGACATTGACGCTGGCTGGACACACTCACTCGCCCTGGATGTAAACGGCTTTGTCTGGGCCTGGGGTAGAAATGTTGAAGGCCAGCTTGGAGACAACCAGAAATCGAGTACCCAACAATCTGCCACACCTGTGCAGGTTCACGATGGCGGTATGAATACCCCATCAGGCTATCTCGAAAATATCATTGTCATCTCTGCGGGCAGGAGCGGATTACATTCCTTAGCTGTTGATGCCAATAACTTTGTCTGGGCCTGGGGTTATAACTACAATGGGCAGCTCGGCAACGGTGAAAGTGGCATCTGGACCAATAAACCTGCACCTGTGAAGGTTCGCGGCGGCGAGATGGGGACAACCTTTCTCGAAAACATCATTGCCGTTTCCGCTGGTGAGAACCAATCTATGGCACTGGATGTAAATGGATTCGTCTGGACCTGGGGCAGTAACCACTGGCCAGCAGACTACGGCGACTACCCGGGAGGAACCGGCAAACTCGGTAATGGCCTGACGGAGGACACCAATACTCCCGTCCAGGTTCTGAAAGGCCAGCAGCAAAGCAGTTCAGATTATCTGGAAAATATAGTTGCTGTCAACGCCGGCTGGGACCATTGTATGGCTCTGGAGAAGTATGACCCCTGTCTTCCCTGGGAGCCGAATTATGACCCCAATTATGGCCTTGGCTATGTTTATACCTGGGGCAACAACGGACAATGCTACGATTCTGACGGCGGCAGACTCGGAAATGGTACAATGACCAACAGTAATACACCGGTATTTGTTCTTTCCGGTCAGCAGGACCCCAATAATCCAGACTCTTATCTTAAAGGAATTATTGCGGTCTCGGCGGGCGAAGGCCATAGCCTTGCTTTGGACCTTAATGGCACCGTCTGGGCCTGGGGTGATAACAAATACGGCCAACTCGGTAATGACACAAATGACCCGTGTACCACTGCCGTAGCAGTTGTCGGCCTTAATGGTGAAGGTTACCTTGAAAACATCATTGCTATTTCCGCAGGATTCTGGCATTCGCTCGCTATCGATGTCGATGGCACTATATGGACCTGGGGCAAAGGTGATTATGGCCGGCTCGGCCTGGGAAATGACGCTAATAGCAATACACCTCACCCGATACGTGTCGTTTACAATTTCACACAGCACACCTTTTATTTCGGAATACAAACGGCGATTGACAATGCTAATAATGGCGAAGTTATTGTAGCTTCGCTCGGCACCTATTATGAAAACATCGACTTTCTTGACAAAAGCATAACCGTTAGAAGCACCGACCCGGATAATTGGGACGTGGTGGCCAAAACAATCATCGATGGCTCAAATAACGATTCAAATGTGGTAACATTTGACGACAACTCCGGCTCGACACTGGCCGGATTCACCATTACAAACGGCTATGACGGTGGCATATACTTTAGAAATCAGTCCTCGGCCGATATCACAAATTGTGAGATTCTCAACAATGACGGCAGCGGAATATATTGCTGGGACAACTCCGACCCGAACATAATTAACTGCAACATTGAGGCAAATAATGATGGTGGGATTTGGTGTGACAACTCCCATCCGAACATAACCAATTGTATTTTCAGTGGTAATTCAGCTTCACACGCCGGAGGGATATATAATGCATATTCCGACCCGAATGTAACTAACTGCACTTTCACTGGCAATACCGCCGATGGGGGGTACGGCGGCGGGATGCTAAACTACCAATCTTCCCCGACAGTGACTAACTGCATATTCAGCGGGAACTCAGCGGAATGGGGTGGTGGGATGCAAAACCTTACCGAATCTTCCCCGACAGTGATTAACTGCTCCTTCAGCGGGAACTCAGCCGGTTACGGCGGAGGGATGCACAACGAGCAATCTTCCCCGACGATAACAAACTGCATCTTCTGGGACAACGATGCCGTTAGAGACGGTAACGAGATATATAACTGGGGGGATTCTGACCCGAACTTCAGCTACTGCGATATAGAAGATTCCAACGGCAGCGGAGATAATTGGCACCTAAAGCTCGGAATAGATGGCGGCGAAAATATCGACGAAGACCCGCTCTTTTATGACCCGAATGACCCTAATGATTATCATCTTGGTCCAAACTCGCCCTGTATCGACGCAGGAACGAATACACCCATCGGCGGCTTGCCCACGACAGACATTGACGGCGAAGACCGAGTGATAGACGGCGACGGCGATGGAAACAGTATTGTCGATATGGGTGCCGATGAGTATGATTATAGAGATGCCGATTTCAACAATGACGGCACAGTCAACTTCATTGATTACGCCATATTTGCTAATGCCTGGCAAACCGACAATCCTGATTTCAGCCTGGATGACGATAATGATGTTGATATGAACGACCTTTCTCTCTTTGTGGAAGACTGGCTCTGGATAGCTGGCTGGACAAAAACTTTCGCCGCCGGTTACGGCCAAAGTATGAGCCAGGGTTTCGGTCTTATGGAAGCCCTTTACCAGGCTGCGCCGGCCGAACAACAGCCAACCCAGATTAAACCGCTTGATATTAAAGAGATAATAAAGCGGCTTGAGGAAATCTGGCTCGACCCTGAGGTGCAAGAGGTAATAGATGAGGACAAGTGGCTGAAATTTATGAAATCACTAAAGAGGAACAAATATAAAATCGGTTAGCTGTTTTTATCTTGTGGACTTTTTTGCAGAGCATTGGCTCTGGTAAGAAACAGTGTCAGGCGGTGGTCCAGGTGGCTGATGAGGTGGCTTCCCTGGTTCTCCTGCAGGGTGGGCGGCTGGCGTGGCTGTTGAGCTTTCCTGCAAAACGGTGTCCGCTGGCTGCCCCGTTTTTTAGCATTTGCTATTTCCTTCCAGGGCCAGCTTGGAGCTTTGCTCGCTGGCCCTACTTTTTTGTGGTAGTCGAGCTATGAGAATCGTGCGAATCATTGGAATCATAATCGCCCTGACAATTTTCGTCTGGCTGTGCTACCTGGCATATCACGCCTGGCCTATCGCAATGGACAGCGTGGGAGAACGTTTGGATTTGCCATAGTAGTTGCAACAGAGCGACAAAAAGCAAAATCCATTTTCGCATAGTTCGCAACCTTTCTAAACCTGATTATGAGGGTGTTCCATTTCCTTGCGCATTTCACTCAGTCGCTCTACTCGATATCCATCCTGTTCTGATTTGCCGTTCAGCCAGTTGTTTGTGTTGTGCAGCCAGGTGAAGCATTCGTAGATTGTCTTCTCGGACGCTGCCTGGTTGCCACTGATGATTCTGTCAGCCAATTTCCTGACTTTCAGCCTGCGGATGTAGATGATAATCGTGTGGACCACAAACCAGACAAGTATAACGAACAATATCAACTCAAACATTCTCTGACCTTTCAATAAATCTGATTATGGTGTGTCGGCGTTTTTGGGGGGCGGCTTTAACCTGCATCAGGAGCAAACAGTATAAAAGGGGTATCGTAGGTAGGGCCGGCCAAAGAAAACGCAGCACAAGCCATCCTCATAAGCCGAATATACACAGATTCGGCCAAAACAGGCAAAATGGCACAATAATAGTGGAAAAATAAATCTTGAATTATTTTCAAAAAACTTCAGATTTTATTTGACCTTGCCGATATAGTAAGATATAATACAAAACGCTATGGATACCAACGACAATCATAGACCTAAACAGAATCATAATAAGGTAGCACAAAAAGCCCTACGACGATGTCCGGTCTCCCCCCCAGCCGGTATCCATAGCTTTGTAGGGCTTTTATTCTTGGCGGGGCTGGTAGGTTTGGAGCTTTGGGTGTGGGCGTCTGGGTCACTGGCCCTGCTTTTTTTATTGCATCTCACAGGGAGCGGTCATTTCTTCCGCAAATTTCGCCTGATGAATGTTTCGGTCTTTTTCATAAGGCAAAAGCCGCTCCCATTTTTTACTGCATTTTGGCAGGCCGGAGCGATGCGCTCATTTTTCACCTTTTTATTTAGCTCAAGCTCAAGGTGTTTTGTTATCAGATTCGCTCGCTTCGGTTTGTCTTTATTGCATTTCACAGGGAGCGGTCAATTCTTTTACAAATTTCGCCTGATGGGTGTGTTTCGTTCTTTAAGGCAAAAGCCGCTCCCGCTTTTTATTGTAGATGAGTTATGCAAATAAAAAAATGGTATCGCTGGCTTAAATGCAAAACCGGAAAGCACGAAAGAAATTGGGGCTTTTATTCGTTTGGGAAGGGGACAGTGATTTTCCGCTGCCTTTACTGCAAACATTTAGAGGAAATCCCCCTTGACGACTTGACGGAAAAAGAGAGAGACTTTGTTTTGGACCTATATAAAGAGCTGATAGGATGGTGGAACAAGCAAAATTGAAAGGCAGGTGACTTATGAGAGTTTACAAACCGAGCTACACAAAACCCTTGCCGGAGAAGGCAAAGATTTCCTCCCGCAAGGGTAAACGATTCGCAAAGTTCAAGGATGCAAAAGGCCACACAGCCGAAGCACGTCTAACGCAGGCGGGCGATAAGATTCTCTGCGAGACCGTGCACTGGCATATCGGCTTCGAGGACAACCGAAGTATTCGTAGACAGCTAAAAGCGTTCACCAATGAGCAGGCAACGAAACGTCTGGCCGATAGAATCCAGCAGCTTTTGAACTGCAAGGCGAACAACCTGACACCTGATACAGGATTGCAGAAATTTCTTGAGCAGATACCCGCTACGATACGGGATGAGCTTATCAGCTTTGGGTTGCTGGACGGGACGGCGGCGGGACGAACCCTTGCCGAGCGCATTGAGGATTTTCGGGACTACCTGACAAAGAAGGAACGGAACCCTAAATATATCAGGGGAACCATATCGGGCATAAAGCATTTATTCGCCGACTGTGAATTTGAAAGTTGGAGCGATATAAACGCCGATAGGTTAAAAGCACACCTGGACGAATTGAGGGACAGGGGGGACGGGATAAGTAAGCGAACCTATAACAGCAAGCTGAAAGCGGCGAAACATTTTTGCCACTGGCAGGCAAAGCAATTACGCACAACGTCTTCGATAGATTTTATTGAGGGATTAGATAACGAGGGCACAGACAGGCGGCACGAACGCAGGGCGGCTACGCCTGACGAGATACGCAGACTGTTAGAGGTTACGGCTGCGGGGCCGGAGCGTTACGGAATGAGCGGCAGGGAACGCAGCTTGTTATATCGGTTTGCTGTCGAGACGGGATTTAGGGCCGGAGAAATTAGCACTTTAACAACGGGCTGTTTCGACTTTGACAATCTGACCGTAACCGTTAAGGCCGGTTACTCGAAGCACAGACAAGAGGACGTCCAGGCGATAAGGCCGGAATTGGCAGCGATGTTAAAAGAGCATTGTCGGGGCAAGCTGCCGACAGTAAAAGTATTCGGCGGCTCTTTTAAGCAGTTGACCAACAAGGCGGCGGATATGTTAAAACTTGACCTTGCGGATGCGGGGATACCGTATATCGAGAATGACAGGATATTCGACTTTCACGCTTTCCGCCACACTTTCGTTACCAGCTTGCGTAATGTATCGAGCAGGACGGCCCAGGCGTTAGCCAGACACAAAAGCTCCGCTATGACCGATAGATACACCCATATCGAGTTACACGATGAGAGGACGGCTCTGGCCGACCTGCCGGATTACGGTGCGCCGAGCAGGGAAAGTCAAAGGGCCACAGGGACGGACGATAAAATCTTGTCGAAATCTTGTTTTCAGGATGCACACACACGGACACAAGCGGAAACTGGCGGACAGAAAACCGCTTTAGCGACACAAAAAACGCCGTTGGGGGCTGGTAACAAGGGGGCTGATAGGATTGGCAGTCTGCTTCTTTTCGGCGACCGCCGTCGCGGCTGCACTGGCCCCGCCCCTCGGAGGGGCTGGGCTGGCAGCTGAGGCCCCATCCTGCCACTTGCACAAGAGCAAAACAAAACAACTCACTGCCAGTATGGCTGTGGTGCCGGCCAGGAATTGGCGGCGAGTCAGATGGCCGGGACGCTTCAGTTTGGTACTGGATGAAGTGTGCAGGGTCATAATCAAACTCCTTGTCGTTGGGATTTTATAACCGTTCGGGCCTCCTGCGAACCCAAGTATTTCACTTGACTGGACAGGGCTATACACCCAGCAGCAAAACACCCGTTCGCCCCGTTAGAAATTTCCCCTTTTTGTATCGTATTGTCCATTGTAGAATTTCTAACGGGGTTCGCATTTGCTGCAACATAACGCGCCTTGCGGCTACTTGTCAAATCCTATTGCAAAAACTTTCTCAAAAACCCTCTTTTCACACAAATATCGGCGATTTCATTTATCCCATCTACGACCCTGTACCAATTGCCCAGCACCAAAAGAGCTTGGCTCAGTCGTTTTTGGTGCTGGACACGCCTAATTAGTGCGGGGTTTGCCCTAACGGTGAATGATTACCCTGAGCACCTGGTTTTCCGTGAGAGTTAGCTTTTTCTTTAGTGTGATATCGAGACGTCCGTTTTTGAGCATGTAGTCAATTTTGATGGGTCTGGCTCCCACTATTATGAAAACTTTCACCGACCGGAAATTTTCGGGAACGGTAAAGGCAAGAGACCTCAGACTCAATCGACCCCAGCGCAGCTCGATTCGCTCGCTTTGTATTAGGCCGTCTTGCTTTTGTGTAAACGTGCCCCAGCCCTCAGCGGCCGTGAAGGCTGCGCGGAAATTATCCGGCGTTAGCCTTGGCGCAAAGCCGAGATGGCCCTTCGGGCCGTGGTGCTCATAGCCAGCAAGGGCTGTATAGACGCCCCAGCTCGCCATTGCACGCGCGTAGTGGTCGCCGCACTCAACCTCGTTGAAGGGGTTATGCCTGGCCGGGTGGTAGCGCTCGTGGATGCCCCGGCAGATAGCGAGCGCCTCGGTAACCATGCCTTCACAGACCATATGGCCGGCCACCTGATACTCGATGCCCGTCCAGACCTCATTCTTGTAGCGAACGCCGGCCGCGAGATATGGGCTCTTGGGCCACGTGCAGATGAACAGGCCGGGCTCGCCGGCCCTGGCAAACCAGCGCTCCGGTTTGTGGGTGGCGTTGTACGGCCCGATGTCGGGTGCCCAGTTGTATTTCCAGACGGACTGCAGTGCCTTTGTGACGTGTTCCGGCGGGTAGATGTAGCCGAGCCCGAGTTGATGCGCCCAGCCCTGGCCAAAAAGCTGGTCGGACAGGCACCCTTTTGCATACTGGTGTTTTGGATGCTTCTCTGTGTCGACAAGTTGAATGAAATATTCGCCGTCCCAGAGGCGCTCGGCGGTGAGGCGGCTGCCACTTTCAAATATCTTTCGGCAGCGTCTGGCGAACTCCTCGTCGCCCATTTCTCTTGCCATCTCCTCGCCGGCGCGAAGGGCAGCGAGGTACAGCGAGCCGACGAAGGTGTTGGCTCCCTCGAAGTTGATGTCATACGTGTTGTGCTGGCTGCTTTCGATGAGGCCGTCGTCGTTGCCATCGCGGGCGATGGAGAACTCGAGGGCCTTCTTGATGCGAGGCCAGTTGCGCTTCAGGAAGGCAGCATCGGCAGACATCTGGTGCTCCCGGTAGGCCTTGAGTATGGTGCCGCACTGCCCATCGGCGGCGTAGGCGAGGTTGCTCCGGAACCCGACCAGGCCGCTTTTGCTGTCAAAGCCCTGGCCAAAATCCTGCATTTCCCTGGCGCTGCGCTCAAGCTCGGGAAAGAGGCGGGCTGGGGCGTGGGCATAGTTCCACACATGGGTACAGGTGCCTGCGCAGCAGCCGACGCCCTCCCATGCCCAAAACCGGCCGTTCTTCCACCACTGGCACGTCCCCGTCGCCAGGTTGCACACGGTCGAGTGAAGGCGGAAAAGCAACCAGCGAGGCAGCGTGCTGTCCTCGTAGTATGTATCGTGCCACTTGCGCGTGTCGCCCACGAGGCGTTCGTGGTTATCAAGGATATAATGTGCGACCTCGGCTGCACTGTTGAAGCGGTTGGCGTACTCCCGGCCGTTCGGGTGGTTGGGGAAAAACCAGCTCAAAACAAAAGTAAAGGTGCGTTTTGCTCCAGGGGCTAACTCTACCTCTTGGCTGCAGAGGGCTGCGTTGCGTCTCTCGGTGACGGGAAAGGCGATATCCCTGTCAGCGTGCAGCTTGCCGGCAGCATCCCCAGCAAGGCCGAGAACCTGGTGAGTCTTCCGTAGTGGGGTGTCGCGTTCGGCAAGAGCCAGTACCATCGAGCCATAGTCCGGCAGTTTATCGAGCGGACCCGCTGGGAGCTTTTGCGGCTCGTCAGAGAGCTCGATCTGGTCAATGTTGATGTGACCCCACCCGCCGGAAGCTCGGTCAACGATTTCGATTCGGGCTGTTTTGCCTTCGAATTCCTGCACGTTCCAGAAATGCCAGTCGAGCTTCTCGTTGTTCTTGCCGATTGCTGTATGCACCACCTTACCGTCTATAAGCAGGTTGATGCACGTCTGACCTGCGTGATTGCCCCCACCGATGAGGAAGTTGATGAACTTCCGCGAGATATTAAATGGTGGCGAGGTCAGCGTGCCGTGTGGGCCGTCCATACCAAGGAAGGTGTTCACGAGCCCTTTTCCGAGAAAGCCGGTTACCCTTTGCTGTTCGGGGAGCGTACCCTTCGCAGGTCCTTTCCCAAAAGCTTTTCCGGTCACCTTCCAGTCAGCATAGTCTGGGCCTTCGAAGTCGGCGAGGACAATCTTCGGCCGCGGTTTCGTCGCGCCCTCCGGTAGAGGTGCTTTCTCAACCGTGTGGATCACCAAGGTGCGGCCTCGCTCGTCAACGATGCGGCTTCGGCGCAGACCGTGGATGGTCGGGGCGGAATGGATGCAGACGGCGTTTTCGAGCCATCCTAAAATGCCGGCCCGAAGGCTTTTGCCGGAGATGTTTTCGACCGTGATATGGAACAGCGTTGCCGGCAGGGCCGAGTCTTTCGCATTGAGCGGAATGAAAGGAGAAAAGACCTCCAGCTCAACCTTCACGGGAAATCCGTCTTCGCGGTAGCGGACAATGCCGACAGGATATTCGCCGGCGAACTCTACGGTTGAAAAATTCCGATTCAACAGCTTTGCGAGAGTCTTGCCGTCCTTCTCCACAATCACAGCGAAGCCGGAATCCACGGGCGAGTCGGGCTTATAGGTGCGGTAACAGTTCTGCCCATAACCCGTGAAAACGTGGCGGTTGAAGATTTGCCAGAGGCCGAGCGTCCCGTCGCCACGCAGATAGAGTTGACCCGTTGCAATAC
Organism: Phycisphaerae bacterium; assembly: GCA_030601745.1. Lineage (GTDB taxonomy): Bacteria > Planctomycetota > Phycisphaerae > Sedimentisphaerales > Anaerobacaceae > JAUVYQ01. The sequence continues at coordinate 54,905 of JAUWBI010000004.1, forward strand.
CGCCAATGGGCATCCCGATTGTGTCGAGCTCTTTGCCGCGATAGGTTTCGGTGGTGCCCCGCTCAAAAAGACCTCGCGCCCATTCCTGCGAGAGCTTTTTGTCCGCGGGAATTAGGCGTTCTGGTCGTGACTTGCTCTCCTCGGCTGTGCTATGAAATATCGGTAAAGAGCTGCAAACCGCAAACCCAATTACAATCACCCAAAATTTTCTCATCATTCACTTCCTCTCTTTTTATTCTGTGCATCCAAAAACCGTAAACAAGGGGTATCGCACCTATAGCTGCCGATGCAAAATGTACTGAATTTGCGTGCTCAAGAACCCTTCTCTCTATCCAAATTAACACAAAGTCGTACTAAGTGCCCATTGTAAGAATGGGGGCAAGTACTTATGAATAACATGCCTGCGGCAATGAGAGTGTTGGGACTCGAACCCAAGACCTACGGCTTAAAAGGCCGTTGCTCTACCGACTGAGCTACACTCCCGATATCCATTAAAACAAAAGGTTAAAGCAGTTCTTCAAAAATGTCAACACAAAACGCCTTTGCAGGAAAATTAAACGCGCGTTTCTGTACAAAACAAATTGGAAACCATATCGTTGACAGTTCCATCATTAAAAGATAACATACTATCTTATAAATAGTTGGGAGCGTTAGGAAATGGCTGATGTAACTTTAATTACCGGCGATGGAATTGGCCCGGAAATTGCAGAGGCTGCACGCAGGTGCATCGATGCTACGGGCGCTGGAATCAACTGGGAATTGGCGCAAGCAGGTGTGGATGTAATGGCTCGGCTTGGGACCCCCCTGCCGGACGCCACTGTCGAATCAATTAATAAAAATGGCATAGCGTTAAAAGCACCTATCACTACGCCAGTCGGAAAAGGTTATAGAAGCATAAATGTGCATCTTCGTCAGATGCTTGATTTGTATGCTTGTCTAAGGCCCTGCAAAAGCTATAAGGGCGTGCGAAGCAGATACTCCGATATTAACCTTGTGGTCGTGCGCGAAAACACTGAAGACCTTTATGCAGGCATTGAATTTCAAAAGGGCAAAGACGAGACGGCTCAAATTATCAACTGGATAAATAAACACAGCAGCCGAAAGATAACCGAAGACGCCGGCATAAGTATAAAGCCCATTTCGGTCAAGGCCACAGAGCGGATAGTCCGTTTCGCATTTGATTACGCCCGAAAAATGGGGCGTAAAAAGGTAACGTCCGTCCACAAAGCCAATATTATGAAATTCTCCGATGGCTTATGGCTTGAGGTAAGTCGAGAGGTCGCAAAGCAATATCCTGATATCGAATTTGAAGACCGGATTGTTGATAATATGTGTATGCAGTTGATTCAAAAGCCCGAGCTTTACGACGTAATTGTGCTGCCGAACCTTTACGGTGATATAATAAGCGACTTGTGTGCCGGGTTAGTCGGCGGACTGGGCGTGGCACCCGGTGCGAACATCGGCGAAAAAATAGCTATCTTCGAGGCAACTCACGGCAGCGCACCAAAATACAAAGGCCAAAACAAGGTCAATCCAACAGCTCTGATACTCAGCGGCGTGATGATGCTAAGACACATAGGCAAAACAGTCGAGGCGGACAAGCTGGAGACAGCGGTGGCCGCGGTAATTGCCGAGGGCAAAAACGTAACGTACGATATGAAAGCAGACCGCAACGACCCAACTGCTGTCGGGACAAGCGAAATGGCTGACGCCATCATTGAAAAAATCGAAGGCTAACCGCTTACATTTCCGCCACATACTCAACGGATTACTTTCAAAAGATTCAAAACACCGAAGGCGCTGAAAACTAACTTCCTAAAATACGAAAAAATTTCTTTTTCAAACTAAAAAACAACAAGTACAAGGCAAAAAAGGCAAATAAATGAACATTGACGAGTTATTCACGTATAAAAATGAAGCTTTCTGGCCGATAGTAATTTATTAGGGGAAAAAAATGAAGAACCGGAGAGCAACAAAGTTCATTTACAGGATTTGGAAAGAATGGCGAAGGACCATTTTTTTCATAGTTTTTGTACTAATACCTGTAAAATCAAGTTTGGCGGACTGGAATTGGGTGCCAACTGGTTCTATGAATCCCACCATAATGGAAGGCGATTTGGTGTATGTGGACAAAATGGCGTATGACCTGAGATTTCCTCTTACATTTTATCGGCTTGCAAAATGGTCAAACCCCAAAAGAGGGGATATTGTGATTTGTTTTTCTCCGCAAGACCAAACCCGATTAGTCAAAAGAGTAATAGCAGTACCAGGCGATACAATCGAAATGAAGAGAAACGCTCTTTTCTTAAATGGGCGGTCGGCCACCTACAGGACGATCGATTCGAAATACACAAAATATCTCCCTCTTGAATTGAAAAAACGTTCCATATTAGCGATGGAAAGTCTGGATGGATCTACTCATGCGGTGATGAGCACTCCTTCGAGCCGTGCGATGCGAGACTTTGGGCCAATTACGGTGCCACCAGACAAATACTTTGTAATGGGCGACAACAGAGATAGTAGTAAGGATTCAAGATATTTCGGATTTGTGGAAAGAAAAGTGATAGTCGGAAAAGCAAAGGCAGTATTATTGTCATTCGACATTACCGACAAATACCAGCCCCGATTGAAAAGGTTCTTCGCCTCTCTAAAGTAAGCAGTCCCAAATCTCATACTATACTTTTGAAATTTCAGGCCCAACCCTTCTTTGGCTATATCGGCCGACAAGCAATCGCCAAATAATTAATGACAATTCGTGGAAAAATTGATAAAAAGGAGTGCTTTACAAAGGGCTTCTCAATTGAATCAGGATGATTTTAGAAAACTGGTTTCAGGCCAAAGCACTGGCTTGGGTGCAGCACTTCTGCGACTCCTTTTGGAGGTCGCTGCGAGCGGTTACTCGATTATCATTTGCCTGCGCAATTTCTTATATTCCAAACGGTGGCTGAAAGCACATCGCGCAGACGCAGCCGTAATAAGCATCGGCAATATAACAGTCGGCGGGACAGGTAAAACTCCACTTGTAATCTGGCTTTGCAGATTTCTACAACAAAAAGAAATTCGCTGTGCTGTTCTAACCAGAGGCTATAAGGCTCGTCGTGCGTCGTGCGTGATGCGTCGTGCGAAAAACGGACACAATACGCAATACGATATACGCAATACGATAGATGAGCCGGCAATTCTTGCCGAAAGCTGCCCGGAGGCCGAAGTGATTGTAAACCCGGACCGTGTTGCAGGTGCGGCTGAAGCCGTGAACAAATTTGGCGCACAGGTATTGATTATGGATGATGGATTTCAACATCGCCGATTAGCAAGAGACCTGGATATCGTGACAATTGACGGCACGTGTCCTTTTGGCTATGGGAAGATACTGCCTGCCGGGCTGCTCAGAGAACCTGTCACCGCATTGAAGCGGGCTGATGCCGTTGTTGTTACCAGGTGCGACCAAACCGCTGAGTCCGAATTGACCCAGCTTGAAGAGAAGCTGCAACAGGTCAATCCGGATATGATAATTGCAAGGTCGACACACGCACCCGTTTGTGCAAAATCTATAGGCCACAAAGAAATCGCTCTTGAAGAGCTAAAGGACAAAAAGATATTTGCCTTTTGCGGCATAGCCAATCCCGGTGCCTTTTTAAGCACAATCAAGAACACCGGGGCCAATCTGGTCGGTTCGAAAATTTATAACGACCATTATCACTACACGGACGATTGTTTAGCTGATATTTACGAACAAGCCAAATATCTTAAGGCGGATTTAATACTGTCAACGCAGAAAGACTGGTTTTCGTCCCCTGCTTTCGCAGGGGCAAGCTCTGTCATCCCTGCGCAAGCAGGGATACCTTTCGCGTATCTGGCAATTGAGCTAAGATTTATTAGCGGGGAAGATAAAATAACGCAGTTGATTGAGGATGCATTAGCGGGTAAAATCCCCAGAAAGTAAAAGGACCAAAAAATCGGAAGTGCAAAGAGCTTAAAATGTATGAAAAGCTGCTGAAAACGGTAACGAATCTCGGCTCGCCGAAAATTCTGCTCGTGGGCGACTTTATGCTCGATGTTTATATCTACGGCGATGCGTTAAGAATAAGTCCGGAGGCACCGGTGCCTGTGCTGAAAGTTACCAAAACCGAGTATAGCTGCGGTGGAGCAGGGTCTGTGGCTACCGACCTTGCGGCTCTCGGTGCGCTGCCTGTCTGTCTGGGTGTCATCGGAGATGACCAGAACGGTAAAATTCTCAGCGAAAAGCTGATAAAAGCCGGAGCCGATGTCAGCGGGCTTTATACCGTGCCGGGTCGGCCCACCATCAGCAAACAAAGACTCATCGGCTTAGCACAGCATCGCCATCGACAGCAATTGTTCAGAATAGATGAAGAATCGACGGAGCCGTTATCTGATGGACAGTATGAAAAGATTTTACAAATTTACAAAGATAAATTGAAACTTATCTGTATCGTTTGTCTGCAGGATTATGATAAGGGCTTGCTTGACTCATCGCTTTGCAAGCAGATGATACAGTTGGCAAAGCAGGCGAACAAAAAGGTTCTTGTTGACCCTTCGCTTGCTGGCGACTATTCAAAATACGCCGGTGCCACCCTCATTACGCCAAACCGTAGAGAGACTTCAGCAGTGGTTGGTTTCGATATAAAAACCGCAGAAGATGGCGCCAGGGCGGCAGAAGAGCTTGCCGAGAAGTTAAAGCTCACGGCTGTGGTAATTACACTTGATAAGGAAGGCGCATATCTTAGAACAGAAAAGGAAAGTGAAATCATACCCACCAGACCTCGCAGTGTCTATGACGTCACTGGCGCCGGCGATATGGTTCTGGCGACGCTTGCGATAGCCCTGGCTGCTGATTGTGATTATAAAACTGCTGTACAGTTGTCCAACATAGCCGGTGGGATTGAGGTGGAAAAATTCGGCGCCGCAACAGTAACTATTGAGGAAATTATCAATGAAATCGTCGGTCAAAAGCGGGGCAAAAGCGGTAAGATACGCTCGATTGATTCTCTGGTTGAAGAACTTACCTGGCATCGCAGGCAAAAAGAGACTATAGTCTTTACCAATGGCTGTTTTGATGTGGTACATAGAGGGCACACCGAGTTTCTGAAATTCTGCAGGTCACAAGGAGACATAGTCGTTGTCGGACTAAACAGTGACAGCTCGGTAAGAACCATAAAAGGACCCGACCGGCCGATTAACAACCAATATGACAGGGCTGCGGTCCTTGCTGCACTGGAAACGGTCGATTACGTTACGGTCTTCGATGAGCCGGACCCGCTTAACCTAATCAAGAAACTAAAGCCCGATGTGTTAGTAAAAGGTGAGGACTGGGCAGAGAAAGGTGTCGTCGGTCGGGAGTTCGTTGAATCTTATGGCGGCAAGGTTGTTCTTGCCCCGCTTGTTGAAGGAAAAAGCTCAACTGCAACAATCGAAAAGATGAAGTCATTGGAAATAAAATCCTGATGAACGACAGTACAAAGAAACAGATTGCAGAAGCGATAGAAACGCACAAGAAGATGATTGCCGAATTCCAGATAAGTGGCATTGAAACGATCGCTATCGCTGCTGAGGCAATAATAAAGTCACTAAAGCAAAACGGCAGGGTTTATCTCTGTGGCAACGGAGGCTCGGCAGCAGATGCTCAACATATAGCCGGCGAACTTGTCGGCAGATTCGAGCGCGAACGCAGGCCACTGCCGGCACTTGCCCTGACAACCGATACATCCGTGATAACGTCGATTTCCAACGACGATAGCTTCAAAAATGTATTTGTCAGGCAGGTCGAAGCGTTGGTTAGAGAAGGTGATATCCTGTGGGCTATTTCGACCAGCGGCACCTCGGCAAATGTCATTGCGGCTGCCGAATTAGCAAAGCAAAAAGGCGCTTGCGTACTGGCCTTTACAGGCAGGACTAATAGTAAACTGGAGCAAATTGCTGATATTTGCTTCTGCGCCGGTAACAAATCAACGGCGCGTAGCCAGGAGATTCACCAGCTTGCTTACCATATAATCTGTGACCTGGTAGAACAGAGTTTTTGCGGACAGTTGAACCAAAGATAAACTTAAATGAATATGTCTAATAAAGCGATATTCTTAGACCGTGATGACACTTTAATTGAAGACCCCGGCTATATCAATCATCCCGACCAGGTAAAGCTGCTGGACGATGTCACTAAGGCACTTATCGAGCTAAAGCGTATGGGGTACAAGCTAATTGTCGTCTCTAATCAATCGGCTGTTGCACACGGAATCGTTACCGAGAAAGTCCTTGGTGAAATTCATAACCGCTTAAAGCAACTGCTGGCCGAAAAGGGAGTATTTTTAGACCAGATTTATTACTGCCCTTACCATCCCGATGGGGCTATCCCGAAATACCGTAAAGAAAGTGACTGGAGAAAGCCGAATCCCGGGATGCTGCTGGCTGCCGCCGATGAAATGGATATCGACCTTAGCCAATCCTGGAGCATCGGCAATAGCGCACGTGACGTTGAGGCCGGTTTGCGAGCCGGCTGCAAAACTATATTAATAAATCGCTCTTCGCATTACAAACAGCCCGACCCCTGCTTGTTGCTGGCAGGGACAAATCCACACTACAAGAGTGTAAATATAAAGGAGGCGGTAAATATCATAAAAAAGTATCACCGTTCCTCTGGCAAACCTGCAGACCAAACCCAGTCGGCCCCAGCGGGTCAAACTCAACCTCTCTTGCAAGCTGTGGAACAACCACGCAGTTCAGAGCCTAAAGAGCCGGCACCGGCCCCTTCGGAGCAAAATGCTGCTGGTAAGAGAACCGAACAGTTGCTCAGCAGTATCCTCGAACAACTAAAAAGTACGCAGCGGGCCAATATGTTCGGTGAATTTTCAATAATGAGACTGATGGCCGGGATTATGCAAATTATTGTTCTGTTTTGCCTGTTGATAACCATATGGTTTCTGATGAGCCCGACCAGGCAGGACAATTTGGTTTTAATTGCCCTTGGGTTCGCTATGCTTTTTCAGCTAATGTCACTAACCTTCTACATAATGCACGGGCGAAGATAGTGATGCGAGATGCAAGATACGAGATACGAGATTTTAGTTTGGCTTCCTTCTCCTATGGGTGATGCTGTTCTTTGCACACCGGCCTTGCGGGCCATTCGCCAACATTTCAAATCCTGCAAAATTTCGCTTCTTACTAAGCCCGCGGTTCGCGAAGTCTTATCGCCGAGCAGCTTCAACGACAGTTGGCTGGAGCAACGGAGCAAAAATCCGTTTGCGATTGCAAAAATGCTCAAGGGCCATAAATTCACACATGCAATCCTTTTCAAAAATTCTTTTGCTTCCAGCCTGGCGGTTTTTTTAGCAAGGATACCGGTGCGGACTGGCTATGCCCGCGAGGGACGAGGGCTTCTGCTCACTGACAAACTCTATCCACCAAAACTACCTGACGGTAAATTCAAACCCCTTTCTATGATTGACTACTATCTCGCGATTGCCTCCTGGCTCGGTGCCGATACCACCAATAAAAATCTTGAACTGCTCATCGACCCACAAGACCAGGAAAAACTAAAAGCCAAATTGCCGGAAGTTGTCAATGCCGACAGACCGATTGCTGTCATTGTCCCAGGCGGAGCATTCGGGCCAAGTAAGTGCTGGCTCAACGAAAGATTTGCCCAAACAGCGGATTGGCTAATTACTAACTACAAGGCAACAGTTGTTGTTTCCGTCGCATCCAACCCTGTTGAGAGGCAAATTGCCGGAGAAATTTGCAATTCAAGCAGTCTGTCATTGCGAGCGCAGCGAAGCAATCTCAAACACAAACTTATCAACTTAGCGGCCAGCCCCGTAACTCTTGGCGAATTAAAATCGCTTTTTTCAATTGCTGATTTAGTAATAAGCAACGACACAGGCCCACGCCATATAGCCATAGCTCTGGGCCGTAAAATTATCAGTTTGTTTGGGCCAAATAACCCTGTCTGGACCGATACCGGCTACGAAAATGAAATTCAAATAGTCGGTGACGTCTCTTGCGCTCCCTGCAGCAAGCCGGTATGTGAAAAGAACGAACATTTGTGTATGCAGGCAATCACTGTAGAGATGGTTTGTGACGCCGCGAAAAAATTACTCGAAAAAAAAATCACCGGATAATCAACAGCTATGAGTGAACAAAAATTTGTAGAAATTTCAAAATCGTTTTTTATCGACCCCGATTATAAAACGGCATTTAGCGAATTGGGCTTAACTTCCATCGATGCTGTCTTTTCTTTCAATGCCGCTAAGAATCTGGCCAAGGACAATCTTGCCGGGTTCCGCAGCCGTTTGCAATTTGAAATAAATTCGCCAGCGTCTCCACCGTCAACCACTGTGTTTTTGAAACGCTATGATAAGCCGCCAATCTTAACCCAGCTCGGAAACTGGCTCTCGGCTCGCTGCCGGATGAGCTGCGGCTTCTTCGATTTCGAGCCGGCAAATAAACTCACAATAGCGGGCATAAATAACCCGAAAATTATTTCTTACGGCGAGCAATGGGGTACCTTTTTTGAGAAAAAAAGCTTTATAATCACCGAAAAAATTCCTGATGCCGAATCCCTGGAACGAAAATTGCCCGACTGTTTCAACGCTCCGGATACAGTTGAAAATTTGAAACTGCGAAGAAATTTTATCGTTCAATTAGCGGGCTTTGTAAAAAAATTCCACGAGACAAATTATCGTCATCGAGACCTTTATCTTTCGCACATATTCTATGCCGACAGCGGCAATTTTTATCTGATAGACCTGGCGCGGGCCTTTAAACCAATCGTCTGGCGCCGGCGATTTCGGATAAAAGATATTGCGCAAGTTTATTATTCAGCCCCGGCCAGGTATTTCTCGAACACCGACCGGCTGCGTTTTTACTTTGGCTATACAGGCCAAAATAAGCTGACCAGGAAAGACAAAGTATTTATTCGTAAAGTAATAAACAAAGCAAAACGGATGGCACGGCACGATAGAAAGCACGGCAGGGCCATCCCCTTTGAAAGCTGACCGAATTCGGTTATAATTCTGCGATGAAGATGAAAGTCGCAATCATAATAGAACGGGCAAATATTGCCTTAGGAGGAGCAGAGCGTTCGGTTTTTGAGATGGCAGCCGCCATTTCGGCACTTGGCCTTGAAGTGGACATACTTGCCGCAAAAGGCCAGACGAACGCCAGAAACATTCACATTCTATGTCAAAATACGCCCGGCAAGCGCGCTTGTTACTTTACCTTCGCAAAAGCATTAAAAAAATATTTATCACAAAATCACTATGATATAATTCACAGCGTTTTACCTTTTGACTTTGCTGATGTTTATCAGCCGCGCGGGGGTACATATACTGAATCCATTTTGCGCAATGCTGCCAGCTACCAGAACAAGTTCCTCGAATCTTATAAGAAGCTCACAGCTTTTGCCAATTTTCGCCGAACCGTACTTCTGCGGGCGGAGCGTAAGCTGTGCAAAGAGCCGAACGGGCCGATAATCGTCGCACTTTCACAATACGTTGCAGAGCGGTTCAAACAACACTACGGCGCCGATGCGGAGCGTATAGTGCTTATACCTAACGGCGTAAAAATAAATAAACGAATCGACACAGGCGAGGCCGAAAAGCTCCGCACACAAATACTGGCTCAATTGGCCCTTAAAGAAGCGGACAACCCCGTCTTTTTCCTATTCGTGGCTAACAACTTCAGATTAAAGGGACTGGCAGTTTTAATAAAAGCAATGTCCGCCTATAGCGGAACGGCGGGCCATAACACGGACCGGCAGGCTTACTTAATTGTCGCCGGTAACGCCAGAGCGCACAAATACCGCCGACTCGCAAAAAAACTTAACGTCCACAGGAAAATCATTTTCTTAGGGCCTATCAGACACATTCAAAACGCTCTGTCAATAATAGACGTGGCTGTATTGCCTACCTTCTATGACCCGTCGAGCAGGTACATTCTCGAAGCATTAGCAGCGGGCAAGCCGGTGATAACCACGAAATTCAACGGTGCAACCGATTTATTCGTTAATAATCGGCACGGCAAAGTGCTCGATGCGCCCGAAGATGTCCCTGCACTGGCAGAAGCCATTAGCTATTTCACAAATACAAACAATATCCGGAAAGCATCGGAAGCGATTGTTACAGACAATCTCAAAGAAAAAATTTCCATCAGCCGGGTTGCCAAACAGCTAATATCTGTTTATGAATCTATACTGCAAAGGAAAGGCCAAAAATAATGTACACGACTTTCGCACTTGCTACCATAGCGGCTTATTTGCTCGGCTCAGTACCTTTTGGAGTTATCATTGCCAGAGCCCACGGCAAGAATCTGCGCTCAATTGGCTCAGGTAACATCGGCGCAACCAATGTCTCCCGCGCCCTCGGTAGAAGGTGGGCCTATCTCTGCTTTCTGCTCGACGTACTCAAAGGCCTGGTTCCAATGTTAGTCGCCGGAACCCTTATAGAAGTGCCCAGCCCGAGTCCCAGCTTATTTTCTTTATGGCTTGCGGTGGGCTGCGCTGCTATCCTGGGCCATATCTTCCCTATATACCTGAAATTCAAAGGCGGCAAAGGCGTCGCGACCAGCCTCGGCGTTGCGCTGGGCCTCTGGCCTTATTATACAATCTGTGCCGCGCTTGCTTTTGTAATATGGGCGGCGGCTGTTTTGCTGTGGAGGTATATTTCACTGGCTTCAATCGCCGCTTCTATTGCTTTTCCTGTAGCGCTGATTCTGGCGATAGTCCTGACCCCCGCCTGGGATTTTGCTAATCTATGGCCGCTACTTGCAGCAGCAATTGCGATACCGGTTATGGTGATTGTGCGCCACCGCGAAAATATAAAACGGCTAATCGCGGGAACCGAAAGCAAGGTCTTAAAAGCTAAAAGCCGTAACTGAATACTCGACGCTCGTAGAAGGAGAAAATCGAGAATCAAGAAATGCCGAACCACTTGGCACTATAACGATGATTCATCGCAGATACCGCGGTGAAGTAGACCAATCTACTTCTATTCAGGCGTCTCGCCGGTCATCATCCGCACTTTGTCATCCTCAATCAGCTCGCCCGTTGTCTTGTCCCATTTTCGCGTGCGATAGCCCAGACGGTGCTCTCCGTGGCAATCGGTACAGTATTTTTCCTTCGTGGTGCCGGCGAGGAAAGATTCGTGCAGTGTGCTTATTTTGTCCCTGGGGTGACAGCCCATGCAAAACGAAGTAATCTTCGCCAGGGGATACATAATGTCGGGTGGTGTGATGTTATCTTCGTCGCTGCAGTGGGCATCGCAGGCGCCGTGGCACTGCTCACAGTCGATGTTGGCCCGTGCGTGCACAACGGCCAACTCCTCGTCCTCGTAGTTTATATGGCACACGTGGCAGCGGCTGTTATCGGCTACGGGCCCGGTCGGCGGCGGCAGCTCTTCGGCGTCGTCGCCGTTTTCCAGCAGAAGCGGAGGTTCTTTGCTGATTTTTTTCTGACAGGCCACTATCCCAACGGCCACTGCCGCCGCCACAACCATCCACACGCAATATCTCAAATATCTCACGCAGGCCTCCTTCGCATTAAGTCAGGTTGGCGAACATTGCTGCCTTCCCTTCCGCCTGAATAGTTCGTCATTGAGCGCCGGTTTCTACACGTACTCCCAGTCTTTCAGCCACTGATAGCCTGCCGGCAGCCTGGCCCACATCTCCTCGGCGGACCGTTCCAGCTCGGCTCTCTCACTGACGTCGAGCTCGCGGCGCTCCTTCACAGCCCTGGCCATATTGTCCACCTGGTGGGTACTGACAAGTCCCGGAATCGGCGCCGTGATAGCCGGGTTACACAGGATATACCGAATTGTAAGTCGTGCACGCTGGTCGTCTTCTTTGGCATTAGGGTCATCCGGAGCGCTGCTGCCCCTGAACAGCGAGTTGCTCGCAAAAGGCTTAATGCCAAAGACACCCACGTCGCACTTCTTGACCGCATCGAATAGACTCTCTTTCGGCGCAATCTTGCTCCTTGCCGTATAAGGAAACAGGATGACTTCAAGCTGCGGAAAGTATTCTATCATCATCTTCAGCCACGAACGGTCGTGCGAAGAGATGCCGATGAATCGCGCCTTGCCCTGCTTTTTGGCTTTCTCGAGCGCTTCGACGAGCTCCCAGGACGTATTAAACGAATGTTTGCCGCCGGGCTCGTGACAGGTGATGCGCCACAAATCAGTGTATTCCTGTTTCGATTCCCTCATCAGTGAGTCGAAGCTTTCCATTAGCTTCTTTCTCGTACGGAATTCCGGGTTGCGCACCTCACGACCGCAGTAGGACAGGGCCATATACATCTTTTCGCGGCGTCCTGCCAGGGCCCTGCTGTAGGCGAGTACCTCGCTGCGGCAGCAGGCATCGATATAATTGATGCCAACGTCAATGCACCGGCTGACGACATCACGGCGGTTCTGGTCGAAACTTTTGCCCGTGGCATTGAGCACTGTGTTAATGCGCTTCCAGTGTCCACCCAGGCAAACCACAGAGACCTCAAGCCCGGTCTTGCCCAGCCTCCTATACTCCATATTTGGGTTGTAGCTGAGTGGTTTCCTGCTGGCCGCCTCAGCATAGCTGTTTCCGGCCCCTACGGCGCCGAGGCCCACGGCCAGACCCGCTGCGGCCACAGCGCTATCGCGCATAAACTCCCGACGCGTAACTTGTTTATTCTCCATCGCTTAGCTCCTTTACAATTCAACTTGCTTTACTGATGTCAAATTCGAGTATCTGGCATCGAGCATCAGGTAGAATAACCGAATCCTGAGAAACTATCAACGCCATTTTCGCATTTTAGACAGGAATTACAGGATAAAACAAGAGCAAAACAAGAAAAAATCCTGTTAATACCGTCCATTGATTGAAAGGCAAATTGAAAACACACCGAGACCGGTGGTGCAGGAATATAAAGGGCTCCCATTTTACAATACGTCGCAAAATGGGGACCCCAAGGATGGCGTTCGACCCCCCCTGTCGAACGGACAACTCATAACAAGCCCGGATTGTTGCAATCAAAACGGTTGGTTTAGGTTAACGCTGATATTACCTCTTCCTTTAGAAAACTCTTCCCTTTGGGTGTAATTTTGCACCTTCCAGCGGCATCTATAACAATGTAATTATCTCTACCTAACAACCTGCATACAAGCTGGGCATAATAATGACCGATTCTCATCATATCAGCCAGTACCGCATAATGGACCACTCCTCTTTCTGAAATATTAGCAAGTGCTTCTTGTGCCAGACTTACCATATCTTAATCACCTCCTTGTAACGCTGATTTAAGCTGGTATCTGCACTTCGAAGAACTACCCCCAGGCAGCGGCTAAAATTGTTAGCAGCTTACTTTACCAACCTCTCCAAATAAACCTCGGCGAAACAGCTAACCAATCACTTTATGACTGGCAACTCACAAGCAGCGTTTCCAAAACCCCCCTCCCCCCCATTTACCACCACATAATATCCTTTCAATATCCAGCAGTAGAGCTGGAGCCTTACTTTCCGCCCCAAAGATGCCCTTTACGCATAAAAGTTGGTTTTACCAGGCCTTATTAAGATTTTTATCGGGCGAACCGGAGCAAAAACCCAATGGGATATTCCTGAATCTAAACTTCGCAAATCCTATTTATCGGACAAGTAAAATCCTATTATAGGACTACCACGCCCCCATTTTTGATTAGCAAAAAGATAACACTTTAATATATATCGGCACATCGACACGCTTTTCTTGAGTTTTGGACGGAGATATGTTAGCTACCTGCCCCCTACACAACGACAGCAAGCTCGCGTATCAATACCGCTAAGGCCGTTTTCGCAGCGCTCACATTTCGAGAGTGGTCAATCCTCCGAGGATGGCAATCTTGGTAAGCTCAGCTACGCTGTGGGCATGCAGCTTTTCCATAATCTTACGTCGCTTTGCCTCTATGGCCTTGGTACTAACGTGCAGCTCCAAAGCAATCTGTTTCGTGGACTTGCCTTCGGCTAACAGTTGAAGAACCTGGCGCTCTCTGTCCGTGAGGACTTCTAACGGCAAACGAGCGTCGGTTAACAAACGCTTTACGTAGTCGTCAACTACCACGCCGGTTATTTGGGGGCTAAGGTAGACGCCCCCGCCTGTTACGGTTCGTACTGCTTGAACAAGTTCGCCGAACAAACATTCCTTCAATACGTACCCTGACGCCCCGGCCTTGAGCATGTTGGCAACAAACCGTTTGTTGGAATGTATCGACAGGCAAATTACCCTGGTTTTGGGGAACTCGCGAACTATCTGGCGTGTAGCATCGACGCCGTTTAGATTTGGCATAGTTATATCCATAATGACTATGTCAGGGACGAGTTCCCGCACAAGGTCAAGCGCTTTTCGGCCATCTTCGGCTTCGCCAACTACTTCCATATCCGACTGCTCCTCAAGCAGCGAACACAGCCCCTCGCGCACAATTCCGTGGTCGTCGGCCAATAAAATTCTTACGCTCATTTTTATCTCCTCTCCGTATTTTTCCTGCCCTTAAGCGGCGCCATCATCGTAATTCTGCTGCCGCGGCCGGGTTCAGATTCAATCTCAAGATGTCCGCCAATCTGTTCCAATCGCTCACGAACACTAAAAAGCCCAAAGCCAGCCCTCCTGGCCGCCGTCTTCGCGACTTCGGCAGGGTCAAACCCCACTCCATCATCTTCAACACTAACCTGTATCTGACCATCAACTTTGCGGATAAAAACTTTTACCTTTTTTGCCCGCGCGTGCTTAACAATATTGATGAGCAGTTCTCGCACATTGCGGAACAAAAGGACGCTAATATCGTCATCCAACTGCTTGGGCTGCCCATCATTTTCAAACTCAGTTGCAATACCGTGTTTTTCCTCGATTTGTTCGGTAAGCCATTCGGCTACGGCTGTCTCAAAACCTAACTCATACAGTATGGGAGAACTCAGGTCAAATGTCAACGACCGCGTGTCCACAATCGTCTGGCCGACGCAGCTACATAGCTCGTCCAGGGCCTTGCCAAGTTCCGCCGAAGGCGCCGATTCGCACAGTGCTTCCAGCTTGAGTTTAGAGATGCACAGCGACTGACTGATTCGGTCGTGCAGCTCTACAGCGATACGCCGCCTTTCACGCTCCTCGGCCAGCGGCAGTTCCAAGGTCAGAGACTTAAGCTGCGCCTGGTGCTCAAGAAGTTCCTCCTCTGCCTTCTTGCGCTCGGTGATCTCAATAACTAATTGTTGTTCATTTGCCCTCAACTGTTGATTTCTGGCTTTTAACTGCTGCTCACCGGCTCTTAACTGCTGGTTGGCTGCTTTTAGCTGCTGCTCGCTTGACACTAACTGCTGATTAGCGGCTTGCAACGCCTCATGCTCCTTTGTAATACGCCTACTTAACTCAGCAACTACAAAGGCGGCAACTATAAACATGAAGGCCCGAAAATAATCATTATGAGTGGCCACATCCGGTCTGAGGAAAACGTGACTGTAAATCAGGAACCCTGATGAAAGCAAAGCCACGACCAAACCTTTTCTCTTCCACCAAATAGACGCTAAGATAATCGGAACATAGAAAAGGTGGGTAACGATAGTGCCTGTTCTAAGTACCACGTGAAAGTAGTACATTGAAAAGTAAGCGCCGGATAAAAGGATGGCTATTACCCAAATTCTGTATTTTTCCCCTTGACTTTCAGTTTTTTTTCCCATCATATTGCCTTCATAGCTATTATACTTGCTGAAAAATTCTTCTTCTTACTCCCGGCTTTTTCTACCGTGTACCTTAATATCCGCGAGTCGATTTCCATAACAGCTTTTCTTTGCTGTCTCCTTCCGTATAAAAGATAATGCCGCTTCCAACGTTCAAAGAAACACCTTTTCTTTCTGTTCCGCCAAGGACCATAGCTCTTACAGGAATGTGCATTTTCCCCAGCAGCTCCGTAGTTGACTTTATGTTATCTTTACAAATAGTATCGTCCTGCTTTTTCAGAACATTTCCTGCTCCCACTACGCACACCTCAAGGTCGCACTTATTTGCTCCTGTCCGGGTTATCCTGCTTATCATCTCATCTACAGCATCTGCAGCATACCTTGTTCTTTCGCCGTCAGCGTCCTTCGGCGCTCGTCCCGGAAGCATTATATGTGCCATAGCACCGACTTTTTTGCTCGAATCATAAGCCGCAATCACAATGCATGAGCCTATTGCGGTCGACCTTAATATTACCCCTGCTCTGCCGACCTCGACTACCCCGGTACCAACGTTGATAATCTTTTCCATTTTGATATGATGCGGTCATCTTAACATAGTTTTAGTAAAAAGTTTACTTTATCAGCTATCAAACAGGAGAGTCAATAGATAATTGACTTTTCAGGCCTACTGGGTGCAGAATCAATATTGAGTTTCTCCGTGGTCTTTTATCCTGGACTATACAAAAAACCTTGACATCGCTTAGCCAGGCTTACGGTCATCCACCGTCTATATTATTTCGCACTTTAGCGGCGCCGTCATCGTAACCCTGCTGCCTATGACCCTACACGGCTGCTGCCGGAATGAGGCAAAGCAATCGCAAAATGGAATTGCCCGTATTCTTGAATTGGTGTTCTCTGCCCCCGGGTACAAATATCACATAATCCCTGTTAAATTGATGTTCCTTCCCTTCATATACAAAGATGCCTTCTCCTTCGATCACAAACACCTCATGTTCGTGCCGATGTTCGTGCAAGGGTGTGTAACCGCCCGGCTGCAATTCAAACATCCGCATTGCAAAATTTTGTGCCCCATCCTCTTTGGAAATAAGCCATCTTATCTCCACATCTTTTGCCCCCTGCTCCCCTACTGAACTTTTGGCAATATTGCCGCTTTTTTCTATTTTCATCCCGTTAGACATTTTTGTCCCCTTACATATTTTTCCCCTTTAGAGATACCCACTTCCTTATTCTCGGAATGTCTAACAGGATTCATCTCTGTCTCCTCAGTCATGCCAGTTGTACTCCCTCCTGCTGAATGGTTCTATATAGAGGCATAGCCTGCGAAATCGGCAAATTCCATGCACTATAACTTCGTACAATGGTACTTATCACCATATCTTCAGCCAGACCTATCTCATAAAGCATATCGTGGATAATTCGTTTCTTTGTTGGGGTAACATCCTCATTTAACAAAACAAGTAAATCTACATCCGACTCAGGATTGGACTCACCCCTTGCTTGTGAACCATAAAGCACTATTCCGGCGCCGGGATACTTTTCACATACCGCATCACGACAAGCGAGAAGAACCCGCCTGGAGTGCCTGTCCAACATACCTTCTTTTTCAGCTAAATTATACACTTTTTAGCCCTTTTATGAATCTAAACACCTGTTTCTTGTTACAATTATATTGTTTAATCGCACCATCCACAAAGGTTTTTTGTAAGAACTATACTCTAAATACTGACCACCTAATTCGGTATCAATTAAGTTTTTTGCCAAGAATTTGTGAAACGACTTTTGGATTTGCCCGGCCTTTGGTCTTCTGCATAACCTGGCCCAGCAAAAATCCGCGAGCCTTTTTACTCTTCTTGCCGCCACTTTTTACATCATCGACCGCCTTCGGGTTTTCCGCAAGCACCTCGTCAACTATTGTCTCTAATTCGCCCGCATCGCTTTTTTGAATTAGGCTGAGCTCTTCTGCTATAATTTGCGCTGCTTTCCCGGATTTTGCCATTTCCTGCATTATCGTATTTCCCGCGGTGGCACTGACCGTGCCGGCATCAATCATTTTTGCCAGTTCAGCCACGTTTTCAGCTACCAGCCCCACTTCGGCAAGACTGCATCCTGCTTCGTTGGCTAATTTCAATCCGACCTGTGTCAGCAGGTTACAAACTCGCTTAGCCACCCCACCGGCTTTGACTGCCTCATCGAAAAACTCAGCCGTCGAGCGTTCAGCCGTTAAAACCCCTGCGTCATAATCGCTTAATTTGTATTCACTAACATAGCGCATTTGCCTTTTAATCGGCAGTTCGCACAAACGCGCCCGAATATCCTCCACCCATTGTTCTGTCAATTCGACCGGCACAAGGTCGGGCTCCGGAAAATATCTGTAATCCGGAGCTTCTTCCTTTTCTCTCTGCAGGACGGTTACCTCATTGGTGTCATCCCATCCACGAGTCGATTTATTGCCCGTTTCCATCGTTTCACCGGTTTCCAAAAACTCATCCAACTGTCTTTGCACCTCATAGTCCACGCTTCTTTCCAGTGCGCGGAAGCTGTTCAGGTTTTTGATTTCGACTATGGGTGTTTTGTATTCGGCGCCGTCTTTGGTGATAACCAGATTGATGTTCGGCTCAAAACGCATATGTCCTTTCTGCATATCGGCTTCAGAGACGCCCAGGAATCTCACCATTCGCTGTAGTTCCACCGCCAACGCCCGCACTTCGGCGGTGCTGTTCATATCCGGCTCGGTAACAATCTCCAGCAGTGGCGTGCCCGCTCTGTTCAAATCAACCTGAGAAAAATTCCCTGCCGTGTGTAGATTCTTGCCGGCATCCTCTTCCAGGTGCGCCCTGATTATTCTGATTCTTTTCGTCCGCCCCTCTTCAAGCGGTATTTCAATAAAACCGTTAGCACTGAACGGCAAATCATACTGGCTTATCTGGTAATTCTTCGGCAAATCAGGATAGTAATAGCTCTTTCTGTCCCACTTCGTAAACCCGGCTATTTCACAATTAAGCGCCAACGCTACCAGAACCGCATACTCTAACGCCTGCTTGTTCATCACCGGCAAAACGCCCGGCATACCAAGGCACACCGGACAAACCCTGCTGTTAGGCCTCTGGCCAAACTCCACCGCACAATTGCAAAACATCTTGCTCTTGGTACACAACTGCACGTGAATTTCCAGGCCAACCACGACCTTATATTCCAACTCAGCCATCTTCTCTTACTCTTTTAAAGCCACGAATTAACACGAATTAACACAAATAGATTAAGACCTTGCGCCCGAATGTGGTGACAACTATGTTACTAACCTTTCATATTCGAGGCCATCCTTTGCAAAATTCAGTATGATAGCCAGTCTCAAGTTTGTAGCATGTAGATAATTAAGGACTTGCGATAGATGAATACCTATAATTTTATCCACAGCCTTGATTTCAAGAATAATCTTATTATCAACTAAAATATCAGCGTAATAATCCCTACAACCTTTCCCTCAAAACAAACCCTAACCGGTGCTTGCTGTTGTGCAGGAATTTCATTTTTCTCAAATAAGACCATAAGGGCATTTTCATAAACTTTTTCTAAGAAACCAAACCCGAGTTTACTATGTACCTCCATAGCTAAACCGACAATTCTGTAAGACAATTCTTTATAAATAATATTTTTATTATTCGTGGTCATTCGTGAAAATTCGTGGCTAATGGTTTTCTACTGTGCCAGTCGGTTTCTTTTTCGAACATTCTCGCGATTCGAAGTAACTTTTCTTCCGCAAAGGCTGGCGTAAGTATCTGCAGACCAATCGGCAGGCCGTTCTCGTCGAAGCCGCAGGGAATGCTAATGCTCGGCACGCCTGCTAAATTAGCCGCTATCGTATAAATATCCGAAAGATACATCTTCAGCGGGTCGTCAATCTTTTCCCCGATTTTGAAAGCAACCGTAGGCGAAACCGGCATCATAACGCAATCGCACTTTTCAAAGGCGCTGGCAAAATCGCCCCGTATCAAATTCCTGACCTTAAGTGCTTTCAAATAATAGGCATCGTAATAACCGCTCGACAGGGCGTAAGTTCCGAGCATTATTCGCCTTTTAACTTCTTTGCCGAATGCCTCAGCCCGGGATTTGGAATAGACCTCGACATAATCTTTAGGATTCGCCGTACGATGGCCGTAGTGCACGCCGTCGTACCGAGCCAGATTACTCGAGGCTTCGGCGGTAGCTATCACGTAATAAGCAGCAATGGCATAATCCAGATGAGGCATATCTATTTCTATGACTTCAGCCCCGAGTCCTTTATATACATCTATCGATTCGGTCAGGGCCTTTTGTACCTGTTCATCTGCACCGGCGACGAATTCCGGCACAATTGCTATCTTGAGTTTTTCTATCGGCTCATCAAGTTTTTCGAGATAATCGCACACAGGGGCAGCCGCTTCATCAACGCTGGTGCTATCGGCTGGGTCGTGGCCGGCTATAATATTCATCATCAATGCCGAGTCAGCTACGGTGCGGGTTATTGGCCCGATTTGATCCAGGCTCGAACCGTAGGCAACAAGTCCAAAGCGTGAGACCCTCCCGTACGTCGGCTTTAGCCCTACTACCCCGCAGAAACTGGCGGGCTGACGAATTGACCCGCCCGTGTCCGACCCGAGCGCCGCAAAACACAATCGCCCGGCGACGGCGGCGGCTGAACCCCCGCTGCTTCCGCCAGGCACACAACTGGTATTCCACGGATTGACTGTCTGCTTTAGCCCGGAGTTTTCCGTACTCGAACCCATTGCAAACTCGTCCATATTCGTCTTGCCTACTATTACCGCATCAGCCGAGAGCAGTTTTTCAACTGCCGTAGCATTGTAAGGTGCGTGAAAATTCTCCAATATCTTTGAAGCGCAGGTAGTAGCCCCGAAAGTCGTACACATATTGTCTTTTACCGCAATCGGTACACCTGCCAGCCCCCCTACCGCCTCACCGGCAGCTATTTTGTCGTCAACCTCCTGCGCCTTCGCCAAGGCTTGTTCTTCGAATGTACTGATATAGGCACCGAGCACCGGGTCATATTTTTCTATTGTCTCAAAAACAGCTTCGGTAGCTGCGACGCTTTTTATCCGCCCTGCTGCAATTTCGTCTCGCAACTCCTTACAATCCTTATTTAACAACTCGTTTGCCATACTAAATGCTATTCACTATCTTTTATGCACCGGAACTTCCATCAAGGATTTTCGGCACCTTGAAAAATTCTCCATCTCGCTGCGGCGCATTTGCTAATGTCTTTTCAGTTCCCAGTGACTCTTTAACAGAGTCTGCACGAAAAACGTTGCTGACCGGCAAACAATGTGCCAGTGGTTCAACATTAGCGGTATCCAGTTCGTTCATTTTTTCTACATAGTCAAGGATTGCGCTTAACTGGCCTGTAAATTCCTCGACTTCCGCCTCGGTTAAATCCAAACGGGATAACCTGGCAACCTTCCTCACCTGCGCTTGGTCAATTTTTTCCGCCATTTCTTTTCCTGCCTAAGTAAAAAGCGAGGCACAACCCGCCTCGCTGTAAAATCCCATGGGCCTCCAAGCACCATCAGCAGCCAATTACCAGTTACCAATCACCAGTCACCAATAATCAATTAGATGCGGGTTTGTAATCTCGCTTGGTCGGCTTTTGAACAAGCCCCATACGAATAGCTTTGGCTGAGACCTTGATTCTGCAAACCCTGCCGTCAATAACAGCCCGGACCTTTTGTATGTTCGGCTTAAACTTTCTCTTGGTAACGCCGGTAACTTTCCTGCCGACTCCGCCAAGATGTTTGGCCTTACCCCGCCGGGCGATACTTCTGCCGGCCACCGTTCGCTTACCCGTGAAATAACAAACTCTCGACATTCAATACGCTCCTAATTTCGTATCTTGTTGTTCGTATCTCGTATCTCGTCCGTCGAACAACGAATTAACTATTCACTATATTACTTCGTATCGAAATTGCAAGCACAAAGCCAGAATACCGCAAAAAACTCCTCAGGCACACAATTTCCTTGACATTATACCCATATTCATTACATTTGTGGGGAAAAGAAAAGGAGGTGCGATAGGACTATCCCACAGGGTGTTTTGTCAGGAAACTGCTACATCATCTGGGAACGGGGTACTTACGCTAACATAGCCGATTTCAACCTTGACGGTACGGTCAACTTCAAAGATTTCGCAGATTTCGCCAACACCTGGCTCTGGCGGGCAAGCTGGTACTGATTGGAAAAACTAAAAACTAATAGCTAAAAACCAAAAACCATAATTCAAAATTGAAAACTTACTTAATTTTAGGTTTTGCGCTATAGCTTTACATTTTTAGTTTTAAGTTTTACACTTTCTTCAGGTATGCCACTTCAACTCTGGTTAGCGTTCTGAATTTGCCGACACCGAGGCCGCGCGTGTTGAGTTTGCCTATCCGCGTTCTCACCAGCGATTTTACGGGCAGCCCCACTCTTGCTAACATTCTGCGAATCTGGCGATTAAGGCCCTGCCGAATAGTAATTTCAATCAACGATTCTTTATGGCTGCGTCTCAATATTTTTACTGATGACCTAGCGGTTTTGCCTTCAGCCAGCCAGATTCCTCTCTTTAACTTTTCCGCCGCCTCGCCGACGATTTGCCCCTTGACCCTGACAACATAGGTTTTAGCCAATCCATATCTCGGATGTGTTAATCTGTTTGCCAGTTCACTGTCGTTAGTGAGGATAATTACTCCAGAGGTATCGATATCGAGTCTGCCAACACAAAAGATGCGCTGACCGGCAGGGATGATGTCTATCGCTTTTTTTCTGCCCTGTGGGTCGGAGTTGGTGCAAATCACCCCCCTGGGCTTATTCAAGAGAAAATATACCTTCTGGGCAGCGTGAATTTTCTTGCCATCTACCGTTATGAAATCCTTTTCAGGGTCAACGAAGGCCGGCAGCTTATCTACCACCTTGCGGTTTACGTGGACGACCCCACTGAGTATTAACTCCTCGCATTTTCTGCGCGAATCGACACCCGCCGCAGCCAAAACCTTCTGTAATCTTTGTTCAGCCATAAGGAGTTGCTTATCGCTCAGTGCCTTCAAAATAATATTCGAGAAGCTCCGCAAAATCATTCACGTCCACATTTCCCGAGCGATTCAGATCTGCTTGACCACACCAATCGTTCTGCTCGCTGCATCCGGTCTTCCCAAAGTGATTGGCGAACTCAATTAAATTCGGAAGTTCAACACCCCAATCGTCTGTGAGTGAATTGGGGCTTGGATCATACAAACTGGTTAGCTTGGGATTGAAAGAGCTAATCAATGGTAAATAGATATAGTAGGTAGCTGTGTTCAATGGGTTGTTCAGCAGGTCTAGGTACTTCAGATTTGTCAATTCTAATAGTGCAGAGATGTCGTTGACCTGATTATCGCGTAAACTCAGAGATGCCAGATTCGTCAGCCCTGAGAGCATAGAGACATCACTAATCCGATTCTCGTTTAAAGACAGGCCCGTCAGATTCGTCAATCCTGAAAGTGCAGAGATGTCGGTAATCTGATTGTCCGAGAGCCAAAGTTCATTCAGATTTGTCAAATTTGAGAGCGCAGAGATGTCACTTATCTCATTTTGTGCCGACTCTAAGATTATCAGACTCGTCAGTCCTCTGAGGACAGAGATGTCGCTGATCGAGTTAATGCGGAGGTGTAGATGCGTCAGATTCACCAGACGCGATAATGCAGAGATGTCGCTAATCTGATTGTCGTGCAGGCACAGACCCTTCAGATTTGTCAAATTTGAGAGTGTGGAGATGTCGCTGATCTGATTTTGGTACAGAAACAAAGCCGTCAGATTTGTCATCCCTGAGAGGGTAGAAACGTCACTGATCTGATTGTGGGCCAGATTCAGGTATGTAAGATTCGTCAAACTTGAGAGCGCAGAAATATCGCTGATTCGATTATCATCCAGCCCAACCCTCGTTAGTTTCGTAAGACCGGAGAGCGCAGAGATGTCACTGATTTGGTTTAGGCCCAAATATAGATATGTCAGATTCGTCAAACCTGAGAGTGAAGATATGTCGCTGATCCGATTGTAGTTCAGAGACAACCGCCTTAGATTGGTTAGTCCAGATACTGTAGATATGTCGCTAATCTGATTACTGCCCAGAAATAGCTCAGTTAGATTTATCAGTCCTGAGACCACAGATATGTCGCTTATCTGATTGTTGTGCAACCGCAAACTCCTCAGATTCGCCAATCCGAAGAGAGCGGAGATATCAGTGATCTGATTCCAGTAGAGATTCAGCGTTCTCAGATTCGTCAGTCCTGAGATGGCATTGCAGTCGCTGATTTGGTTTTCACTCAGCCGTAGGGTAACTAAATTCGTAGCATACTCAAGGCCTGTCAGGTCAACAATCCCTCTCTTGCTGGCATCAAGGCCGGTTAAATCAAGCATGTCGGTTGGAGTGGGGTCAGAAACGCCCAGTTTTTCCTCTACAGCGGCCTGCAGGTTGGGGTCGGCAAAATAAACCGGCTCTTCCGACAGTGCCAGACCGGCTATTGCCGTAATCAAAACCACGATTAAATATACTATCTTTCTAATCTTTCTGCCTCCATTTCCGTAGGATAGGGGCAAACACGATTCACAATCCACAAAATACGGGCTACGAATTTAATAGGCCCAGATGTTGCCAAAAATGTTACCGAACTTATTGGCGTAAATAATTCCGATACACGTTAAAACCCAGAGCACAAAGCCAATCTGAAACGGCCAATCGTGGAGAATAAGCTGCACAGGGCCGGAATATCTGGCCTTTTGTATTAGCGCACTGAAACGGAAAACGCAGTACAAAACCAGCGGCGTAGTATAGACCAGATTATTAGTGCCGAAAAGCCCCCTTGTCCTGTCATCCATCGCATAAAGTAGAAAACATACCACTGCCAGACCGCTGGTTACATCGAGCATATGTGCCAGCAGCTCCGGTGTATAGCCGCCAAGTGTTTTGCGAAATGACTCGCTATCTTCACGAAGCTGCGCTATTTCACTGCGGCGTTTGCTAAAACCCAAAAACAGGCACAAAGCAAAGGTGCAGATAATCAGCCAGGGCGAGATGAATACTCCCACGACAACTGCTCCCGCAACAGCTCGCAGGCAAAAGCCGATTGATATTACTACGCAATCCAGAATCATCACTCGTTTCAGCAGAAGCGAATAAAGAATCATCAGCCCGATATACATCAGGACGATAATTGCGAGTTCACGAATAAGCAAATAACTGCAAACAATCGCTACTACAGCGCACAGAGCAGACATTACAGCGGCAGAACCAACGGTTACGCTGCCTGTTGCGATTGGCCTTTTGTATTTTTCCGGATGCAGCAGGTCTGTCTTGCGGTCGATTATGTCGTTAAAGATATAGATGGCCGATGCCGCCAGAGAAAAACAGAAAAAACCACCAACGGCACTACCAACCGCCAGGAGCACTTCATCAATCGGACCAAGAAGTTTCCTTCCGAATATAAGGGCTGCGAATACAAACATATTCTTGGTCCAGTGCAGCGGACGCATTATCTGCAAAAATTTCATAGCTTCACCTTTCATTGAATATTGTTGACTATTGACAATTGAATATTGAAAATAGTAAATAGTCAATAGTAAATAGTAAATGATTATGATAACGACCGTTGTTTTTGATTTAGACGACACACTTTACGATGAAGTCGAGTACTGCAGGAGCGGCTTCGAGGCCGTGGCTGAGTTTCTCGCTAACTTGCCCGGTGCGCCGTCCGCCGGGCGTATTTTCAGTGCCTTCTGGAAGCAATTCACAGCCGGCGATCGCACAAAGACGTTTAATACAGCTCTCGGCGAGCTTGGCATACGCTATGACGATAGGCTTATCCAGGAGCTAATATACGCTTATCGCAACCACGTCCCGAAAATAACACTGCCGCAGGACAGCCGGGACCTCCTCTCCCGGCTAAGCGGCAAATATACCTTAGCTCTCCTAACGGACGGTTTCCTACCAGCCCAGCAATTAAAAGTGCAGGCATTGGGAATCGAAAAATATTTTAAGTGCATAATTTATACCGAACAGCTTGGCAGGGAATTCTGGAAGCCGTCGCCGGCCGGTTTTCAAAAACTAATGGAGACCTTAAATGCAAAGCCGCAGAATATAGCTTACGTTGCTGACAATGAAAAAAAAGATTTTATCGCACCGAACAAATTGGGCTTTTTGACCATCCGCATAATCCGCCCTGCCGGCTTGCATTCGGAACCCTCGCAGGAACCCGGCGCTGCGGCACAATATACAATACGCCAAATCAGCCAATTATCAGCGCTTCTGGAGAAATTTTGAGACTTTAGTTTCTGTTACTGCCCTCCGGATTAACCCGCGATTAAAACGACCCTGACATCGTTTTTTTTATTGACTCAGAGGCGTCTTTAGGCGATAATATACTATCTAAGCGGCCTTAATATTTGATTTTTCACTATTTCTAAGGAGTTTTACTATGCCAGCAGGCAAAAGACAGCAAACCGACGCTATGCTCTATACCCTGATAACCTTTGTAGGGCTTTTTATTATTGCAACCACCGTTGCAGTTATCTACTACGTCAAAGCCGAGGAGCACAGGACAAATGCAGCCAAATTACAAAGCCAGATTGATGAGCTCGCCACCCCCGCTGAGCTGCGAAAGGGCCTGGGAACGATAATCGGAACAAAACAGGCCCGGAAGAGCAGGCTCGGTACAATGGTCGATTATCTCGACGGAACGGTCTCGCTAATAATCGGGGGACTGCCCGAAGATACCTCCGCTGAAGTTAAATCCAACACCGCCAATAGAAAAACCGGAGAGACTTTAGAGCTGTTGGCTCAGGAGTATATTGATTTTGAAAACATTGACCCCAACACCACCGGGCTTATACGAATAATTGAAAAACTAAAAGCAAAGCTCGATGACACTGCAGCCGAATTACTCGCCACCCAGGAACAGCTTAATGACCTGCAAGACCGATTTGATGATGCGATGAAAGCCAGCTTCGAAAAAGAACAAACACTGTTAGCTGAGAAAGAAAAATATCAGCAGCAGGTTAGCGACATTAAGCAGGACTACAATGAACTTGAGGCCCTCACGATAAAAACCTCAGATGAGAAAGTTCAGACTCTTATGGCCCAACGCGATGAAGCAAGAGCCGACCGCGATAACGAACACGGTGAGCTGCTGAAAACACAGGCAGAATTGAAAATGGCTTTAGGCAGGATAGAGTATATCCAGAAAAAGATTGACGATATTATGCCCCCGCCCGACAGCAACGTGGCGGCATATAAGCCCGACGGAAAAATAGTATTGATTGATGACCAGACCGGAATAGTCCATCTCAATATTGGAAGCGACGACCGCGTTTATCGAGGTTTAACATTTCCCGTTTACGACAAAAATATGCCTATCCCCAAGGACGGCAAGGGAAAGGCGGAAATCGAAGTATTCAACGTCGGGAAAACCATTTCGGCAGCACGCATTATACCCGCAAAAATGAAAAGACCCATCATACTCGGTGATATTATCGCAAATTTGATTTGGGACAGTGACAAAACGAACGTATTTGTGGTAGCAGGTGAATTCGACCTTGATGGCGACAAAAGTATTGATTACGACGCTCTCTATAAAATAAAAACACTCATTGAAAAATGGGGCGGCAGAGTGGCCGATACCGTTTCCATCGACACGGATTTCCTTGTTCTCGGCAAAGCTCCGAAAGTTCTTAGAAAGCCGACTTTTGAAACAATGGAAGTGGACCCAATGGCAATGGTAAAATACCAGGCCTCGGTACAAAAAGCTGCCCACTACAAGCAAGTGCAAAACCGGGCACAGGCCTTTTCGATTCCTGTATTCAACTACGAGAGATTCCTCTATTTCTTGGGCTACAAAACACAATCACGCAGAGCCGGCGCATTTTAATCTGATGTATCGCCGGCTGGTTCGACACCAATCGAGGCAACAAAAACTTCGCCCGTGTACTGAGCTGCAGTGTTTGCAGATGTAAAGCCCTTTTTCACCGCAGCGAAAGTTACGGTCCAGCTTGCTTTGATGCCTGCACCGAGCGGCTCACCCACATCGCAATCCAGCCCGGATGGAATATCCACCGCCAGAATAGGGCAATCCTGAGCATTTATGCTTTCTATCAACTGTTTATACTCATTGCTCAATTTCCCACCTAAACCCGTGCCGAAAAGACCGTCAACGAGCATATCAGCACCGGCAGCAAAACCTTTGACCCGCCCCGCGATATCGCTATCACTCAGGTTCAACCGTTCAATTGGCTGGCCTAATCGCTCTAAAATATCCAGGTTTATCTTTGCATCGCCTTTGATTTTGTTCCGGTCGCCGATTATGACCACGACAACGCTAAAGCCGCTGTTTAACAGGTGCCTGGCAATTACGTACCCGTCGCCGCCGTTATTTCCCGTCCCGCAGAATATACAGACCTTCGGAGTCGTAACGTCGGCGAGTTTCTCTTTAATCAATTCGGCACAACTTCGCCCGGCGTTTTCCATCAGAACCACGCCCGGTATTCCAAGCTCATTTATCGCCCACCGGTCAAACGCGCGAACCTCATCCCTGCTCATCACAATAGTTTCTTTATTGGTTGAATATTTTTCCATAATGACCTATTCTACATTCTAAAACTTGTCACTTCAACTGTGCTCAATCGTAATGACCCATTTTAACAAGGTCACGTTTGAAATTGGCTTTGTTTGGCTTTGTATTGGGTTTGTATTGGGTTTGTTTTCACAAAGTGTCCAATTAGATATATTTTCATAATCCTTTGTTAAGAAAGAAGATACGTTCATTTGAGCATTTAGCAAATTGGCTTTGATTGGGTTTGAATTGGGTTTGTTTTTACCAAGTGTCCAATTGGATTTATTTTCATAAACCGTTGTATTATATGGATTTACATTCATTTGACTTTTCAGGAAATTGGCTTTGTTTTGCATAAAAGAGCTGATTTGTAGAGGACTCTCTACAGATGTAGAGGGCAAGTTAGTTAAGAGTGAGCTAAAGTGCCTAAAGTGAACTAAAGTTGGATTCTCGATGCTCATGATTGGTAATTCCCCTAAGGGTTTTCCGTTTCGCTCCAAGACTATTTACGAACAATGATTTTTGGCGTGTCCAGCACCAAATTACGGCAGCAGCCTATTTGGTGCGGGACGATTCGTGCGGTTCTCCGCTATATCTGGCGCCCCCCACAGGGAAAGGGGCAAGCTACTGGCGGGTTATCGTTTGCCTTCTGGCCCCTAAGGGGCAGGCAAACATATAGGTATTTTAACAGAAATCCAAACAAAAGTCAACTAAAAAACGGCAAAAAGATTAGCCACAGGGGATTAGTTAATTAGCGGATTAGTGGATTGGTTAATTGGTGCTGGTTACGGGTTGCGAGTTACGAGTTACGAGTTACGAGTTGTGGGATGCGGGCGGAGGCCGCGTGGTTGGTGGGGGAGCCTTCGACACTTCGACAAGCTCCCTTCGGCAGGCTCAGGACAGGCAGTACAGGCAAGCTCAGGACAAGTTTTTTGTTTTCAGTTTGACAATTGCAACAATACTATATA
>JAUWBI010000038.1 GCA_030601745.1 Phycisphaerae bacterium
ACCCCTGAGTCAGCTATTGAAGTACTTTATGGACTTTCCGCGGATAAGATAGCTGCCGAGAAGGAGGGTAGCGCATGACTGTGCTTGGCAACGCCAAATTAAGAAGCACTGCGGAGCTGGAGCATATGCAAGAAGAATTGCGTGCCCGCCATACCCCTTCTGCAAAGTGTGTACGTGTGTGCACAGGCCCGGGCTGTGCGGTAAAAGGCTCACCCAAGCTGTACGAGCTTTTCTGCGAGGCTGTGGAGCGGACTGGGGCCAACGTGGAAATCGAGGCCAAGAGCGTCGGCTGCCACGGTCTTTGCGAATGCGGGCCGATTGTCCTCATCCAGCCGGGCAATATATTCTATCAGAAGGTCGAAGAGCCGGACATTGCTGAAATATTTCGCGAGACAATATTGGGTGACCGTGTCGTGGAAAAACTGCTGTACGAGAATCCAGCTACGGGGCAAAAGGCTGTTACTCCGGAGGAGATTACTTTTTACAAGGTGCAGAAGCGAATTGCTCTGGCAGGCAATGGGCTCATTGAGCCCACGAAAATCACCGACTACATTGCGGAAAGAGGATACATCGCTCTTGCAAAGGTTATATCCTCGATGGCGCCTGAAGAGGTGGTCTCGGAAGTAGAAGCGTCGGGACTTAGAGGCCGCGGTGGCGGCGGCTTCCCGACGGCACGAAAATGGCATTCCTGCCGCGAGGCCGAAGGCCTGCCCAAATACGTCATCTGCAACGGCGATGAGGGCGACCCCGGGGCTTTTATGGACCGTTCTATTATGGAGGGGAACCCTCACTCGGTCATTGAGGGCATGCTCATCGGGGCATACGCCATCGGTTCAGAGCAGGGCTATATCTATGTCCGCAATGAATATCCCCTCGCCGTTGAGCACCTGAAAACGGCGATCTCGCAAGCCCGGGAAATGGGGCTGCTGGGTCAAAACATCCTGGGCAGTGCGTTTTCCTTCGATATCCGTATCAACCGTGGTGGCGGTGCGTTTGTCTGTGGTGAGTCCACGGCGCTGATGGCGTCGTTGGAAGGCCGACCGGGCGAACCGAGGGCAAAGTACATCCATACCGTCGAAAGCGGTTTTCGTGGCAAGCCCACGAACCTTAACAACGTGGAAACGTGGGCCAATATCCCACAGATTATAAACCGGGGTGGAGAATGGTTCGCCGGCATCGGAACGGAAGAGTCCAAAGGAACCAAGGTATTCAGCCTGGTTGGAAAAGTCAAAAATACGGGGCTGGTGGAGGTCCCTATGGGCATCACACTGCGACGGATTGTTGAAGAAATTGGCGGTGGGATAGCCGGCGGCAAGCGTTTCAAGGCGGTCCAGACCGGAGGTCCCTCCGGTGGATGTATACCTGCTGAACACCTTGATGCACGGGTAGATTTCGACGAGCTTACGAAGCTGGGTTCGATGATGGGCTCCGGCGGCATGATAGTTATGGACGAGGACACCTGCATGGTGAGGGTCGCGAAGTACTTCACCAACTTTCTACAGAAAGAATCCTGCGGCAAATGCACCCCCTGCCGAGAGGGATTGTCCCAGATGCTGCATATTCTCGAGCGCATAACCAAGGGCGAGGGAGAAGTCGGCGACGTAGAGGAGCTTGAGGGTTTGGCAGAGCTTTTGGAGGGGACGGCTCTGTGCGCCCTTGGGAAAACTGCCGCAAATCCCATTATGTCCACCATACGTTATTTCCGCGACGAATACGACGCACACATTAAAGAGAAGCGCTGCCCTGCAAAAGAGTGTCGCGGTCTGTTCCGTTACGAGATAGACCCGGAGGCCTGTACGGCTTGTGGTATTTGTCTGAAGAACTGCCCGGCGGATGCAATTACCGGTGAGAAAAAAGTTTCGCACGTAATTAACCAGGAAAAGTGCACGCTCTGCGGGATGTGTTGGGAGAAATGCCCCTTCACCGCAGTGTTAAAGGTATAAGGAAAGGTAAACCAGTGCCTACGGTAACCATAGACGGGTGTAAGGTCGAGGTTGAAAAGGACGCCACGGTTCTTGACGCGGCTAAAAAGGCCGGGGTCTGGATACCAACCCTGTGCTATCACCCCGCCGTTTCAAGCGATGCATCGTGTCGGCTCTGTATGGTGGAGCTTGACCGCGGCGACTGGAGGCAACTTGTTACGGCCTGTAATTACCCTGTGCGGCGGGACATTGTCGTTTACGTTTCCAGCGAAGGGGCACAGCAGGCCCGTCACGGCGTTATGGAGCTATTGCTTGCGAGGGCGCCGGAGAGCCAGGAGCTCAAAGCATTGGCTGAACGTATGGGTGTGAAAGAAACGCATTACCCGAAGGTTACGGAGAGTCAGCGAAATTGCATCCTGTGCGGCCTGTGCGTTCAGGTATGTGAGGAGATAATTGGGCAAGCAGCTATCGGGTATGCCGGTCGCGGCGTGGATCGGACCGTGGCCGCGCCCTTCCGGCAGCCCTCCGAGGATTGCATTGGGTGTGGAGCCTGCGCTGCCATTTGCCCGGTTGGAACCATCAAAGTGAGGATTCATAAAGATGAGCAGGAGGTGGAGATATCGCCGTTCAAGTCGCGGGCCAAGTTGCTTATTTGTGAGGAATGCGGAGCGCCCATTATCAGTATGCAGGTAAGTGAGCAGGCCCTGGGCAAAGTTGAAGTGAATTGTGAAGAATTCCGTGAACGTGTGCGTCTCTGTCCGAAATGCAGGAGGTCGCAGACTGCTGGGCGGCTCAAAGCTGCCACGGCTAACAAAGAAAACGGTGAGCGTGCCGTCAATTGGCATTGAGCCTAATAAAGTTGATAGCTCTGCTTGAAATATGAGACAAAATACGATATTGTATTTGGTTCTAATGTTCTTGGAGTTAACTGATTACCGAGGAGTTATTTATGGATCCGAAACAACGTAGCAGCGACAAAGCGGCGCAAGAGATGCTCAAACATGTGAATGAGACAGGTTTGGAAACGGCCTGGGACAGATTTGAGCAACAAGAACCACAATGTGGATTCGGAAAACTTGGTCTATGCTGCCGAAATTGTTCAATGGGGCCTTGCCGAATCGACCCGTTCGAGGATGGGCCGCAGGAAGGTATATGCGGCGCAAATGCCGATACAATCGCGGCAAGAAACCTGGTGCGAATGATTGCAGCCGGTGCAGCAGCGCATTCCGACCACGGACGTGACATCGCTCACACATTTAAGATGGCAGTTGAGAGCGATAGTTGTGATTATATGATTAAAGATGAGCTGAAATTGAGGGAAGTCGCAGCAAGATACGACATCAAGATAGAAGGCAGAGAGACAAAGGAGATTGCCGCAGACCTATCTGATGCGGTGATGGCTGAATTCGGCAAGCAGGAGGGAACGCTTGTTAGTGCGGCGGCTTATCCGCCGCCGGCCAGGCAAAAGGTCTGGGAAAAACTGGGCGTAACTCCTCGTTCAATTGACCGTGAGATTGTTGAGATTATGCACAGAACGCATATAGGCGTAGGTTCAGACTACAAGAATCTTGTGAAGCAGGGTATCCGAGCGTCCCTGGCGGACGGATGGGGCGGGTCGCTTATAGCCACGGAGCTTTCAGACATTTTGTTTGGCAGTCCCTGGCCGATTCGGTTCGGTGCCAATCTCGGCGTGCTTGATGAGAAACAGGTCAATATAGTTGTTCACGGTCACGAGCCAAGCTTGTCAGATATAATCGTGGCGGTCTCGCAGGAACCCGAACTTATAAAAATGTCCAAGGACAAAGGTGCCGAAGGCATCAACATTGTCGGTATGTGCTGCACGGCCAATGAGATACTGATGCGCCACGGGATACCGGTTGCGGGCAATTTTCTCCAGCAAGAATTGGCGTTAATGACCGGCGCGGTGGAGGTTATGCTGGTGGATGTTCAGTGTATTATGCCCGCGCTGGGGTCACTGTCGAACTGTTTCCATACAAAGCTGATTACCACCTCGCCCAAATGTAAGATTGCCGGTGCAGAGCATATTGAATTCGAGGAAGACAGGGCAGCGGAAATTGCGCGCCAAATCGTCAAGCTCGCTATTGAGAATTTTGCGAACAGGCAAGGTAAGGTCAAGATTCCGAATGTGACGGAGCACGGGATTGCGGGTTTTACAACGGAAAATATTTTTTACCATCTCGGTGGCCGATTTCGCGCAAGCTACCGCCCGTTAAACGACAATATCATCAACGGGCGAATCCGCGGTGCGGCCGGCGTTGTAGGCTGCAATAATCCGAAGCAGATGCACGATTACGGCCACCTAACAATGATAAAAGAACTTATCAAGAACGATGTCCTGGTGGTGAGCACAGGCTGCAGCGCTATCGCGGCGGGCAAGGCGGGCTTGATGAGACCGGAGGCAGCGGCAAAATATTGCGGCAAAGGACTGGCTGAGGTCTGTGAGACTGTGGGTATACCACCGGTTCTTCACGTTGGCTCTTGTGTGGATAACAGCAGGATTCTGACGGTTTTGGCAAACGTAGTTGCCGAAGGCGGATTGGGAGAGGATATTTCCGATTTACCTGTTGCCGGCGCCGCGCCTGAATGGATGTCGGAAAAGGCCGTTTCCATCGGAATGTATTTTGTCGCTTCCGGGGTCTTTACCGTCATTGCGGAGCCGCTGCCTGTCCTTGGGGCTCCAAATTTAACTCGTTATTTGACTGACGAAATTGAGAAGGATTTAGGCGGCAAATGGGCCTTTGAACGCGACCCCATCAAGGCCGCTGGTATGATGATTGAGCATATCGAGAGCAAGCGCGACGCTCTGGGAATAAACGTAGAGAAGGAGCGCAAGCTTTACGATATGGAAGACCGGCGGGCATTAGTTGTGGAGTAATTAGTGGTGATTGGTAACTGGTGATTGGTAACCATTTAACCAATTACCATTTACCAGTTACTAACTTTTATGAAAGGTTGGTTTATGTCAAAAATCATAGCATCAGCGGCGATACGCGGCGCTCATAAGATAGCCAAACAGGCAGAGGATATTTTATCGCGAGCCATCAAGGAAAAAGGCAAAGATTGCAAAGTAGAGTTCCCCAACACCGGCTATTACATACCGATTATTTACTCCATGACCGGAATAGCGGTAGAAAAACTGGCAGACTTCGAAGATGTTATGAAGGAAATCAAGGACTTGCTGCCCGGCCTGGTTGACGATGAGTTGTGGACACCTTATCTCGGGCCGACCCTTGATGCGGGGATGGCAACGCTGTTCGCAGAAGAGATTATCGAAGCGTGCAAATATCTAATCGGGCCTAATCCGGTGGACGGCATCTGGCTTGGTGCGGCAGACGATGTGATTCTTCGCGAGCGCGGCATTCAGTTTGTGGACGGTACAGCCCCCGGATTTGCGGCGGTAGCCGGTGCCGCACCGGACGTGGAGACGGCGGTCAATATCGCCCGTAAACTGCAGGAGCGGTGCCTGTACGTTTTTATGTCTGCACACCATAACGGCACCACATTTGCCGAGCAGCTCGCCTCCGGCGGGGTGCAGTTGGGCTGGGAGACGCGTCTTGTACCTTTCGGACGGGAAATTACATCAGCAATATATTCACTTGGTTTTGCCAGCCGGGCGGCGCTTAGCTTCGGCGGCGTTAAAGCGGGCGATTACCGGCGCAACCTGCTCTACAACAAAAACAGGATTTTTGCTTTTGTCTTAGCTCTGGGCAAGGTTACCGATGAATGGTACGCCACCGCAGCGGGTGCGATTAATTACGGCTTTCCCACCATCGCCGATTCCGATATTCCGGAGATTCTCCCGACCGGTATATGCACCTACGAGCATGTCGTCTCCAATATTCCGCATAGCGAAATTGTGGAAAAAGCCATCGAGGTTCGCGGCTTAAAGATAAAGGTTGCGAAAATAGATATTCCGGTGGCGCATAGCCCCGCATTTGAAGGCGAACGTATCCGCAAGGAGGAGATGTACTGCGAGTTCGGCGGGCAAAAGACAGTGTCGTTTGAATGGCTTCGGATGCGGGAAATCGGTGAGGTCGAAGACGGCAAGGTAGAGGTAGAGGGGCCGGATGTGGATTCGGTTGAAGCGGGCGGCAAGATGCCGCTGGGCATAGTAGTTGAAGTGGCGGGAAGAAAGATGCAGACTGATTTCGAGCCTGTGCTGGAGCGCCAGATACATACATTTATGAACGAGGCGCAAGGGCTGTGGCATATGGGCCAGCGGGACCTGAACTGGGTGCGAATCAGCAAAGACGCTGCAAAAGCCGGGTTCAAACTCGAACATATCGGCAAGCTCCTGCACGCGATGTATCACGAGCAGTATTCGAGTATTCTGGACAAGGTGCAGGTCAAGATATACACGGACGAAAAGCAGGTTGCAGCGCTTCGTGAGCAGGCCCATGCCGTGTATGCGGAGCGTGATGCGCGATTGGCGGGTATGACCGATGAAGATGTAGGCACGTTTTACTCGTGCACACTGTGCCAGAGTTTTGCTCCGAACCACGTTTGTATAGTCTCGCCTGAGCGGCCTGGTCTATGCGGTGCTTATAGCTGGCTGGACTGTCGGGCGGCATATGAAATAGTACCTACTGGGCCAAACCAGCCCATCTCGAAAGGCAATTGCATCGAGCCGACCATCGGTCAGTGGGACAAGATAAACGCATTTGTTCTCAAGACCAGCGGCGGTAACGTCGAGCGAATGAGCCAGTACAGTATGATAACAGACCCGATGACCTCCTGCGGCTGCTTCGAATGTATCTCTGCGGTGCTGCCGTCAACGGGTGGGATAATGATTGTCAACCGCGAGTTCGCCGAGATGACGCCATGCGGGATGAAGTTTTCGACTCTGGCGGGTACGGTAGGCGGCGGCAACCAGACGCCGGGCTTTATCGGGCATTCAAAGCATTACATCAACTCAAGAAAATTTATAGGTGCGGAAGGCGGAATTCGGCGGATTGTGTGGATGCCCACGATGCTCAAAGAAGAAATTAAAGATACATTTGTTCGCAGAGCGGAAGAATTCGGTCTGGGCGGAGAGGAATTTCTCGCAAGAATAGCCGATGAAACCACAGCCGCCACGGAAGAAGAGACTCTGGAATTTATTACCAAAGCGGGCCATCCGGTAAGCTCTTTAGAACCAATGTTCTAAAATGGTAATTAGTTAAATGGTAACTGGTTAATGATTACCAATCACCAATTACCAATTATCGAGATACGAAATACGGTTTTGTCATTCTGAGCGTAAGCGAAGAATCTGGCCGACGAAGACGAGATTCTTCACTTCGCTGCGCTCCGTTCAGAATGACAGGGTACGAAATACGAGATATGCAGAAAGGGTAAATATTATGGCGCTGACAGGATTACAAATCTTCAAACTGCTGCCAAAAACCAACTGCAAAAAGTGCGGTATGCCTACCTGCCTGGCCTTCGCTATGCAGCTTGCCCAGAAACGAGCGAAACTGGAAGATTGTCCGGACGTTTCTGAGGAGGCCAAAGAACAGCTTGCGGCCGCCGCAGCTCCACCCATGCAGTTAGTTACATTCGGCACCGGAGAGGCCCAGGTACAGGTTGGGCAAGAGACGGTGATGTTCCGGCACGAAGAGAAATTTCATAATCCGACGATTGTGGCTGTAACCGTGTCGGACAAGCTCACGGGCGAGGACTTAAAAAAACGCATTGAGTCTGTAAATTCGCTTCAATTTGAGCGTGTAGGGACTAAGCTCGGCGTCAAGGCCATAGCGGTCATTAACGACAGCGGCTCAGATGATGCCTTCGCTGAAGCCTGCGCAACGATAAAAGGGGCCAGCGACCTTGCCTTGATATTAGTAACAGAATCTCCTGAGGCGATGGCGGCGGCGGTGGGCAAAACCGCAGACGCTGTGCCTTTACTCGCGCAGGCCGCGCCGGATACCGCCGAAGCAATGGCGAAAATTGCTAAGGAAAGCAGCTGCCCGCTGGTGGCAAAAGCCGAATCAATTGAGACCCTTTCTGAGCTTACCGAAAAAATTAAGGCCGAAGGAGTTGAAGACATTGTATTAAGCCTTGATGGGTTGAGCTTCCGGGACCAATTGTTTAACCTCTCAAGGATGCGGGCCCTCTCGCTAAAAAAGGTCTTCAGGCCATTAGGTTATCCGAGCTTATCCTTTGTGGCTGACCCCGCCTCTCGGAGGGGCGGGGTTGACAGTGATTCAGACCAACAGGCGGCTATGGCTGTCAGCCTGATTTGCAAGTATTCCAGTATCGTGGTGGTCGATACCGTTGAGCCGTCCGCGCTTTTGCCGATGCTGACAGCGATAATGAATATCTTCAGCGACCCGCAGATACCCGTGCAGGTGGAGCCGAAAGTCTATCCTATCGGCGAACCTGATGAGAAGTCACCGCTGATGTTCACAACAAACTTTTCACTGACGTACTACACCGTGGAATCGGATGTCGAGGCCAGCAGGATACCGAGCTATATCCTTGTGGTGGATACCGAGGGCACAAGTGTGCTGACGGCTTACTCAGGAGATAAACTCAACGAAAAAACGGTAGCTGACGCTATGGCAAAGGCAAATGTAGAAAGCCTGGTTAAACACCGCAAGCTAATAATCCCCGGCTACGTGGCGGTGATGAGCGGTAAACTCGAAGAAGCTACCAACTGGGAAGTTATGGTAGGACCGCGAGAGTGTTCGATGCTGCCTAAATATCTGCAGGAAGTGTGGAGAAAGGATTAACCGCAGAGAACGCCGAGAACGCAGAGAAAGAATTATTGAAAATAAGCTCAGCGGGCTCTGCGGACTCGGCGGTAAAAGAAATGCAAAAGAGCAAAAAGAAAAAATACACAGTCCATTTTGAGCCGAGCGGGCTGAAAACAGAAGTTCCGGCGGGGACGGTCCTGCTCGAGGCGGCGCGTAAAGCCGGCATTTATTTAAGCAGCATCTGCGGTGGAGACGGGTATTGCGGCAAATGCAAAGTTATAATCGACCAGGGACAATCTCAAAGCAGGCCCACCACTTTACTTACCCCGGATGAGATACGGGAAAATGTTGTTCTTGCCTGCCAGACGAAAGTGCTTTCTGAAATGACCGTAACAGTTCCGAAGTCACACGCTCTGCAAGCATCTCAAATACTTATGGACTCGGACGCCCACAGATTCAGCGAGCTTGCCGGCGAGGTGCGTGCAGGGGTGTTTGAGTTTGACCCTCTTGTTCGCAAACTTTGCGTTGAGATGTCGGCACCGACGGTACATGACCATACGGCGGACCACGAGCGGCTATACGTTGCGATACGCGAGCGGATTGACGCTCCTATAATGCAAACCGGCTTTCGCATTCTGCAAAGACTTTCGAAGACGCTTTGTGAAGCAAATTACAAGGTAGCGGTGACAATAGGTCGGCGTGGTGGAACTACGGAAGTTATAGAGGTTGAACCCGGTAGGCGCTGTGAAACAAATTTTGCCGTGGCGGTTGACCTGGGCACTACAACGGTGGTAGCGCATCTAATCGATTTGACAAATGCTAAAACTATAGATACGGAAGCTACATATAACAGCCAGATAAATTTTGGCGAAGACTACATTCGCCGAATCATCTACGCCGAAGAGAATAATGCGTTTGACGAGATGCAAAATCGTATCGTGCACGATGTAAATAATCTAATCGTGACACTGGCGGCAAGGCAAAGTATCGATTTGCAGGATATAACCGCTATTGTTTGTGCCGGCAACACGGCGATGGTGCATTTTTTGCTGAATCTGGATCCGAGTCGAATACGCAAGGAACCCTATATCGCCTCGGTCAGCTTTGTGCCACCAATTCGAGCAGCAGAGGCGGGCATCCAGATTAACAAACGAGGTTTATTATACTGCCTGCCCGGTGTGGCCGCTTATGTGGGCAGTGACATAGTAGCAGGTGTGCTAACTACGCGAATTTATACCAAAAAAGGCGTCTCACTTTTTATTGATATCGGGACAAACGGCGAGGTGGTTCTCGGTAATCGCGACTGGCTGGTTTGTGCCTCAAGTTCAGCAGGCCCTGCGTTTGAAGGAAGCGGAGTCAGGCACGGTATGAGAGCAGGGGCCGGCGCTATCGAAAAACTGGCTGTTCTTGACGACGGTTCTATCGAGTTCAAGACAATCGGGGAGACTCGTCCGGCCGGCATTTGCGGGTCAGGTCTTCTGGACACGCTTGCTGAATTGTTTACAAACGGCATTATAGACCGAACCGGCCGATTCACCCAGCCCCTCCGAGGGGCGGGGTTCAAAACCAACGGGGACACAAGACTGACAGAAAGCGACGAGGGCCTGCAGTTCCAGTTAGTCCCACCCGAGCAAGACAACCGGGAAATAGTAATCACTCAGGCCGACATCAACAATCTGGTTCGTTCCAAAGCAGGGGTCTTTGCCGCCATTCGCGTGCTTATGGAATCAACGCAAACAAAGCCGGAAGACTTAGAGGCGATTTATCTGGCCGGCGGGTTCGGAAACTTCCTGAATGTTCGGCAGGCCGTTACCGTCGGAATGCTGCCCGATGTGCCATTGGAAAAAATTCAATTCGTGGGAAATACATCAATTGCCGGCGCAAAGACGGTTCTGCTGAGCCGAAAAGCGCTTGCAACAGCCGAAAAAATCGCCAAAAGTATGACATATTTTGATTTGATGAGCCACCCAGGGTATATGGATGAATTTGTTAGAGCAAACTTTCTGCCTCATACGGATTTAACACTATTCCCATCGGTGGCGAGTGTAAAAAGTGTCTAAAGTGAGCTAAAGTGCCTAAAGTTAAGAGTAATAAAGAATTTGCTAAAGAGCTTGAGAAACGGACACGAGAATTCGCAGTGCGCATAATCCGTTTATCGAGGGCTTTACCAAACATACCCGAGGGAAGGGTTATAAGGACTCAGATCACAAAATCTGGAACATCCATCGGCGCAAATTATCGAGAAGCAAATCGGGCGAGAAGCAAAGCCGATTTCAAAAACAAGATTAAGATTTGTGAAAGCGAAACCAGTGAAACACAATACTGGTTAGAAGTTATTGTAAAACTAAAATGGCTATCCTGGAGAAAAGTGAAATGCGACTATGAAGAGTGTGGAGAATTGCTTGCTATTTTTACATCTATCGGAAAGAAGTAAGCTAAGAGATTTGGCTGTACACTATTGTTATAACTTTAGTTCACTTTAGGCACTTTAGGCATTTTAGCTCACTGAGATACAAGATATGGCAATAACCATAGCTATAAGTGGAAAAGGCGGGTCAGGCAAGACGACGCTGGCCGCTATGATTATCAGGTCTCTGCTGGCCCAGGGGAGTAACGGGGCGGTACTTGCGGTGGATGCCGACCCTAATTCGTGCCTGGGCTTGACTTGTGGAGTTCGACCGGCCGCCACTATTGCGGAAATTCGGGAAGAAGTTCTTGAAAGGCCGGAAAGTCGCGCGGGTATGGACCGAGTGCGGTCATTTGAATACGGCATCCAGCAGGCAATCACCGAAGCTAAGGGGTTCGATTTGCTTACTATGGGCCGGCCGGAAGGTCCCGGCTGTTACTGTGCCGCAAATAACCTCCTGCGAAAGTTCCTGGACAAACTAAGCTCGCAGTACCAATATGTGATTATAGACAATGAGGCGGGAATGGAGCACCTGTCCCGCCGAACTACTAATAACGTTGACCTGCTGTGCATCGTAGCCGAACCAACTGCTCTCGGGGTGGTTACCACCAAAAGGATTTTTGAGCTTGCTAAACAATTGCCAATATCTGTAAAAGAAATCGGCGTTATATGGAACAATACAGTGCCGATTGAAAATCGAAAATCGAAAATTGAAAATTGTCAATTAGAGACCTTTGGCAGCGTACCTTATGATAAAGCTGTTTTTGACGCTTCAATGCAAGGCAAAACGGTCTTTGACCTTGAAGAGAATAGTCCGGCTTTTTCGGCTGTGCGGAAAATACTCGAATATAAACTAAACCTGAGGAGTTTTTAGTTTTGAGTTCTTAGTTTTTAGTTAACTCAAAACTCAACACTAAAAATTTGAAACTATTTTTGGAGGATTTCAGATGGCAGTTCCTGAAATTGCAGAAAGCTTTACCGGCTCGGTAAGCCGGGTTACGATTGGCGCGACTAAAGATAGCGGCGGCACTCGAACCTCAACGGTAACCGTGGGAGGAGCACGTAATGTCGTCTATGGCGGCTCTATGGAGGAGACGAGCGAAAAACCGGTTATTGCTATGGATGTTCTCGACAGCAGGCCGGAAGATTGGCCCGATGCCCTGGCTGAGGCTTATAAAGATGTCTTCGACAGCCCGGGCGACTGGGCCAAAAAGTGCGTGGAAGAATTCGGGGCAGAGTTAATCTGTCTGAAGTTCGAGGGCATCCACCCCGACAAGAAAGATTTAGATGCCTCTCATGCCGTCAAGATTACCGAAGAGGTGGCCAAAGCGGTCGGCGTCCCTCTTGTGCTGTGGGGCTGCGGAAATGACGAAAAAGATAATCAGGTTATGCCGAAGGTAAGCGGAGCAGCCAAAGGAGAGAACTGTCTGATAGGGACCGCTAAGGAGGACAATTATAAGGCGCTGACGGCTATTGCACTTGCTGACGGGCACAATCTTATCACCCATGCGCCTCTGGATATCAATATTGCCAAGCAGGTCAATATTTTAGTTTCGGATATGGGTTTTCCGCTGGAACGAATAGTAACATTTCAGGCCACGGGAGCGTTAGGATATGGGATTGAGTATGCCTATTCGATTCAAGAGCGGCAGCGCTTGGCTGCGCTTGGCGGCGATAAAATGATGGCGATGCCTGCTATCTGTGACGTAGGTTATGAGTCGTGGCGAGCAAAAGAGGCCAAGCTTGTGGACGCCCCCGGCTGGGGGGCTGCCGGCGACCGAGGGCCGATGTGGGAAGCTACTACGGCCATCTGTCTGCTTCAGGCCGGGGTCGATATAATTCGGATGCGGCACCCGCGGGCCGCCGCAACGGTCAAGAATTTCATCAACCAAATCCGGAAAAAGGATTAACCGCAGAGAACGCGGTCCTTGGGACTCCTTACGGAGAGACCGCTGAGAAGAAAAACAAAATAAAAGACAATGGATTCCTGCTTCCGCAGGAATGACAATATTAAGAAAACTCAGCGCTCTCAGCAAACTCGGTGGTGAAAGAATTCAAGGAGACAGTTATGATACTAATTGCAGAACGAATTAACGGAATGTTCACAGATGTTAAAAAGGCCATCGCAGAGAAAGATAAGCAGGTCATTGGCGAGCTGGCCAAAAAGCAAACCGAAGCCGGTGCTACATATCTGGACGTGAATGTAGGCACAGCCGCGGCAGACCAGGAAGGAACTATGCAGTGGCTGGTTGAAAGCATCCAGGAAACCTGCACAACGCCGTTATGCCTGGATTCGCAAAAACCCGGCGTTATCGCCGCAGGGTTAAAAGTTATCAATGCTAAGGGCGGGGTCATCCTGAATTCCACGCCGCTGAATAAGAAAACCGATGAAGAAATAATGGACAAATACATAGAAATGGCAGAGCAGGCAGGACCAAAAGCAAGTATTATCGCCCTTACTATGGACAAAAACGGCGTCCCTCAGGATATTGATACCCGTGTGGCGATAGCAGCAGAAATCGTACAAAAAGCGATGGAAAAAGGATTTGACAGCCGACGGCTGTTCATTGACACCATCGTGCTGCCGGTCAAAGTGCCAAACGCCCAGGTCCAGCCCTGCAATATCCTGGCCGCGATGGACCAGATAAAATATCTCGCCGACCCGGCTCCACATATGACAGTAGGGCTGTCAAATATTTCTCAAGGAGCAACAGAAAGGAGCTTGATAAATCGCGTATTTCTGGCTATGGCTGCTTCGCACGGCTTAGATTCAGCAATTGTCGATGTGCTCGACGAAAAACTGATGAATGTAGTGGCTACGGCTGAGATGCTGATGAACAAACAGATATATTCGGATAGCTTCTTAAAGGTGTACACATCCGTGAAGAAACCGTGAACCCCGCCCCTCGGAGGGGCTGGGTGAAGTCGGGAGATACGCAATATGAGATGCGAGATTGAGGCTCCGACCTGCTGCCGCAACTTGCGTCGTGAGACGCAGAGGCAGGCTGCCCAAATAGCAAAATAGTGCAAAAAAATGGCTCTACAGTTATACCTGTTTGAGCAGGTTTTGATGATAATAACCGGTTTCTAAAAAAAATTGAAAATTGACAATTAACAGGAAGGACCTATATGAATCTCGACCCAACAAAAATGAAGGATTGGCAGATTGCAGAAGCTGCCGAGGAGAGTATGAAACCAGTCAGCCAACTGG
Source organism: Phycisphaerae bacterium (assembly GCA_030601745.1). Taxonomy (GTDB): domain Bacteria; phylum Planctomycetota; class Phycisphaerae; order Sedimentisphaerales; family Anaerobacaceae; genus JAUVYQ01. The sequence goes on from JAUWBI010000038.1 coordinate 14,239, forward strand.
CCGATGAGATGGGCCTGGAGGTCAGCGAACTGATTCCTATGGGGCGGAAGTTGGCCAAAGTGGACTATCAAAAAGCCCTCGCCCGGCTGAAAGACGTTCCAACAGCAAAATACATTGATGTTACCGCCATCACGCCGACGCCGTTAGGCGAAGGCAAAACAACCACTGCCATCGGCCTGATTGAAGGTCTGGGCAAGCTTGGCAAACGTGTCGTCGGGGCAATCCGCCAGCCCAGTGGTGGCCCCACTTTCAATATCAAGGGTTCTGCCGCCGGCGGAGGCTTAGCACAGTGTATCCCCCTGACGCCCTTTTCCATCCGGCTTACAGGCGATATTGACTGCATCACAAACGCCCACAATCTCGCTATGGTGGCCCTTACATCGCGTATGCAGCACGAAAGAAACTATGACGACGCCCGTCTGGCAAAAAGTCACCTGAAGCGAATAGATATCGACCCCGAAAGAGTGCAAATGAAGTGGGCGATGGATTTTTGCGCTCAGGCGCTGCGCGACATCAGGATTGGGCGAGGCGGAAAAATGGACGGCTACGAGATGGACTCGGGCTTTCAAATTACCGTCTCAAGTGAGATTATGGCGATACTCGCAGTTGCCAAGGACTTAAAAGACCTGCGAGAACGTATGGCCAAAATCGTTGTGGCCTACGATAAGAAAGGCAATGAAGTTACCGCTGCCGACCTTGAGGTTGACGGCGCTATGACGGCCTGGATGGCTGATGCAATTAACCCGAATTTGCTGCAAACCATCGAAGGCCAGCCGGTATTTGTGCACGCAGGGCCGTTTGCGAATATTGCTGTCGGCCAAAGCTCCATTATCGCCGATATGATTGGCACCAAATTAGGTGAATACCACGTTACCGAAAGCGGGTTCGGAGCGGACATTGGTTTTGAGAAGTTCTGGAATATAAAGTGCCGTATGTCCGGCTTAACTCCAAACGCCATTGTTATCGTTGCAACCATCCGCGCCCTGAAAATGCATGGCGGAGGACCTGCCGTAAAACCTGGGGTACCGCTGGCCGAAGAATATACCAAAGAAAATCTCGAATTACTGGAAAAGGGCTGCGAGAACCTTATCGCCCACATCGAAACCGTGAAGAAAAGCGGCGTCCGGCCGGTAGTTTGTATCAACAGCTTCTATATCGACACCAAGGCCGAAATAGAGCTGGTGCGCAAAGTCGCTGAGAAAAACGGCGCTCTGGCCGCGGTTTCTGAGCACTGGCTCAAGGGCGGCGACGGCGCAATCGAGCTGGCAGAAGCAGTGATTAAGGCCTGCAGCGAAAAGACCGAGTTTAAGCTCCTTTATGATCTGGAAACTCCGCTTAGAAAACGCATTGAACTAATCGCCAAGGAAGTTTATGGAGCTAACGGCGTAAGTTATACCGACGAGGCACTGGAAAAAGCCAAAGCTATGGAGGCCGACCCAGTCAGCAAGACTTTAGGAACCTGTATGGTCAAGACGCATCTTAGCTTGTCGCACGACCCGGATGTAAAGGGCAGGCCCACCGGTTGGGAGCTTCCAATCCGGGATGTTCTTGTTTATAAAGGGGCTGGCTTTATCGTGCCGGTAGCCGGAGCGATTAAGCTAATGCCCGGCACAGCATCGAACCCGGCTTTCCGCCGTATTGATGTGGACGTGAACACAGGAAAAGTGCAAGGGCTATTCTAATCGGTCGTAATACGCAATACGAAGGGAGTAAATGCTGATGACAGCACAAATTATAGATGGCAAACAAGTGGCCGCGGATATGCGGGCGGAACTAAAAGCCGAAGTGGCCAAACTCAAAGAACAGGGCATTGTGCCCGGCCTGGGTGTTATCCTGGTCGGCGATGACCCCGCTTCAAGGTCCTATGTTACGGCCAAAGAGCGGACCTGCGAGGAGATAGGGATTTATTCCGATGATAACCGTTTGCCCGCAGAGACCTCGCAGGAAGATTTGATAGCACTGGTCGAGAAGATGAACAACGACCCCAAAATCAACGGCATTCTGGTTCAATTGCCTTTGCCCAAAGGTCTTAATGAGGCCGAGGTTCTTCTGACAATTGACCCTGCCAAGGACGTCGATGGATTTCATCCAATGAATGTCGGCAAAATGGTGGTAGGTGAAAAGGCGTTTCTGCCCTGCACGCCGCACGGGATTATTCAACTACTGATTCGCAGCGGAGTAAGCATTGAGGGAGCCAACACAGTAATCGTCGGCCGAAGTAATATCGTGGGCAAGCCCCTTGCGAATATGCTTATTCAAAAAAACGCGACCGGAAACGCTACGGTTACGGTCTGCCATACCCGAACCAAAAACCTGGCACACCACACAAGACAGGCAGATATCGTCATCGCCGCTGCAGGCAGGCCCAACACGGTTACAGCAGATATGATAAAAGAAGGTGCAGTAGTAATTGATGTCGGTGTCAACCGGGTCGAGGATGCAACGAAAAAGAAAGGTTATCGCCTTGTGGGCGATGTGGATTTCGAAGCGGTGAAGGAAAAAGCCTCACTTATTTCTCCCGTACCCGGCGGGGTAGGCCCAATGACAATAACTATGCTGCTTTACAATACAGTCGAATCCGCCAAAAGAGCTGCTGGTATTGTTACATAGAAAGGAAGAGAAGTGGCTACAAAGAAATATCCGGTAATTTGGTTGCAGGGAGCAGGCTGTACCGGCTGCTCTGTATCGATTTTGAACGCGGTCAGTCCGAGGATACAGAATCTACTGCTCGACGAGCTGGTACCCGGTCAGCGACTTAATTTGATGTTCCACGCGACGATAATGGGTGGTCAGGGGGAGCCGGTCATAGAGGTTTTGAAAGATGCAGAAAAGAACAGAAAAGGCGACTATATATTAGTCGTTGAAGGTGCGATTCCTACCGCCGAGGGTGGTGCTTATGGCAGTATTGGCGAGAAAGCCGGCAAGCACGTGACCATTCAACAGAGCGTTGAGGAACTCGGCCAGAACGCCCTGCTGACCCTTGCCATAGGTACCTGTGCTGCCTACGGTGGAATACCAGCGGCGAAACCTAATCCCACTTTGTGCAAGGGCGTCAAGATGGTCTTTAATGAAAAAGGGATTGGGACACTGGTGGTAAACCTTCCCGGTTGTCCCCTGCACCCGGAGTGGTTTACAGGGACGATATCTGTGATTCTGTTTTCAGGTGTGCAGGCCCTGGCTTTGGACGACCTGGCCCGGCCAAAGCTTTTCTACGGGCAGTTGGTCCACGAGAACTGCCCCAGGCGGGCGGACTTCGACAAGGGTAAATTCGCTGAGAAGTTAGGCGACGCCGGCTGCCTTTATAAATTAGGCTGTAAAGGCCATTATACCAATGCTGATTGTCCTTTGAGACAGTGGAATAACGGCGTGAACTGGTGCGTCAAGGCAGGTTCGCCCTGTCTTGCGTGCGTTGAGCCGGAATTCCCGGATGGCACGTCCCCGATATATGAGAAAATTAGTTTTGAGGATCTGATATGGTCACAAAAATAAAGATTGACCCAATAACAAGGATAGAAGGTCACATGGCTATCGAGGCCGTGATAGACAATGGCGTGGTGAAAGAGGCAAGAAGCGCTGGAACCCTTTTTCGCGGTTTCGAGATAATCCTGCGGGACAGAGACCCTCGTGATGCAAATCGCCTGACCCAACGGATATGTGGCGTCTGTCCGACCGCTCATGCGACGGCATCGGCGTTGTGCCTCGATGATGCGTTCGGCTTGACAGACAAGATTCCGGATAACGGCAAGGTTCTCCGCGCTCTTATCTTTGGCTCTAACTTTCTGCAGTCGCATATCTTACATTTTTACCATCTTGCAGCACTGGATTATGTGGATGCGGTCGGTGCGCTTGGGGATTTGGCACCTTTTGTACCGCGCTACGAAGGCGATTATCGTGTAACAGGTGAGGCAAATGCTGAATTGGTGAACCATTATGTAAGGGCACTGGATATCAGACGTAAATGTCAGGAGATGCTTTCGATTTTCGGCGGAAAGATGCCACACAACGTCGGCATCGTCCCCGGCGGAGTTACAGAAAAACCGACTGAGGATAAAATCACCAATTTCCTGTGGAGGTTGAATGAAATACGCGATTTTATTGACAATACATACGTTCCTGATGTGATAGCTGTAGCAAAAGCCTACGGCGATTATTTTGAGATTGGCAAAGGTTGTGGAAGACTTCTTTCTTACGGCGGCTTTGATTTGCCGACCGGCAGGTTATTCAAGAGCGGAGTTATTTCACCCGATTTGCAGCTTGAGCCGGTAGCTTCGGAGAATATCACGGAGGATGTAAAGCATTCCTGGTATGCGGATTCCAGTTCAGGAAAGAACCCGGCCCAAGGAGAAACGAAGCCGGAGCTTAACAAGAAAGAAGCATATTCATTCATCAAGTCCCCGCGGTATAAAGGTGAGGTTTGTGAGCTTGGGCCTTTAGCGCGAATGGTAAACAACTATGTACAAGGTGATGCAAAGGTGAAAGAACTTGTTGATTCGCTGCTTGGACAGGTGGGTGCCGGTGTCGATGCTCTCTTTTCAGTCCTTGGCCGACACGCAGCAAGGGCTCTGGAAGCCAAGCTCGTTGCCGATACTATGGTCGATTGGCTTCAGACACTGAAGCCTGATGAGCCCACTATCGTGCCGGCCGAAATTCCTGATCAAGCTGAAGGGGCCGGATTGACCGAAGCTCCACGAGGCTCAGTCGGGCACTGGATAACCATAAAGGATAAGAAAATTGACCGGTACCAGGTCATCACGCCGACGGCCTGGAATGCTTCTCCGAAGGATGATAAAGACCAACCCGGAGCAGTGGAGCAGGCATTGATAGGCACGAAGGTCAAGGACAAAGATAATCCCTTTGAACTCGTTCGAATTGTGCGGGCATTTGACCCTTGCCTCGCCTGCTCGGTCCATTTACTCGACGCAAAGAAAAGTGAGTTAGGAATCTTTAGGGTCGTCTGATATGCAGGTAAAAACAGACACACGTGCGCCACTAAAGCAGCAAGACAAAAGCGGCAAAAACGGCCGCGTTTTGGTCCTCGGTTTGGGTAATCTCTTACTAAAGGATGAGGGCGTAGGAGTCCACATAGCTGCAGAACTGCAGAAACACGACCTGCCTGCCAACGTAGAAGTTATTGACGGGGGGACTGCCGGACTGGATGTCCTGCTGTCAGAGGGGGAATTGGACAAACTGGTGGTCGTTGATGCGATAAGGTTTGGGAAAAAGCCCGGCACTATTTACAAGCTCCGGTTCAAGGGCAAAGAAGAGAATAAACTGGCCCGGGTTTTCGGCCCGGACAGCAAAGCGAAAATTAGCTTGCATCAACTTGGACTAATTGATGCACTGGCTGCTGCAGAGAAACTGAACTGCCTGCCGAAAGAAATTGTAATCATCGGTATTGAACCGAATCAGATAAGTCCTGGTTTGGAATTAACAGAGCAGGTCAAACAGAAGATTCCAAAAATAGTTAACACTGTACTTGAGGAAATTAAAGATGCTATTCACACAAAATAAACCGACAGAGGAAGTGTTAGAGTCGCTTGGCAAGGAAAAGGACATCTTCCTGCTGGCTTGCAATGGTTGTGCCGAAGTCTGCGAAACCGGCGGGGAAAAAGCACTTTCGGCAATGAAAGACGAACTGGAAAAAGCGGGCAAGAACGTAACTGGCACAGCTTTGGTAGATTTTCTCTGCAATAAATTGTTGGTGGCGACGAGGCTCGCCAGAGAAACCGATAAGATCAAACAGTCCGATTCCATCCTGGTGTTGACGTGCGGCATTGGCGTCCAGGCGGTTGCCAAGGTGGTAGATAAGGTCGTGCACCCAGCAGATAATACGGTTTCGCTCGGCGGACTGCAGGGGCTTTGGCCCGCCGACGAGCGTTGCGAAGCCTGCGGCGACTGCGCTTTGGATTATACCGGAGGTATCTGTCCAATCACTTTTTGTGCCAAGCATCTGCTTAATGGACCTTGTGGTGGGGCGCAGGATGGAAAGTGCGAAGTTGACTCAGAGAAAGACTGCGGCTGGCAGTTGATTTATGAACGGCTGGAGAAGGTCGGTCGGCTGGAAAATCTAAAGAAAATCTACAAACCACGGGACCACAGCAAAATGCTACCTTCCGAAGATTTGCGAAAAACATCGTTTTATGACCTGGAGAAGTAAGGAGGCATTTAACACATGAAGCTTAGCGAACTCTTCAAACAAGGCAAGTTCGTCATTACTTGTGAAGCGGGACCGCCCAAAGGCATAGAAATAACAGGGCTGATAGATGAATTGGAGTCTTTACGGAGCAAGGTTGATGCTTTCAATGTTACTGATTTGCAAAGTTCAGTATTGAGAGTTGGCTCAATGGCGACCTGCCGTCTTTTAAGGGAGAAAGACTTTGAGCCGATTATGCAGCTAACCTGTCGCGACCGAAATCGTCTTGGTTTGCAGTCGGATGTCTTAAGTGCCGCAGTATTAGGTATAGAGAATCTATTGTGTCTTACCGGGGACCATCCGAAATTAGGTGACCACCCTGACGCAATGCCTGTGTTCGATCTGGATTCGGTACAGCTTTTATCAGCAGTCAAGGGGTTAATGGACGGGAAGGATATGGCGGGAAATGATTTAGAAGGTCGCCCGCCGGAATTTTGCCTGGGGGCAGCAGTGAATCCAGGCGCAGATCCGTTAGAACCACAGATTATGAAGATGGAGAAAAAAATCGATGCCGGAGCAGAGTTCTTCCAGACACAGGCTGTTTACGAAGTAGACAAGTTTGCCGTCTTTTGCCAAAAAATAAAGCATCTGAAAGCACCGGTTATGGCTGGACTTGTGCTGTTGAAGTCGCCCGCTATGGCTAAGTTTATGAATGCAAATGTCGCGGGTATTCATATTCCAGACGAAATTATTGACGAATTGGCCGCAGTACCCAAGGAAAAGAGAGTCGAAAAAAGTCTGCAAATCTCCACACGTCTGATTAAACAGTTGAAGGGCCTGTGTCAGGGAGTTCATATTATGTCTTTGGGGTGGGAGCGGCATGTGCCTACCCTATTAGCACTGGCTGGCTTATAATAAGTAGTTCGTAGTTGGTAGTTATGAGTTCGTAGTTATGAGTTCGTAAACTACGAACTACGAACTAAATGAACGGCTGCTGCACAAACCTTGAATTCCGGTATCTTGGCCGTCGGGTCTAATGCGTCATTAGTCAGCATATTGGCAGGACATTCCCGGAAATGGAACGGTATAAAAAGCCAGCCTTTTTCGATGCTGCTGGTTACCCTTGCCGGTGTGGTTACCTTTCCGCGCCGAGTGATTACTTCCACGTTCTCACCGCTGCTGATTTCAAGTCTCTCTGCATCATCGGGATGTATCTCTACGTACCCTGTCGGCGAAACCTGATTGATGACTGCTGATTTTCTTGTCATCGTACCGGTATGGAACTGATACAACTGCCTGCCGGTCGTCAGTACAAACGGATAGTCCTCATCGGGAAGTTCATCAGCCGCCACAAATTCTACCGGGTGAAATTTACCCTTACCCCTTTTGAATGTCCCCTCGTGCAGGAACCTGGTGCCGGGATGCTTCTTGTCCGGGCACGGCCACTGCAGCCCGACCGAATCTATCCTCTCGAACGACATACCGCCATAGATGGGGGTAACCGTTGCGATTTCGTCCATTATTTTGTCGGCGCGCCCGTATGCCATCGGATACCCCATCTTCGTCGCAACCTCGCAGATGATTTCCCAGTCACTTCGGGCCTGCCCCGGCGGAGCAACGGCCTTTCGAACCCGCTGAACCCGACGTTCGGTATTCGTGAATGTGCCGTCCTTTTCCGCAAAGCAGGTCGAGGGCAATACAACATCGGCGTACTCAGCCGTCTCTGAAAGGAAAATATCCTGTACCGCCAGAAAATCCACGGTCTGAAGAGCTCTTCTGGTTCTGTTCAGGTTCGGGTCTGAAAGGGCGGGGTTCTCTCCCATTACGTACAATGCTTTGATTTTTTCCTCTTCTATCGCGTGCATCATCTCGACAACCGTAAGTCCCGTGCGGCACGAAAGCTTTTCTCCCCACGCCGACTCGAATTTGGCCTGTATCTGGGAATCTTCAACGGATTGATACCCGGGGTACACGTCAGGCAGCGCCCCAAGGTCACAGGCACCCTGCACATTGTTCTGTCCACGCAAAGGATTCACGCCCGTCGATTCGGCGCCCACATTGCCCGTAAGCATTGCCAGATTGGCTAACGAAAGCACGTTATCAGTACCTGTCGTATGCTGTGTAATCCCCATACTGTAAATAATGCTGGCAGTTTTGGCCTTTGCATACAGCCTCGCTGCTGCGCGAATCTTATCGGCCGGAATGGTAGTAATGCCTTCTGCTTTTTCAGGAGTAAAACCCTTCACTATAGCTTCGAGCTTTTCAAAATCCTCGGTCCGCTCTTTGATAAAGCTTTTGTCGTGCAATTCTTCAGCTATGATGACATTCATCATCGCATTAATAAGCGCTACGTCCGTGCCGGGCGCCTGGGCGATATGCAGCCTGGCAAATCGGGCCAGGTCAATCGCACGGGGGTCGGCCACTATCAACTCGGCCCCATTTTTCATCACCGCCTCTTTTATGTAAAGACCAATCACTGGATGGGCCTCGGTCGTGTTTGAGCCAATGACAAATATGCAGCCTGCCTTTTTGAGCTCATCTATTGAATTGGTCATAGCCCCGCTGCCGAACGCTCGGGCAAGCCCGACTACCGTCGATGCATGACACAGCCTTGCGCAGTGGTCCACGTTATTGGTGCCTACGCACGCTCGTATGAATTTCTGGAACACGTAGTTGTCTTCGTTGGTGCATTTGGCCGATGAAAGCCCGGCGATACTATCGGCACCGAACTCGGAACGTATGCACTTTAGACGTTCGGCAACAAACTTAATTGCCTCTTCCCACGTCGCTTTCTCAAATTTGCCGTTTCTCTTGATAAGCGGCTCGGTCAGCCTTTTATCACTGGCGATGAAATCCATACCGAATCTTCCCTTCACGCATAAGTTGCCGTTGTTGGGAATACAGCCGACCTCGCTTGTTACACGGATTATTCTCTCTGTCTTTGGGTTTACGTTCAGGTCGATTTGACAACCAACCCCACAATATGGACAGGTCGTTCTTGTCCGCACAAGGTCTTTGCACTGACCCTTGCCCTTTGCGGCTCGTTCATATAAAGCCCCCGTCGGACAGCTCGAGATGCACTGGCCGCACAGTTCGCAGGTCGAATCGTTCAAAGCTATATCGAAGGCAGTCGTAACCTCTACGCTCGCCGCCCTGCCCTTAAATGTCAAAGCACTGTCGGCCTGAACTTCCTCACAAATTCGTATGCACCTGCCGCAGCGAATACATTTACCCGTATCGTACTCGAGCGCCTCATTGCCGGTAGTGTAATTTTCACGCTGTTCTTGGCCTGCAGGCGGCTCAAAGACGTCATCGCTGAGTTGATATTCGTATGCATACCTTTGCAGCTTGCAGTTGCCGTTTTCATCGCAGGTGGTACAGGCCCCGCGATGTTCGTAAAACAATAGCTCGAGAACGGTTTTCCTTATCGCCCGGAGCTCTTCCGTCTCCGTTCGCACAACCATTCCAGGCTGTATCTGTAAAGTACACGCGCAAACCGGTCCTTCCTCGCCCTCCACGTCCACCACGCAAAGTCGGCACGAGCCACTGGGACTTAACCTGGCATCGTAACAGAGATTAGGTATCTCGATGCCGTTTGCAAGGGCCAACTCAAGAATGCTTTGTCCGGTTTGCCCGACCAGTGCTTTGCCGTTTATTGTTACTGCCGGTTCGCCCAGCCCCTTTCCCAAGGGGCGGGGTTCGCCCATTATCTCAACCTTACTATTCCTCAAGGTCACACCTCAGACATCTACTTGCCTCGCAGACCGCCTGCTCTCGGTCAAGGCCGAGCACTACCTCCGCAAAACCGCGTTTGCGTTTGTCGGGCGGAATAATCTTTTCTTCAGCTCTCGGAGGTGATTTCGCCAGCGTCTCTTCGTCGGGCTTGACAAACGAAAATCCCGTGTCGCCTGGAAGCTCTCCGCTTCCACCGAGCAGCCTGTCGATATGAACAGCGGCTTGTTGGCCGCTTGCAATCGCTCCTATTACCGTTGAAGGACCACTGACGCAGTCTCCCCCGGAAAAGATTTCTCTAACTGTGGTATTACGACTGACGGGGTCAACTTTTATCGTGCCCCAGGCAGTCAATTCAGGACCGCCGCTAAAGTTTACAACTTCCGCCGATGCGACCTGCCCGATAGCCGGTATCACCATATCACATTCAATCACACTTTCGCTGCCCTCTACAGGTATTGGCCGACGCCTACCGTCAGCCTCAGCCTTGCCGAGTTCGGCGCGAATAAATTCAATACCGCTTACAGCGCCGTTTCTGTTTAGAATCCGTTTCGGAATGCCGAGAGTTATAATCTCAATCCCTTCCTGTATGGCCTCTTCGATTTCTTCTGTGTAGGCTGGCATTTCCTCTCGAGTTCTTCTGTAGAGTATCGTTACATTCGCTGCCCCAAGGCGAACAGCCGACCGCGCTGCGTCCACCGCCACATTACCGCCGCCTAATACTACTATCGCTTTACCCCCGCAGTTCTGCCCTTTACCCAAAGCCCTCTCACGCAGAAACTCAAGAGCATCGAGCACGCCATCAAGCTCGATGCCTTCAATATTAATTGCCTTGCCAAGTTGGGCCCCCGTCGCCACGAATACCGCCTTGAATCCTTTGTCAATCAGCTCCCTGGCGTTTTCAATTCTTGAATTTGTCCGCAGTTCGACACCATGCGAGAGAATGAAATCTATCTCCTTTCGGAGCGTTTCTTTCGGCAGCCTGAATTCCGGTATCCCCAGAGCAAGCATCCCTCCCGGAATTGGCTGGGCCTCGAATATCACTGACGACCTTTGCATAAGGGCCAAAAAGTACCCGCAGCTAAGACCTGCAGGCCCGCTGCCTACAATCGCAACTTCAGCGGGCTTGTCAACACGACGGGCCATAAGAGTCGCATAGTCATCCATATTGTCGGCGATGTAACGCTTCAAAGCCCGTACCGCAAGGGGATAGTCGATTTCACTCCGACGGCACCTTTGCTCGCACGGATGGTCGCAAACGCGACCGCAGACAGAAATAAATGGATTGCGCCGCCGGATTATATTTGCCGCCTCATTGAGCTTGCCCTCAGCGGCAAACGCCAGATATTCCGGAACATTCACACGCGCAGGACACGCATGCTGGCACGATGCCCTCACCAGGCCTTCACAAACTGCCGCCCGGCAGGTCTTTAGTACAATGTGCTCCTCGTACTCGTCCCGGAAATGACGCAGTGTGGAAAGGACCGGATTCGGGGCCGTCTGTCCAAGGCCGCAAAGTGACGCCTTCTTGATATGTTCTGCCAAATGCTGAAGGTAATCAAGGTCTTCTATTTTGGCCTCACCCCGGCTGATGGCCTCAAGAATCTCCAGCATCTTCTTCGTACCAACCCTGCACGGAGTACACTTACCGCACGATTCAGACTGGACGAATTCGAGGAAATACCTGGCGATATCCACCATGCAGGTATTTTCATCCATCACGATAAGTCCGCCCGAGCCCATTATCGCGCCAAGCTGCTGCACGCTGTCGTAGTCAATTTCACTGTCGAGATATTTTGCCGGTATGCACCCCCCCGATGGGCCGCCCATTTGAGCCGCCTTAAACTTGCGCCCCTTCGGAATCCCGCCGCCGATTTCAAAGATGATTTTACGAAGAGTCGTCCCCATCGGAACTTCCACCAGCCCGGTGTTGTTGACCCTGCCTGCAAGCGCGAAGATTTTGGTTCCACTGCTCTTTTCGGTGCCTATCTGGTTATACCATTGGGCTCCGTTTCTTATGATAAGCGGGACGTTGGCCAGCGTCTCGACATTATTAATAGTCGTCGGCTTGCCCATATATCCCTTTTGCACTGGAAACGGCGGCCGAGGGTTTGGCATACCACGCTTGCCCTCAAGTGATGCTATAAGAGCGGTTTCCTCACCGCAGACAAACGCACCGGCCCCCATACGGACTTGTATGTCAAAGCCAAAACCCGACCCCGCTATATCGTCTCCCAACAGTCCAAGAGTACGTGCCTGCTCAAGTGCGATATTAATATGTTCAACCGCGATGGGGTACTCAGCCCGAACATATATGAATCCCTGGCTGGAACCGATGGCATAAGCGGCCACAATCATTCCCTCGATAACTCTGTGTGGGTCGCCTTCCAACAGGGCCCTGTCCATAAACGCCCCTGGGTCACCTTCGTCGGCGTTGCAGATAAGGTATTTTTCCTCACCCTCTGACTTTCGACAGAAATTCCACTTCACCCCCGTCGGAAAGCCGGCTCCACCGCGACCCCTGAGACCTGACTCTGTAACCTCGTCTATAATCTGCTGTGGCTTTTTCTGCGTTATGGTTTGTACTGCCGCAATATATCCTCCGCGTTCGATCGCATCTTCAATTCTCCTCGGGTCAATTCGCCCGCAGTTCTCCAGTACGAGCCTTGTTTGCTCCTTGTAAAAATTAATATCCTTTATCCTCGGCGCCGGTTTGCCATCCTGAATTACCGCCAGACGCTCAACTGCTCCCCCATTTTGTATTGTCGTCGAAATTATCTCGTCAATATCTTCGCAACTGACCCCGCCATAGAAGTATTCATAAGGCTCAATCAGCATAACCGGTGCGCGGGCGCACATCCCGATACAGCCGGTCTCGACAACCGAGACTTCCTTTTCAAGAGAAAGACTCTTCAACCTTTCCCTGAATTTTGCCGCAACACCCTGAGCTCCCAACGCCCTGCACCCCGTTGTGCAGATTAGAACCCTCGCTTTATATTCCTGCCGTCTGTTCAGCAGCTCCTGTCGGAACCGCTCGATGTTACCCATTGATCTTATCTTTTGCGCGGGCATCAATTTCAACCGTACCTTTCGATTATGTCCCTGACCTTATTCGGTGCCAGGTGGCCGTAGTAATCGTTATTGACCATCATCACCGGACCAAGAAAACAAGTTCCAAGACACGCAACCGTTTCAAACGTAAACCGCATATCTTCGGTCGTTTCACCTTCTTGGACACCAAGGATTCGACGGATGGCCCGGATTATATCCCGGCCGCCCTTTACATGACACGCCGTCCCTCGGCAGCACTTAATTGTGTGTCGACCGTGAGGCTCAAGATGAAACTGTTCGTAGAAGGTTGCCACTCCGTAAATCCGGCTGGCAGCGATACCCATGCGGCTGCTCGCAGCCATCATCACGCTCGGCGGCAGGTAACCGTAGGCCTCTTGAATCTTCTGCAGAATGGGAATAAGTTCGCTAAAACCGGCGTTCGGCATCGATGCCAAAATCTTATCAAGCGGTTCCAGGCTCAAAGGACCCTCTTTACTCAAGTCCATATTCACTTCCGTAAGAATACCCCACGTAAACGCTTACTATTCCGACTTCAAGCGAGCGATATTGTATCTCCGTTGATAACGCAGTCAAGACAAAACCGCCATCGGCCTATCGCCTTTGGGAAGTCTAATAAACTCAGTTTTCGACAGGCGGGAAGACTGCGGACATTGTAACATCGGGGAAAAGTTTTTCTGTACAGATGGGCCCGTTTTACTTATAATCAGCTTGAAAAGTTTCCTGATAAAGAAAGGGCAATAGCATAAGAAAGGTTTAGGCGAAGAAGTTATAGCCCTTCATTTTTCACTGATGACGCAAAGGCCTAATTTGCTTGAATAAAATCATATATGGGAAAACAAAAAAGGGCCTATCTTTATGCTTCTGTTGCAGTTTTGTTATGGTCTACCATTGCTTCGGCTTTCAAAATTTCTTTTCGTTACATAGATATCCTGCCCCTTTTGTTTTACGCCTCAATTGTATCGTCCGTTTTTCTTTTTCTTTATTTACTGTTTCTTAAAAAACTGAATTTACTCAAAGCGTTATCAAAAAAAGATTATCTGCATTCTGCGCTGCTGGGTTTTCTTAATCCCTTCCTTTATTACGTTATCCTGCTCAACGCATACTCAATACTCAAGGCCCAGGAGGCCTTAACATTAAATTTTATCTGGCCGATAATGCTTGTCTTGTTATCAATACCGCTACTGCATCAAAGAATCAAGTTAAGGAGCATTCTTGCTATAATTATCAGCTTTATCGGTGTTTTTATCATCGCAACTAAGGGCGATATCCTGGGATTCAGGTTTACCAGCACTGTGGGAGTATTGTTGGCGGTAAGCAGCGCAGTAATCTGGGCACTATTCTGGATTTATAACGTAAAAGATAAGCGTGATGAAGCCGTTGGATTATTTCTTAATTTTACATTCGGGTCTGTCTTTATATTTCTGTCAATGTTACTTTTCGCAAAAGTAGAAATCCCAAACCTCAACGGCTTCCTCGGGGCAGCTTATATTGGATTATGCGAAATGGGGATTGCGTTCTTAATCTGGCTAAAAGCATTAAAACTATCGAAGACAACCGCCAATGTTGCGAACTTAGTTTATTTAGCTCCCTTTCTTTCTCTTGTAGTGATTTCTTTTGCAGTTGGCGAAAAGATTTTTTTCTCAACAATAATCGGCTTAATCTTCATCATCGGCGGTATAATCTTGCAGAAATTTTGAGGATGGTGGTTATTGCGCGGATTACAGAGCCGCGCACGTAAGTAAGCGGTAGAAAAACGAGTCACAACCGGCGAGCGACGAGCAACGCAATACGACATACGAAATACGAATTGTCATTGCGAGGCTTGCAGAGCAGGCCGTGGCTCGTGCTGCGTAGCGACTTCGCGGAGCAGTGCAATCTCCTCAACTAAGAACTCAAAACTAAGCACTAAAAACTAAATTGCTTGACAGCAATTTCACTTTACGCTATTTTATCTAACTAAATAAGGAAACACCAAGGAGCACAATACTTCGTCGAATCGTCCGTTTGACATTCCTGCGAGGGTAGGGTGCGATATTTCGCACCACTTTGGCTGTTTTATAAAGGCTGAAAGATAAACGAAGAAGAAAGAAAAGCAGAAAGCAAGCATTCGCAAGCGTAGAGTAAAAAAATGGAGAAACCAACAAAACTGTTTTTTGGCATTATTCTTTTTGTTGGTGGGATAATTGAATGCAAATGAAGAATCTAATTATTTCCTTGATAATATGTATATTAGTCAATTTAGCCATAGCAGAGGGTGAAGAGTCTGTTCATTTCGCAAGCAGCAAACTTGAGAAGATAGTTTGCCAGAAACTTGGTGCAGATCCACCCGTAGACAAAACCAAGATCCTTGAGTTAAGATATTTGATTGTTCGGCATGAAGGAGAAGAAGCTACAGGAATTGACGATCTTGCTGGCATTGAATATGCCGCCAATCTAAAAAAATTATTTCTATATGATAATCCCATCAGAGACTTATCTCCACTTTCCAGATTGAAGAATCTTGAGGGAATGCAGTTGAGCGGCAAGTATGTTGAAGATATTTCTCCTCTTGCTGCACTGAAAAACTTAGAATGGTTAGATTTGTGGGAGACCCAGGTCACTGATATATCGCCACTGAAAGAACTAAAAAATTTGGACCATTTGAGTCTTAGCAAAAACAAAATTAGCGATATTTCTCCGCTCTCTGAACTTGTTAATCTTAGGGGATTAACTCTTTCCTCTAATCAAATTAGCGACATATCTTCCTTATCGGCGTTGAAGAAACTTGAGTCTTTAACGGTCAACGACAATCAAATAAGCGACATTTCCGCACTTTCAGGTTTGTCGTCCTTAAGGCGGTTAGTCATCAGTGGCAATCAGATTTCTGATATTTCTCCACTTATGCATCTAACAAACTTGGAAACGTTGAAGATATATGACAATCCACTAAATGAAGAAGCATACAAGGTTCATTTCCCAAAGATACTTGAAAATAAGCCAGATATGTATGTGATGGCTGATCGTAACCTAAAACCAAGGATATCTAAGACACAGCTCAAATTTTATCTTGGGCCGTTGGGCATGCTGTCTCTCTTTGGTCTTCTGGTTATGTGCTGGGGTAGAAAGACAATTGCCTATGTTGAACGAGGCGACATTGAAGACAACGCAAAGAGCACGAGCAATACGAATCTGTTGCCACGCAAACATTTTAGCATGCTAGCGTTGGAGTCGCTTGGCTTTGCTGTTTCAGCACTTATTCTTGTGGGAATTTGTGTCTTCATCGTATTCGCACTTGATGCATTTCCTGTTGGCCAGGCCGGTGGAATGTCGCTTTTCGTACAGGCAAACATTATTTTGTTGTCCGCTTTTGGATCTTGTGTTGCAGCCTTTATATTGGGGCTGTCTTCCTTATTTGAGATAAAACGAAGCAACAGTCTATTAATTGGGAGCAAGCAGGCTTATTGCGGTGTACTTCTTTCTTTAATGGCTTTGGCGTTTTATATTATTTCATCAACATATCTTCGATAGAATACAACAGCCTTATTCCAAAGAGAGGATCGAATGAGGTGTCAGAAATGATTGATCGGGAGTATCGGTTTGTTGTATTTAAATATGGAGGATGACAAGGATTGGATGCAACGACAGCCAAAATAGATATAGGTAATAACGCTCAAAAAGCAAAAACTTCCAAACTGGCACAAACAGCATTTGGAGTAGGCATTCTGTCCCTTCTTACATTTGGGATGTTCTCACCTATTGGTGTTGTTTTTGGTATAGTTTCTCTGTTTCAGATTAAGTGTAGTGGAGGCAGGCTTAAAGGAATGTTGTTAGCAACGTTGGGGATAGTGTTTGCTGTAACACCTGTTGCTTCTACGTATTCACTGCGAATACTTACAATGCCGGAAATCAACCGAGCCATCTGTCGGTCACACTTAAAGGTACTTGGAAGGGCAATATCTGTTTATGGTGATGAATTTGATGGAAGATATCCTACGGCAGATCAGTGGTGTGATTTGCTGGTTCGTTACGCTGACGCAACCAAGAGACAATTTGTCTGTCTTTCGGCAGCCGAGGGACGATGCCATTATGCAATTAATCCCAATGTTGAGCCGAACTCTCCACCTGATATTGTCTTGTTATTTGAAACGAAGGGAGGATGGAATCAGTCTGGTGGACCAGAACTATTAGCTCCTGAAAATCATAGAGGAAAAGGATGCAATATTTTATTTAATGATAGAAGCATCAGATTTGTGAGAAAGGAAGAGTTTACTAAGTTAAAATGGAAGCCTGGCGAAGATTAGCAAGAGTGAGATGCAGGCGGGAATGACAAAACCCTACAGTGCCGGGGACTAACAGATACGGAGGCGACAAAAGACATCGCGTTTTTTTAATAAGGAAAACTGGTGGCCAAAAAAAGTGCTTTTTTGGCGTTTTTGCTAACAAAGACAGAATTAGTATGGTTCTTATCCGTGTAAACTTGTGCCCGCGAAAGCGGGTATCCCTGTAAACCTGTGCCAGCGAAAGCGGGTATCCGTGGTAAAAAGTCCGCGTTAGTCCGTGGTAAAAAGTCTGTGTTAGTCCGTGTCCTCCGCGTAATCCGTGGCTAAAAAAAAATCTCCACCTCAAAGCCCTCTTTCAAAAACCACGATTCTTAAAGCAGTCCATAAGTATATATGCATATACTTATATCTCTGTACAAAAACCCCGCTGTCTAATCCCCATCCAGCTCAAATAGCTCGCTGGTGGCCTTGTGAATGCGAGCTATGTTT
>JAUWBI010000047.1 GCA_030601745.1 Phycisphaerae bacterium
CGGAAGCCTCATTGAATAAAAAGGAGTACAATATCAACTATTCAACAGAAGTTCAAGTGGACAAAAAAAAAGGCTACATTATTGTTACCGCGAAATTCCACTTTGAAGCTTTCACTGAAAGTAAAACTCAAAAACCAGTTATTCTTATCGATGCTTCTTTTGTTTTAGCTTACAAAATAGAAAACTTTGAAGGCCTAACTCAAAAAGGATTTGAGCAATTTGCGAATTTAAATGGAATTTATAATGCTTGGCCATATTGGCGGGAATTTGTACAAAATACTGTTACTCGAATGGGATTACCTTCGTTGTCGATTCCCGTTTTCAGAATTGTACAACCAACAACGAAGAAAAGTATCGGTAAGAAGACGGTGCGGAAGAAAACAGTTAAGAGCACTATCTCAAAAAAGTGAGCTCTTTTGAAAAGTGAATACGGGGGCGAACGGCTTCGACCGGATGGCGGAGAGGCAAGTTGCATGTCCAGGACGCCGGTTGGCCTGGCTAATCATCCGGCAACAAATTTTAAGCGACAACTATCAGTTGCGCATGGCTGCCTAATTTGGCAGCCCGTCCTGCCTGACTTTGTCTGCGAGTTTGGTAAGGGCGTCAAAAAGCAGGCTGGCCGAGCCGGTTGTTCGGGCCGGCAAGGTGAGATTTTCCGAAATAGCCGAGCCAAGAGCCTGTCGTTTGGCGTTTGGCAAGGCGAAAAAATAATAAAACGACTAAACATGTAGATGCTTGTCTTGAAACATCACGGGACGGGGGTTCGAATCCCCCCGCCTCCAGTCTTCGCTCGCAGCGTAAGCGTAGAGCGAAGACTGCCGCGTCGGAGCATAAGCGAAGACGGGCTGTCTTTTAAAACGCTCTGCGATGCTACGAGCTACGACTCGGCAGGCCATTCATAATGAGTAAAATCTCGACCCTGTAATATTCCCCAATGGTGTGATTCTGCGAGGCGAATGTCCTGAGCAAGTGACCGAAGGGAACGCGTCGAAGGGCCTTTAGGTCTGTATTCAGTGCGGCGAATACCTTCAGTTAAAGTTTTGTATGGGCGGGCGTCATCGGTTCTGGCATCGGGTCATCGTGGAGAATTCATAGAATGACAAGTGGGAACCGTGGTTGCGAAGGCTATCTATTCGATAGCGGAATCAATACTGAACCCGTGCTCATCAGTGCCTGTTTGCTTGGGATTCCCTGTCGCTGGCACGGACACAGGCCAAAAAAACGTAAGAAACTGCTCGAACGCCTTAAGAAAAGATATGTCATCGTTCCCGTCTGCCCGGAACAACTTGGTGGTATGCCAACGCCGCGAACAGGCGAAAAACTCGAAGGCAGCGGAGCAGAGGTTCTTGACGGCCAATTGCGAATTATCGCACCAGAAACGGGAAAGGACGTAACCCAATTTCATATCAACGGTGCTAGTTACACACTGGAGATTGCGAAAATTGTAGGTGCTCACTGTGCTTATTTGAAGGCAGGAAGCCCTTCGTGCGATAGGGAAGGAGTAACTAGCGAACTGCTCAAACGTAATGGTATAAAGGTTGTTCGTGTCCCATAACAGCTAATTGGAGTTCCAACAAATGACTGAAGAGCATTTTGCATAGAAGCTTGAGTGATTTTTTGCGGGAGTAATACGGGAGTATTTTAGGTGATAAATTCTGATTAAACGTGATTAAATCTGATTAAACATGGGAATAATTTAAGCCCTTATACAAAAAGGACTTAAAACTTAAATCAAGCCTATATAAGGACTTATAAAAACGCCTCGACGGGGGTTCGAATCCCCCCGCCTCCATTTTATTACTCGTAACTCGCTGTTTTATAAGGACTTACGCAATTCAGGCTCTGGGGATTTACCCCCCGTCTTGTACAACTCGAAAGCAATATAAACCCTTTATTAGCAGTTGCTTGGCAAATACACGCCATTTACGTTTATAATGAAGTGCACACATTTGTCACACTTTTTTCTGGTTTTGGCATCGAGAAACATCAGAAATGTGATATAGCTGAGATTATATAATCCTGCCAAAGCCGAAAAGGTTACGACAAAAATTTCTTGAAATTTGAGGCCTTTTTGAGTATAATGTTCTCAAAAGTGGGGTGTATGGTCAACAATGTAAGAAATCCCTGAGAACAAAACTTCGATATGTAGATGCTTAATTATGATCGAATTTTCGCTGTTCAAAAACCTCTGTTCATTCATCAATTAATATTAACCTTCCAAGGAAAATGAATCCAGAACAAGAACAAACGCCGGTTGACAGGCCATGCGGCCTATACCAGGAATATGTTCGAGGCCAAATAAAGCAGATACTTCTCTCTGAAGAGATTCTTGTAAATATTCTTATTGATTGGTATGGCCAGCCGATGTTCCTTAAACAAAGTTGGGAAGAGTATTGGACACCAGTAACATCACAGTTTTCATCGACAGGGCTTCCGATTCTTGCCAATTTGAAAGTTGCCCGCCAGCAATATATAGCATCTGAATTTAGTCACGAAACTATGATAAGATATTGTTTTCATTATTTTTGCTTATTAGAAGAAGTTCTAAGGGCCTTGGAAAACATCTGCAATGAAAATGCCACATCGGCTTTGCTCCGCAGGGTTCTCGGTTTTGAAAACTTTACTATTGGATGGGCTAACGGGTCAAGTGGGTTAGCTTGTGGTACTTCAACTATAAGAAATCCGTGCTACTTACTTGCAAAAATCAAACAGCCACAAGCCTACAACGATCCAAAATTTCTTGCGATTATAACAGGCCCGGACATTCCCAACCCCAATGAAATTCATCTCTTTTACCACTACCGCCAGTATAAAGTCGATGATGAATTTGGAATTTCGTTGCTTTTGTATCCAGCTATAGCCCTTTCACAACGAGCAGGTTCTTTTACCCTCATTGAATCGCTCACCTCAGGGTTTTCAGGTAAGTCTGACCCAAGAAGTAAACAGCGTTCTGAAATTTTAGCGGACTTGGCAATCTCCCCGTTTCTATCAGAGATGTTTTCTAAAGCGAACATAGATTCTGCTCAAGAAGTAAGTTTTGTAGATATCGACAGTGGTAACGGGGCTTTGGCAAGTAATATCTGGCGTCAAATGTTAAAAACACAACCATTTATTGCCCAAAATTGTAAGTTGGCATGCTCTATGGTTGGGCTACGTGTACAAGACCCATTGCGTCATTTTAATAAAGGTTCATTACGAGGAACTATATCCTACCTGGACTATTCTCAAGCTGATTACTTGCAGTGGATACAAGAGCAAAAGGCAACAAAGGGAAACTTTAAATTTGACATTGCTCTAATCTGTCGCCTGCTTAACAACCTCAGTACATTCAAATTGAACTTCTCGAACAACTGGCGAGTTATCCATAAACTTGGTGAAGAAGGATTGAGCAAAGCCGATTGGCTGAATAGAAGCTTTGAGCCTCACAACTGTCTAAACCCAAATAACCTCTCGACCAAGAACATCCTTTTGAAAAACAGCAATGTTTTATTGAAAATAGGAAAAAGTTTCAGGCATTTGTCGTTGTTAAATTATTATAAAGGTTTACAATTATTGGATAGCACCGATGCTTCGAATGACGGTGATACGAATGCAATATATTTTCCGATTCGGCAATTTAATTCGTCGTGTCTACAATTGCCCGAAGGTAACAGCGTCTTGGAAAAATTGTGCGATCTTGCAAAACTTGTCGTAATTGAGGATGTAGACTTAACAAAGAAAATTTTGATTGAGCACTTAATAGAGCATAATCTTGAAAATATTGCTGTCTCTCATGTTAACAGGCACAACAGAATCAATTCAGCGCAAGTTTTCTGTCTTTGTAACACTGAGTTTGAAGATTTTCTGCCCGGAAAAAGAATATGGCCCGACTCATTGAAAAAAATAGAAAATCGAATGTACTTACGCCTTCGCAACTCCGCTGTCTTTCAAAAATACCAACAATCAATATAACTTCCGGCTGTTTCCACAATTGTATTTACTGCTATACGAAAGGCTATTCACAGTATCCCGGAGACAGCAGAGTAATACTATTTGCTAACACCGCTGAGAAGCTATCCGAAGAGCTTGCCAGAAAACGAAAGAAACCTCAGGCTGTTTATTTTTGCCCTTCCTGCGACCCGTTTCAGCCAATTCCGCAAATACTTGACCAGACATACAAAACGATGGAAACGCTGCTTAAAGCTGGCATTGGCGTCCAGTTCGTCACAAAGGCAATTGTGCCGGCAAACTTCATCAAGCTATTCGCCAGACACAGTAATTTGGTGTGTGCCCAAGTGGGCCTAACATGCGTCGATGATAATATCAGAAAAATATTTGAGCCTCGTACCGCAAATGTTTCTGAAAAACTTTCAACTTTACAGCAATTAGTTGAGATTGGTGTCACAACGGGTGCCCGTGCTGATCCACTTGTTTATGGTGTTATGGACTCAGATAAATCTCTGAGCGACCTGTTTTCTGCAATTTCCGAAGTAGGCGTTAAAGAAATCGCGATAGGTTACTTGTTCCTCAGACCGGCTATTCGAAAAAGTCTCGAAAGAAATATAAAAAACAAGCAGCTTTTGTGCGAATTGCTCAAACCTTATTCCGAGGGTACCACGCTTCCCTTAGGTATGAAGAATTCCCAAGGTCTTGCTTTGCCGAAGGAAATAAGAGAAAAGGCATTTGAGCGAATAAAGAATACCGCCCTGGACTTTGGTGTTTCTGTTCACATTTGTGGCTGCAAGAATTCAGACATTACAACCGAATCCTGCCACATCACCAGGCCTGCTCATCGGCCACAGGCTGAACTATTTACATAGTCTGGCTTAGCAATTTGTACAAAACAGAAAGCCCCGCCATACACAATAGGTGAATCCACGCGATGATTTTTGCGGGAGTAATACGGGAGTATTTTAAGGCCAAATTCTGATAAATTCTGAGACAATATTAAGTCGTTGTGAGAAAAATACTTAATCGGCAAGTGTTGGCTTTATAAGGGTTTACAAAAACAATTTGACGGGGCTTGCAGGCTAATTTGAGAATGGTTAATCCTTGCTCTTCGAATCCTTCCCCTCGATAACCTTTATGATGCCCTTACCCAGGGCGTCACCGATGAGAAAATAACTCTCCGCATTACCACACCAGTGATGACCATGGTTCACATTAGGTGACTGCTGAGGCTCACGCCAGAAGTCGTGGGTAATGACAAAGGCGGCGTTATCGAGCTGCTCAGCGGCCTTCTTCTGCGCCTTTCTGAAAGCCGCCATATTGCCGCCGGCCTTAGGCCCCCCATTGCCGAGCTCCCCAATAACAACGGGCAGATTCGGCGACTTGAATTCTTTACGCAGGTCCTTTACCAGATTGATTAGATTCTTATCATATTCCGGTATTGCCTTGGAGTCGCACATATCGTTCCAGCCCTGCATCCAGACAAAGCCGGCAATCTCGTACCCCCGGCCGGCCAAATCAGGGAAATTCTCTTCCATGTTATCGAGAGCCTTATAGATATCTTCCAGCATCAGCTTGTAAAAGTGTCCCACCTTCCCTGGTGAGCTGGGAGGACGGAAATCCTTGAAGAGACTCTTGCCCCCCCAGGCGGTCTTTATGAGCAGCACCGGCTCGGCGTAATAATCACCCACAATATGACCAAACTGAAGCTCAGGGCCGATATGGCTTGAGCCACCATAGCCGGTGTATCCGATGGTCAGTCCGCCGTTTCGCTTTCTGAACGTTATCTTGACATCATCACGAACAACCCATTCGCCTTCTTCGTTCTTAAGGTGCTTATAAAGGTGGGCCTTTTTCGGGTCTTTCATTATATTGACAAGGTTTCCCTTGCCGCCGTTGTAGTGCCAGGGATGGTCCATGGAAACAACGCCCTGGCCTTCCATGTTTGACTGACCCGCAAGGAGAAAAACTTTGACTGGTTTCCTGGATTCCTGAGGTTTCACAGCGCAGGTAGTGCTCAATAGACAGAGCACCAGGGCTATAAGCGATACATGCTTCATACAAACTTCTTCCAACTTGAGCAGTGTGTCGGATTAAGTCCCAACTATCCCAAATTATGCCACATTTACTTTCGTGCTCATGCTATCCATGGACGTGTACGATTATTTGATTCTGCAATGGTCTTTCGGGTAAGTTCCACATCCTGCTTTACTTGAAAGTCAAACATACCTACACAAATGAAGTCCGCACCACTCTCAAAAGCAAACTTGAATCCTTCCTCGGCACCGATGGCCCCGGCAGCCAAAACCTTGAAGGCTATCCAGGGGACTTTTACATTCTGCATAAACGCCACAGTCTCGGCGTGATTGTGGCAGAACATGTTATCGTGGTATTGGGCATGATTAGGGGACTCTTTCTCGTACATCTCCATGAACCGTCTATTCTCCTTCTGATGAGCAGACCAATATCGGTCATGATGCAGTGTCATCATATAGAAGTCAGGCACGAGTCCTTCTTTCTCACAAAACATGATGGGCTCCAGCCGATGTGCACAGATGCCGACGGGAATATTATATTTTTTCATTATCTCGAAGGCCTTTACGATATTGCCCTGTTTCTTCTGATAATACCAGATGTCACTGGCACCTCCCCACAAATAGGCCGCCGACGCTCCCAGTTCCAGATGTTCGGCCAGAAGTTTTTCGTACTTGTTGATGTCCGTGGTGATAACGTCGGCAATCCATTGCATCTTGCCGCCCCACTCGTCCCAGTATTTTGACAATCTGAATCGCTTGAAATTGTGATTTTTGAGAACAATTGTATTGATTCCATATTCCTCACATTTCTTCAGTGTCATGAAGACTCTTTCTTCGGTGTTGTAATTGGCTGCAAGGGCGGTTACGTAATCCAAATCCCTTGCGTGCATATTCATGCTAATTAGATTGCTGCCGCTTATGAGACGGCCGACGGAAAGATTGCCGATTTTCCCAACGGGCATTTTCTTTTGCCTGGCAACTATTTTCGGCTCGTTCAAATCCAGGCTCTTGAGTCTGGCATATTCCTGTTTATCAGACCTTGCAATGAAAGTAGGGCCGGTTACAGCGTCTACTTTCTTTTGTGGTCCTCCTTTTGAAGATGAACATGAGCACATGCCAAGGACGGGCAAAGTGCCCAGAGTTCTGAGTAGTTCTCTACGGTTTGGACCTTTTGTAAGTTTCATCGGACATCTCCCAGATAAACCCGTGCTTTCCAAAAATTTGTTCGGCCCGTTCAATGATATGCGATTATAACAATAATCCCTGCAATTTCAAGGCTTCGTGCTAATCGACGTTAGCTCGGTCAACAATCGGCTGAAACTCAAATTCGGTGAACCTGCGATTGCCGGAGGTATGACAAAAAGTGTGAGCAAATCTTAGAGGCAATAATTTGTTCTCATACGGACTGATGTTTTGGAACAGCCTGCTGAGGCCAAATAAAAATAATAAGCATTATTTTTGGCCCAGCTGACGTATGACCTCGACAAGGGCCTGAGTGCCGTCTCTACCTCGGCCCTGGGCCTGAAGCTGAGCTAATAACTGTCTGGCTAAAGCCACGCCGGGTAAAGGCTGTTTTAACTTTTCGGCGTATTCGGCAACCAGCCGCAAATCCTTTTGTTGTAGATCTACCATAAAGGCAGGTTTGAAATCGCCGGCGATTATCTTAGGACCAAGCGTCTTCAGTGAGTGACTTCCCGCCGCGCCTGCAGAAGTTACCTTCAATGTCGTTTCCAAATCCAGACCCGCTTTCTCGGCGAATGCAAAACCTTCAGCGATGCTCATTATTGTGTGAATGCACATTATCTGGTTGGCCAGTTTGGTTATTTGCCCCGCCCCCAGCGGGCCGCAGTGTATAACCGTTCGACCCATTGCCTGCATGATGAGACGGACTTTTTCAACGGCTTTTTTCGGCCCGCCCATCATAATTGATAGCCTGGCTTCGATAGCTCCGATTTCGCCGCCGCTTATAGGTGCATCAATTAACGTTACACCTTTGGCCGCAAGCGCAGAGCCCATTTCCTTCGTTGCAGCCGGTGAAATTGTGCTCATATCGATACAAATGAGCCCTGGCTTTGCTGCTTCAATTACGCCTTTTTGGCCAAGTAGAACTTGCTCCACATCAGGCGTATCGGGTAGACATGTAATCACAATGTTACTGTCTTTCGCAACATCGGCGGGGCTGTCAGCCCAGGCAGCACCGCCTGCGATAAGATGGTCGGCTTTTACTTTTGTGCGGTTATGGACGGCTACCTCGTATCCTGCCTTAAGCAGGTTATGGGCCATCGGCGCACCCATAATACCAGTGCCGATGAAGCCAATTTTCTCGCAGGCCATCTTCTTATACTACCTCAAGTCGACGAAGGATGGCCTTTGCCCAGCGGCCACTGCGCAGCTGCGAGAAGATAAGCAGTAACAGCACCAGCAGCCAATAGCCGGTGAAACGCAAATAGTGCAGGGTTGTGCCGAATATGCGGTAGTCCTCGGCTGCGGCACATCGGCTTAGGAGTTCGGCTGGGGTGTACATCGCTCCGATAACTACGCCGGCAAAAAATCTCTGCCAGGGCAGCAGCAGAACAACAAAGACAAGCGAGAGGAAAAATGCTCTGGCGATATGGTTTATTCCGCCGAGCCGGCCCAGCAGGGAGACCTTTAAGCTAAAAAGCATTGTCAGACAGTAAAGTATAGCCGTCAGTATAAGCACAAAGTTGACAAATCGGATGACCCAGGCCAACCGTTCGAGCGTTATCTCAAAGAGAGGGCTTTTTGGCTGCTGTGGTGCTGCTTCGGTCGGCTGGTTTGGTTCGCCGGTCACTTTTTCCGCCGCATCTTTAATTTCCTCTGTATCTTTATCTTTGACCGCAGCAGCAGGTGTGTCGCTTGTAACGTCATCACCGGTCTTAACGTAGCCGGTATCTACAAGCCAGAAGGACGCCTGCAGCAGCAGAAGACACAAAATCGCGATTATAAAGAGAAAGTTTTTCCACCCCTTAAATACATTAACAACTTCGAGACAGTCGGTGGTATCAGCTAAATTGTCCGGTTTGGCCTGGTTTTCGTTCATTTTTAAATCTCCTGAATTCAATGTTTAGCGTTTAACGCACAGTTTTCTTTTGTCTGTTATATTATGCCTTATTTCCGTTATAAATGCAAGGAATTTATTTGCAGTCAAAAGCAGCAAATGGCCGTGATGGCTATTGGTCTACAAATCCCGGCTAAGTTCCTGCACCGATTTGTCTATATACCCTTTCTAAATCACTTTGGGGAATATTTTATCGGGCCGATTTTTTCTATCGGAATTCGCTTAAAGCCGAGCTTGTAGGCGGGCGAGTCGTCCTTGAGCTGAAAGTTTTTGCCGGTCGAGTCAACAAAACACGGGTCCGTACCAATCAAATTGTCCTTGATGGTAACGATGTTCCTGTCAACCCCTTGCAGGTCCAGCCATCTGCCGCCGGAGCAAATGTTTCGCTGGATAATATTGCCCTCTGGCACAGCGGGGTCGTCTTTGAGAATCGTGGCCAACTTGGGATAACGCGTGCTATAAGGCAGCCTATCATAATCTACCGCTTCCAGCTTTTTGTACATGTGCCAGCCCCCTTCTCTGGCAATGTGTTTTTTTGCCCAGTTCAGGCCGCGGGCATCAATATGCACCGCCGGGTCGCACTCTACAAAAATGTTGTTCTCGACGACATTATCACGGCCGCCACCGATGAAAGCCGCCCGGCTCGCATTATAGAAAACATTACCGAAAATGGTTGTGCCGCTGGCGGCATCGTCCAGGTAAACCGCCATCGCGCCATGCGTATAGGGCCCGTTGATGTCGTGAAAATAGTTATGGCGAATGACGTTTCCACGAGTCGTCCAGTCGCGCCCCATGTAAAAGGCGCCAACGTCGCCGGTCTCATAACAAACACTGTGGATTTCATTAAACTCGATGAGGTGGTCATTACCACCAAGCAGAATAGCAGTATGCGGCCCATCGTGAATAAGATTATGTGCCACGTGGTTCCCCACACCATTTATCTTAATCGCCGGCCGATAGGTCCTCACCCACCGGCTGTAGTGATGGATGTGGTTATTGCGGGCATAGTTGCCTGCTGGAGTCAGCGTTTTGCGATCCCCCCCGCCAAGGCGGATGCCACCATCGCCGGTTTCATAGATACTGCAACCGAGAACGCCGTTCTCTGTCCCGCCGTTGATATTGACCGCGACATTACCTATATTTCGCAAGGTGCACCCGACAACGGCATTGTGACTTCCACCAACCACCTCGATAGCTGTTCCTCGAGTACATTCAAGTGTTAAACCTTGCAGAGTCACGTATGAGACATCCCGCATTGATACCATCGGCTCTTTTAGAATCGAAACGAATGCTTTTCCTTCATCAAGCGGTGCTGGCGGCCAGAAGTACAATATGCCGCTCTTGCGGTCAAGGTACCATTCCCCGGGTTCATCAAGTTCTTCCAAAATGTTCAATGCACAATATCGCTTGCCGACGGTATACCCATAAACCCCATGCGGTTTGTGGGTGGCTATTTCACGGGTCCGGGTATTTATGGATTTGACCTTCTCGTACGAGTCGGCCCAATCGTACGTCCAGTACCCGTGAAGCCGAATATCACTCTTAACAGCCCAGCGTTTCGGGCGGTCGCCTTCGTATGTAAATCTGCCCCCCTGTTTGCCTGCTGGCACTGCTGCAATCCTGGTCCAGCCACGATTTGGCCAGCGGGCCAACCGCATCGGTTTATCTTGAAAGAACAACTCCAGGCCGGCTGCATAAATCGGCCGACCAAAGCCCCGAGGATTTAGTTCACCAAAGTCCGTTATCCCCTGGGCCTTCAGGCCGGCTTGTAATATCTTACCCTGGTATGATTTTTCTATTCGGCTAAGAATCACCGGGTCATCAATCGCCGCAAATCCCCCGACCTCCTTACCACCGATGAGTCGCACTTCTTCATCCTTGTACGCTCGGTAGATGACCGGCGCACTGCCGGTACCACTATCCTCGGCGGCCAGTCGAAAAGTCTTTGTCAGAGAGTACATGCCACCGCGTATGTAGACCGTGACCCCGCCATCGCGTAACTGTCCAGTCTGCTTTAGCATCCGGATGGCATCGCGTGTCCTCGACAGGGTCTTGAACGGACCATCACTGCGCTGCGCATTTGCCGCAGGCAATGTCCCCGACCAGGAATCGTTACCGGACGGCGAAACGTAAAAATTGGCCTTCGGTTCACCGGCAAATAACAACACCTGAAAAGACAAAATGATTGATACTACAATGATTCTATCCGGGTTCCCATTTCGCCATCTTTTTGCGAAATGGGGTCCCTCTAACTGCAGTGATTTAGCCGGATTCGCCGAAGGCGAATTTTCCCCTCTCTCGCGGGAAATTCTACAACGCATATATTTACCTCCAAATTAAGTGTTACTATCTGTTCCGGCAAAGCTTTTTTCCAGAAAATTATTTCCCGTCTTTGACTTTGAGGAAACTATTTTTAGCTGCCTCGATGGTCTTTTCAATGTCCCGCTGCGAGTGAGCCAGTGAAACAAACATTGCCTCATAAGCGCTTGGAGCAAGATAAACGCCCTGCTCTAACATTTCTGCGAAGAACCTCTTAAACTGCTTTATATTGGTTGACTGCACGTCGGCAAAGTTTCGCACCGGCCTGCCAGTGAAGAAACAGCTCATAATCGAGCCGACACGATTAATCGTAATAGCAATACCGGCGTCCCTCGCAGCATTGGCCAGGCCGGCTTCTAACAGGGCCGCCGAGGATTCGAGTCTTTGGTAGCAGTCCTGTTTTGTCAGTATATCCAGTGTTGCGTTGGCTGCTGCGGTTGCGATTGGGTTGCCGCTGAGCGTCCCCGCCTGATAGACCGCCCCGACCGGGGCGAGCATATCCATAATATCAGCTCGGCCGCCGAATGCGGCTGCGGGCAGTCCTCCCCCTATGATTTTACCCAGGCAGGTAATATCAGCTTTTACACCGAAAAGCTCCTGTGCTCCGCCGGGTGCCAGACGAAAACCGGTTATCACCTCGTCGAATATCAACATCGCCTCGTTTTGGTCGCATAAATTCCGAAGCGATTGCAGATAGCCATCAACCGGCGGCACCACTCCCATATTCGCGGCGACAGGTTCAACCAGAACTGCGGCGATTTGACCTTTCTGTATATCAAAGGCAACTTTTGCCGCATCGATATCATTATACGGGATTACGATGGTCAGCCCGGCAATCGAATCGGGCACGCCGGCACTCGAGGCAGCAGCATTTTCGGCAAGGCCGGAACCTGCTACTACCAGCAGTGAATCGCTGTGGCCGTGATAACAGCCGGCCATTTTGATTATTAAATCCTTTTTGGTATATGCACGGGCCAGTCGGATAGCGGTCATTACCGCCTCGGTGCCGCTGCTTACAAGACGAACTTTTTCGATAGAGTCGAAAGCAGCGATTATCTTTTCGGCCAGCGCGGTTTCAGCCAATGTCGGTGCCCCGAACGAGGTCCCTTTTTTCGCTGCGGCGCCAATTGCTCTAACTACTGCAGGATGGGCGTGTCCAAGAATCATCGGGCCCCAGGAGCCAACGTAGTCAATATACTCATTGCCGTCGATATCGTAGATTTTTGAGCCGAGTGCGTGCTCAATGAAAAGCGGTCCGATATCCACGCCGCCGAAGGCCCTCACCGGCGAGTTGACGCCGCCGGGCAAATAATTGCAGGCCTCGGTAAAGGCCTGAGCTGATTTTTGGGGCACTCCCAAACGCCCCTTATTGGGCGTCATCCGGCGCCGCATCGACGGACGTTTGGGGAACCCTTGGTATGCTTTTTGTTCGTTCATCGTCTCGTCACCCCGTTAGAGGGACCCCGCTTCGCGGGAACCCAAATTCTGCCTTTTTGCCCCGTCAAAAAGTTACCGACTCTGTTCTAACGGGGTTCATATCATAAGACAACCGGCGGTGAAATTCAAATCATTTGTAGGCAGCCGATTTTTCTTGCAAAGCTCAGGCAGTTGAATATACTTTGAGGTTTTGAAACTGATTCTTTGTCATCCTGAGGCGAAACCGAAGGTTCCGGCCTGCTGAGATTCTTCGCTTCACTTCGTTCCGCTCAGAATGACAATGGTGATTGGAGCATAGATATGAATTTAGTCAAATGGTTTCGCAAAAATAAGATGAAAGTGATGGCCATTGTTGTCGTCATTATAATGTTCGCCTTTGTAGGGGGCAGCGCATTATCCTACTTGCTTAGTCCAAGAAGAACGGGCCGCCACAACACAGTGGCTTACTTCGCAGATAACAGGAAAATAACGGAGAAAGACCTGTATGATGCGAGGCAGGAGCTGGAAATTCTAAAGCGGCTGGGGGTAGATAAACTGCTGAGAAACATTAGTGTTCCATTATCTAATGTGCAAGACTTACAAGCGCTTCTGCTGGGCGAGCTGCTGTTTTCCGAGCGGAAAGTTTCACCGGCATTAACCAAGTATATAAAACAAATGATAAGAGTAAATGGGTACAGGATAAGCGATAAGCAAATCAATGATATTTACAGGCGCCCGATGCCAAGCGATATATACTGGCTGCTGCTGAAAAACGAAGCGCAGCTCGCGGGAGTTAGAATATCAAACGAGTATTCGGGCAAACTGTTAGCAAGAATAATGCCACAAATACCACAATTTACCAAAGAGATGCGAAAGACGTTCGGGAAACTGCTGGCGGTATTGGAGTACACCAGGATGGCTTGCTCAGCGCAGAATGTTACAGCGGCGCAGATAATGCACAATGTAAGCCGGGAAAGGGAAACAATCGACACTGAATTTGTAAGATTTGATTCGGCTGTATTTGCCGAAACTCAATCCGAACCAAACGAAGAAAAAATAGTCGAGCATTTTGACAAATACAAAAAATTCTTTGCCGGTGCCGTAAGCGAGCAAAACCCTTATGGCTTCGGGTATAAGCTGCCCGACAGGGTCCGGCTCGAATACGTCGCCGTCAAGCTCGATGATGTTTCGAAGATAGTGACGGCACCCACGCAGGAAGAAGCAGAAGAATATTACCAGAAGAATAGAGAACAGTTCACTGAGTCGGTTCCGTCGGACCCGAACGACCCGAATTCGTCGCCAATCGAACAAACTAAAAGCTATGCCGAGGTGGCAAGTATCATTTCAAGGCAGCTTCTGCAGAACAAGATAAATTCGAAGGCGGAGAAGATTCTGCAGGAGGCAAAGACACTTACCGAGGCGGACTTTGAAGATATAGAGGATGCAAATTTCGGTGCCGAGCAGCTCAGGCAAATGGCCGGCGACTATGAAACTGCCGCCGAGCAATTGAGTGAAAAATACAAAATCAAGGTATATGCAGGACAGACGGGGCTGCTTAGTGCGGTCGATATGCAGGCGGATAAATACCTTGGAATGCTGTATCTGAAGGGCTACGGATACGGATATAATCCGGTGGGATTGACTCAGATTGTATTTGCGATTGATGAGCTTCAGGCCAGCGAACTTGGGCCATTCGATGTGCCAAAGCCAAGAATGTATGAAAATATCGGGCCGGCAAGGGACCTACGGGCACAAATACAGGGATATACAGGGACAAATATGGTGGTTGTGCGGGTGATAAATGCGGAAAAGGCCTCTGAGCCGGAAAGCATAAATCAAACCTACAGCAAGAGCACGCTTAAACTTGAGCAAAATAAAGACCAGGCAAGTGAAGGAGACCCCAACAAAAGCGATGAAGGGCGTCTGGGAGCCGAAGACGTTTATTCGGTAAAAGAAAAAGTGGTGGAAGACTTAAAGAAACTTGCGGCAATGGATACCGCCAAAAGCAAGGCCGAGGAGTTTATCGGCCTGGCGGCAAAGGATGGCTGGGAGAGCGCAGTTGAGAAATTTAACGAGCTTTATGGACAGCAGAGCAAACAAGATGAAAGTGACCCAAATGTATCCAGGGACCCAAACGCGATAAAGAGTGCTGACGAACCTTTTAAGCTGGAAAATTCGACAAATCTACAGAGAATCTCACGAGAGACAATAGCAAGGTTAGCTGTTCAAAGCGAGGGTAATCCGGCGTCACGGTTATTCGTCAATGAGGCCCAGAAATGGTTATCGGTGAATGAGGCCAAAATAGAGAGACAGTTCATAGATCAGCTTTATTCGCTTGTGCCGCAGGACAGCAACTCCATTGACAGTACGCCTTTAGTTCTGGAATTCAAGCCGGATATGAGCTACTATTGTTTAAAGAAAATCTCAGTCAAACGGTTTGAGCAGGAGCAATACGAAGCAATCAAGGCGATACAAATATACAGAGAAGAGCATATTCAATCCCAGAGCCTGGCAGCGGTACACTTTAACCCGGAAAACATATTAAAACGTATGAGCTTCAGGTGGGCCGGAGAGGAAAAGGCAGCGGCAGATACCAATACACCGGCAGAATCTGAGGGAGCATCGTAATGGCACGGCGTTCGAAGGAAAACCAGGCGCTGTTTATGCTGATTGTGGGACTGCTGGCCTGGCTCGTGCCGGGGGCGGGACACTTTGCGCTGAAAGAAAAAAAACGGTCGATAATTATATTCGCAACTATCGTCCTGACTTTCTGCGTCGGCTTATATGTCGGCTCAATCGGTGTAATTGACCTGGTCGGAGCAACGCCGTGGTATGTGGCACTGGCACAAATTATGAATTCGCCGATGGTGGCGCTGCTGGGGCGATTGACCACCGGCGGAGCTTATCCTGTCTACGGCTGGCCAAACGAAATCGGACAGATATACACAAGCACCGCAGGCTTGCTCAACCTTTTGTGCATTGTCAACGCCGTTTATTTGGCTCATCTGCGCAGTGCAGAGACGGCCGGAGGGTAAAATGTCGGTAGAAGCTATCTTTGTAATCGTGAGCTTTACAGCACCGAAAGAGATCGGGGCAAATCCACAATCTATGCTGTGGCTGCTGCCATTAGCGGCGGCAATAGCCGTCGTCTATAAAGCAACGAAACTTCCAACAATCACGGTACGCAATTTTATCAAAGAAGCAGCGATTCTATTCGGCTCAATTGTTGTTTTCATAATCATAACCGCATTGGCTTTATACACCTTGGCGTGGCTAATTACTGAGTGATTGCCGGTCCCGCACCAAAAACGGAGCGCAGCAAAGTGGCTTTTTGGTGCGGAACAAAATGGAGTCCGGCTCGCTGGCCATTTAATCGGAGTTACCATTTGCAGTCTTTTGCAAATGGGGTCCCGGTCCCTCGTCGTGGTCCGGCAAAGCGCTTTCAAGTACACCTAATTCGATGAGGGCATTGAGAGCGGCTTTTTGCTCCGCCTCTTTTTTGTTCGTCCCCCAGGCACTCAGGAAATGACGGTCTCCGAGTATCACTGCCGACTCAAAACATTTGTTGTGGTCGGGCCCTTTTTCATCAAGCAGCGCATAGACAGGCGTGGCATTAAACCGCTGCTGGGCGTATTGCTGCAATAAGGATTTGAAATTGCCCTGAGCTTGTTCTGCATCGGCTCGATCAAGAAATGAAGCAAAAGTTCTTAAGATAAAACTGCGAGCAGCGTCAAATCCGCTGTCAACATAAATTGCAGCGATAACGGCCTCCAATAGGCCGGCAACAAGAGAACCCGACAAAGACCGGCTGGAGGCCATACCTTTGCCGACTTTCAGAAATTTTTGCAGGCCGAGCTGCCCGGCCACCCGAGCGCAGGTCCCGCGAGAAACAAGCATACTCTTCACTTTTGTTAAGTCACCCTCCAGATAACCTGAGAACCGCTCGAAGAGGGCTTGACAAATAACCGCAGCTAAAACGGCGTCACCAAAAAATTCCAGCCTTTCATTACTTAAAAGACGATTATCAACGGCGGAGGAATGGGTGAACGCCTTGGCTAAGAGATTGCGGTTGGAAAATTTATGACCTATTATCTGCTCGATTTGCTGCAGAGTTTCTTCGTCCATCTGCTTGTGTCCTACTTTTGCCCTGCACCAAAAAGCAGTTCACTGTGCTCCGCTTTTGGTGCGTGGTTATAAGAACCTCACGAGCAGATTACGAACACCGCCGTTTTAGAGCGATCTTCGTAGCCGGCTCAACAAGGAAAAAACAAATTATATTATACAAAAGATACGCCGGATGTCAAGCTCCTTAGTCCAGGTTACGGCTAACTGACCATCTGCAAGCCGGCCAGGGCAACAAACTTGTCGTCGGCAACTTCAAAAATTCCGTCAAGACCGGTTACCGTAAAGATGCCTCTGGTCGCAGCGGCAACGCTGCAAAAAACAAGCCGATGCTCACAATCGGCCAGCATCTTGCGCAACTTCAGCAGCTTTGAGAGACTTGAAGAAGTTACAATATCGACACTGGAAAAATCAATTACCACGTCACAGTCACCTCTGTCACGCACGATTTCAACAACGCTTTTGAGCTCATCAGACATTTCTGGTTCCTGGGGCAAGTCCACGAGAACGATATTCTCCGACCAATTTTGAATCCCCATCTTAAATCTCCTTTTTTAACTCAATACGGCTTTCGGGTGTTTCAAAGGGCCACATCTTGCAATAAGTCGTACCTGTGCCTCCTTCTTACCCCTAAGGAGCAGGGAGGTGCAGGCAAAATGGGAACCTTTCAAATCTTTTATCGGCGCAAGTTTGGGGCAGGTTAAGCAAAAAATTAAGCTGGATTTAATTTGTCTTGTAACATTGAGCCGCCAAAACGGGCGTTTCAGTATCTTTAGGCATATACTTTTAACAAAAGCTAACAACAAGGGGTAAAAATTTTTACTCGTTCTCTCTTTTTGTGAACCAGCTTTCAGGAACCAAATGGTTCAGAGGTATTCACTTTGAGAGCATCCATATAGGACGTACACCGTCCCCCGCACCCCACCAGGGGCACCTTTTTAACTTGACAGCGTCCCACGAGACACTATTTTTAGTAGCGAAAGCGGCGCTACTTGTTGGTCAAGAAAGGCTTTCTTTCGGAGGAAATTTTCAATTGATGCCGGACAGGTAATACAGCATCTTATAATTTTCTATCCAGCTTTCGGTAACTTATGGCTTCTGCGATATGTTCGGGCTGGATGTTTTCAGTATCGACGAGGTCCGCTATGGTCCGGGCAACTTTGCAAATCTTGTCGTGGGCCCGGGCGCTCAGGCCGAATTCCGTCATCGCCTGTTTGAGCATCAGCTCAGAAGCTGAATCAAGTTCACAAAACTTTCTAACTTGTTTGTGACTCATTCTTGTATTGGTCATTACTTTGTCACCGCCGAAGCGCCTTGCCTGAGCATCTCTGGCTCCGGTGACATCCCGTCTTATCGTAGCAGAATCGAGCTGGCCTGACCTTGAACGCAGCTTGCTGAAACTTATCGCAGGGACATCGATATGAATATCAATTCTGTCCACCAGCGGCCCGGATATTTTTGACAGATATCGTTCGATCTGGCCGGGAGTGCACCTGCACCTTCTTGCATAGGTGCCGAAATAGCCGCAGGGACAGGGATTCATTGCCGCAACGAACATAAATTGAGCGGGAAAGCGAATGGTGCCTTTGGCGCGTGAAACGGTGATAAAACCATCCTCCAGCGGCTGGCGAATCATCTCTAAAACGTGCCTGGGAAATTCCACAAATTCATCGAGAAACAATACTCCGAAATGAGCCAGCGACAATTCTCCCGGCCGAGGTGTCGTTCCCCCGCCCACCAGGGCCGGGCCGCTGGCTGAGTGGTGCGGCATTCGCACAGGACGAGTAGCCAACAACGCCTTGTTTTTACCTAACAGGCCTACTGAGGAATATACTCGAGTGGTCTCAAGAGACTCTTCCAGACTCAAAGGCGGCAAAATGGTCGCCAATCTTTGCGCCAGCATTGTCTTGCCTGCTCCGGGCGGGCCTATCATCATTATATTGTGTCCACCGGCGGCAGCGACCGTCAGTGCCCGTTTGACACTTTCCTGTCCCTTAACATCTGCGAAATCAACTTCATAATTTGACGCTACGTTAAAAAGCTCCTCGACATTAACGGTGGTCGTTTCCAGCGGCAATTGTCCGGAAAGAAAGCCGACCGTCTGAGCGAGCGAGCCGACACCATATACCTCAATATCCTGAACCACCGCACCTTCTTTGGCGTTTTCCAGGGGGACAATCATTCGGCTGAAACCATTTGCGGCGGCGGTCATCGCCATACTCAATACCCCGTTGACCGTTCTTACCCTGCCGTCCAGGGCCAGCTCGCCGACAATAATAAAATCTTTAAGAACCGAACTGACCAAAGTCCCCTCGCCGATGAGAATCCCTAAAGCGATAGGCAAATCGAAGGCAGGACCTGCCTTTTTCACATCAGCGGGGGCCAGATTTATCAGCGACTGCGTTTTGGGATACTTGTAGCCGCAGTTAACAATTGCGCTTTTGACTCTCTCGATGCTTTCCTTCACGGCGGCGTCAGGCAGGCCTACAATCAGCGACTTTTCAAATCCGCCCCGTGCAACGTCAACTTCAACCTCGCAGATTATCCCTTCAATCCCTTCAAGCGTAACACTGTGCAGTCTGGCCAACATAGCTTTGCCTTCCTTGTTTTTAGATTTGAAAAGTGCTTTTCATAACACTGCGACGGTCTCTACCGCCACCTTCTAAACCTCTGAAACAGCCGATTCGTTCCCGCCACAAAACCTTCGCAAAATTACTTTCCACGAAAGAATACCAGATGAGGAGTATTAAGTCAAATAGCATAAGGAGCTTACAGCAACAAGAAAAATTTCCAAAAAACCTTTTTTCTCACCATATTCTCATTTTGGGCTTGGTAATATAGGGCTTGACAATGCCTGTGTGGGTGTCTATTCCTATGTAGGGCGGCCTGACCACGGTGGCAGGCTGTAGAATTATGGTCTTTTGTTTAAGGAGATTTAAGATGGTAGAGAAACATTGGAAACTGATTGGTTTGGTGGTCATTATTGGCTTGATGGCGTGCCCTGTGACATTCGCGGACAAGGACAAGGGCAGCGTGGCATCGCGGGTTGAGCAGCTCGAGAAGCAAATGTGGGGTGCAGCGAAGAAACTTGATTTTGAGCGGGCAGCTTCTCTGCGGGACCAGTTGAAAAAGCTGAAAATGGTACCCCAGATTGAGCAGATTGAGAAGCAAATGTGGGATGCAGCGAAGAAATTGGATTTTGAGCGGGCAGCTTCTCTGCGGAACAAGTTGAAAGAGCTCAATGGCAACAAGAAGGACAACGACAATCCCGGTGACGATGACGACCAACACAAAAAAAAGTACAAGGGCAAGGTCGAGAAGAAGGACAAGGATGACGACGAAGCCGAACGCAAGGTAACAGGGAAGGAGGTCCCAAGGGCTGCCTTGGCGGCGCTCAAAAAGTTGGCTGCCGGCGCCAAGATCACCGAATTCGCAGAGGAAATCGAGTTCGGTCACACATTCTATGAGGGCTCGTGGAAAGCCCGTTCCGGCGCAAAGATGGACGTGCTGGTCACAAAAACGGGCGACCTGGTGGAAATCGAGGAACAGGTGGGCACCGACAAAGTCCCGGCAGCAGTGCTCAAGGCAGCACGGAAGGCAGCCGGCAAGAGCGCCCAGTTGGCGTTTGAGAAAAAGACGATGATTCTCTACGAGGTCAAGTTCAAGAAAGCCGACAGTCGGCACGAGCTGCTTCTGACTCCTGATGGTCGCCGCGTTGAGGAAGAGGTTGAGAAAGATAAACCGGACGACGATGACGAAGGCAACGGTGACGATAAGGACAAAAAGAAGGGCAAGGGCAAGGATGACGATGATGACAACGACAAGCACAAGATGAAGACCAAGGGCAAAGACAATAACGACGATGACGAAAACGACGATGACGAGAATGGCGATGACGAAGACGACGATGACGATAAGGACAAAAAGAAGGGCAAGGGTAAGGATGACGATGATGACAACGACAAGCACAAGATAAAGGCCAAGTGCGAAGACGACAATGACGACGATGACGAAGGCGACGATGACGAAGGCGACGATGACGAAGGCGACGATGACGAAGGCGACGATGACGAAGGCGACGATGACGAGGGCGACGATGACGAGGGCGACGATGACGAAGGCGACGATGACGAAGGCGACGATGACGAAGGCGACGATGACGAAGACGATGATGACGAAGGCGACGATGACGAAGGTAACGATGATGAAGGCAACGATGATGAAGGCAACGATGACGAGGACGAAGATGGAGATGACGACGAGGACGAAGACGAGGATGACGAAGACAATGACGACGAAGATGAGGATGAGGACGACGATAACGACGAAGATGAGGACGACGATGATGAAGATGACGACGATGACGAGGATGATTAAGAACAAGAAAAGTAGTGACACATCAAGTTTTCGGAACTAAAATATACACCGTTGAGTAATAAAGCATTGTTGCTCGACGGTGTTTTTTTGTAGGTGTTCAAATGCGTCTGCTGATTGTAGAAGACTATCGGCCTTTGCAGCAGTCCCTCACAAAGGGATTGCGCGAGGCCGGCTTTGCGGTGGATACCACACGCGACGGCCAGGAGGGCCTGTGGTATGCAATGGGCAATGATTATGACGTAATTATCCTCGACCTCATGCTGCCCGGCATAGACGGTCTGGAAATTCTCAAAAGGCTAAGGGCTAAAGGCCGACAGAGCCATATCTTAATCTTGACGGCTAAAGATACTTTAGAAGACCGCGTAACCGGTTTGGACCTGGGCGCCGACGATTACCTGGTCAAGCCATTTGCATTCAAAGAACTGTTGGCACGGGTGCGGGCATTGTTGCGGCGCAGTTACCGCCAGAAGAATCCTCGCATCAAAGTCAAAGACCTGCGGATCGACCTGACGACACAACGAGTTTGGCGCGGCAGACAAGAGATTGCGCTCACACCCAGGGAATATGGGCTTTTAGAGTACCTCGCAATGCGCGCCGCCGAGACTGTGTCCCGCACAGATATATGGGAGCACGTGTACGAGTTCAACTCTGCTGCATCGAGCAATGTAGTCGACGTTTACATCGGCTACCTGCGAAAGAAGATCGAACAAGCGGGCAAGCCTCTGCTCATCCATACAGTCCGAGGCCGCGGCTATTTCTTAGGAGGCCAGACATGACCTGTTCGCTTCGAACTCGCTTAGTCATCGGCACAGTTGGCACTATCGTACTATTGCTGACCGTCTTCAGTCTGATACTCTACGTCATGATTCGGAGAGCATTGGTTAATCAGTTCGATGCTTCACTGCTATCCACAGCCCGGATGTTAGCAGCTTCGGTCGAACAAGATGGCAACGAGATAGAGTTAGAGTTCGAGGTCCGGCAGTTGCCGGAGTTTAATGACCCACAGCGCCAGACGTATTATCAAATCTGGCGCCCTGATGGCGCCGTCGTAGCAAAGTCTCCTTTGTTGGGAGCAGATGGGCTATTGCGCCTTGAAGGCTCCCTCGACTCGCCTGTCTTTGGAGTGCTGCGAGCCGGAAACGGCCAACCCCAGCGAACAGTCGGCTTTAAGTTCATACCGAGGCTCTCTGACAGCAACCGAGTAACTGACTCGCATCTAACGAAAGAACAGGCGCTAACTTTGGTGGTCGCTCGCGATGCCAGCGATTTACACCGCCAATTGTATTTGCTCCAATGGCTTCTCTTGATAACATCCGGCGTGACAATGGCTCTATCGGTCTTTGTCGCCGCCATTGTGGTGCGGCGAGGCCTCGAACCTTTGAATTCCATTGCAAACGAGATCGCAGCCATCAAGGAAGATAATCTTGCCGCTCGCATCAAGACCACATCTGTTCCCGCTGAGATTATGCCAATTAAGAGTCGGCTCAATGACCTGTTATCTCGACTCGAAGACGCTTTTAAACGAGAGAGACGCTTTACCGCTGATGTCGCCCACGAACTCCGGACGCCCCTGGCAGGGATAC
Source organism: Phycisphaerae bacterium (assembly GCA_030601745.1). Classification (GTDB taxonomy): domain Bacteria; phylum Planctomycetota; class Phycisphaerae; order Sedimentisphaerales; family Anaerobacaceae; genus JAUVYQ01. The sequence continues at coordinate 22,860 of JAUWBI010000047.1, forward strand.
GCTCCACGATTGAGGTAACGCTAACGCGCGCCCGTGACCAGAACGAATACAAAAGAGTCCTTTGCGATTGTCAGGCTATCGTTGAAAACATGCAGACGATGGTGAGTAACCTGCTGATGCTCGCCCGGCTGGACGCCCAACAAATCAGCTTTCACAGCGAGCAGATCCGACTCGCCGAAATGGTGAATTCCTGTTGGCGGTCCCTCTGCGACAAAGCACTTGTTCGCGAGACCGGCTTTGAGAATCGCATTCCTGTCGAAATGATTTGTGACTCAGACCCCGAGCACCTCTCTATGGTCTTCATGAACCTTCTGGACAATGCTGTCGAATATACTAACAACGGGGGCCAAATCTGGGCAACCGGCCGACAAGCTGATGACTCCATAGAAATCACTGTTGCTAATACCGGCTGCACGCTCACGAGCGAGCAAGCCTCACAAGTATTTGATTGCTTCTGGCGGGGCGATTCATCCCGCAAAGACGCAGGTGTTCACTGTGGTTTGGGCTTGGCTTTGGTTCAAAGGATCGTCAGGGCATTAGGTGGTTACACCATTGTTGATGTACAAAACACCGAGATATTCACGATACGGCTGGCCTTACCGGCCAGGGGACCCAGCACTAATTTTTACTAATCGACAGTGGATACAAATATATCTTGCACTGTTAAAAATTAGTGCTGGGGGTATCCGATAGCAAACAGCGCTATATTTGCTATGTTGAAAATATGCATTGTCCGTGGCACGGGCTTCCAGCCCGTGAAAACACGGCCAGGATGGCCGTGCCACCAGCTAACATACTTTGCCCTTGGTTAATTGGTTAATTAACTACTCACCAATTAACCATTCACCAATTACCAATTACCAATCACCAAGTTAGCCGCCTTTACCCCGTTAGAAGGCTATGCCTTCCTTTCTAACGGGGTTTATACTTTTCCCAATAGTCGGGGAAGAATTCTTTGACCTTGACCTCCAGCTCCTGGTCACTGATGGCGGTCAGGCGACCATATTCATCATACTGGTCGATGACCCAGCGGGCCAGTTTGTGTATTTTAATCTTGTTGATTCTGTCTTCGCCCTTGAGGCCGAAAAACTCGTTCACCCAATGGGCCACACCATCGGCGCCGCTTTTGTCGGTGATAGCGACGCGAGGCGGTCGGCCGAGAAGTTTCTCGGTGTCGAAAATGTTATATATCTGCTCGTCCCGGCGGAGCCCGTCGGCGTGGATTCCCGCCCGCGTAGTATTGAACGACTTGCCCGCGAACGGATAGCTGTCTGGAATCGGCAGACCAATGGAACGCATATAGTCGGCCAGCTCAGTAATCACCATTGTGTCAATTCCGCACAGGTCACCCTTTAGCGCGATGTACTCGAAAATCGCGCCTTCGAGAGGAGGATTTCCTGTGCGCTCGCCGAAGCCGAACAGCGTGGTGTTCACCACATCGCAGCCGTACAGCCAGGCTGTCCCGGCGTTAGTATGGACCTTGTGGAAGTCATTGTGCCCGTGCCACTCCAGGCGGCTGCTTGGCACGCCGCACTCGCGGTTCAGTTTGTAGATAAGTTTCGGGATGCTTCGCGGCAGTTCAGCACCGGGATAGCTAATTCCAAAACCCATAGTATCACACAGACGAATCTTGACGGAGAGCTCTTCCGGCACCTCACTGCTCATTTCCATCAGCCGGTCAACAAATGGAAAGACAAACCCGTCGATGTCCGCACGGGTCAAATCTTCGAGGTGGCACCGAGGACGAACACCGGCCTCGAAGGCTGCCTCCACAATCTCGCAATAGCTGTCCATGCACTCCTTACGGCTGCGGAATTTCAGCTTATGGAATATGTGGTAGTCCGAGCAGCTTGTGAGTATGCCGCTTTCTTTTAGCCCGGCCTCTTTGACCAGGCGAAAATCACCTTTGACCGCTCGAATCCAGCCCGTACACTCAGGATATTTATGGCCCAGTGCCCGGCAACGGTCAAGCGTGCGCGCGTCGTTCTTCGTATAAAGGAAAAACTCGGTTTGCCGTATCACACCGTTCGGGCCGCTAAGACGGGACATCAGGTCGTAGATGTGGACCATCTGGTCGATAGTATAAGGCGGACGCGCCTGCTGGCCGTCGCGGAAAGTCGTGTCGGTAATCAAAATGTTCCTGTCTTTAACATCCCTGAAGTCAAACTCCACCGCTTTGCCGTCAATATATTCAACCACCGGGCCTTCAAAACGAATCAGCGGAGGCAAACTGTACTGGTAGATATCCTCCAGCAGGTTCGGTTTCTTTGCATCCACCAGAGGATGCTGTTTTCTCGCATTGTCCATTGTAAGTCCTTTTGTCTCTTGCGCTACGGACTGTCGTTCGGCCCGCCTGTGGCAGGCTCCACATCAACGCCCTGTTCCCTGCAGACCTTCGCAATGAATTCGACCGCTTTGCCAACGGTTTCCACCGAAAGCGCAGCATCTTCATCCATTTCAATGCCGAACTCTTCTTCGAACATAGCTACCAGCTCGATGGATTGTACACTTTCAGCTCCAAGGTCAACGGTGAAACTATGCTCTGTTTTGATTTGGTCCGGGTCAAGTTTCAAAATCCGGGCCGTTACCGCTTTAACACGTTCTTCTATTGTCGCCATTGATTCATTTCCTGTTTGTTTTTATCGAGTTAACATTGCTCTTCGGCCCTTTTTAATGGCCTCATTTCTCACCGGCGCCGTCATCTTAAAGACGGCGTCCCACATACTCTGCTCGACCTCAGTCCACTGGCAGTTGCGCCGGCTCATTGCCATCTTGGCCGTCTCATACAATTTCCCTTTGCCAAATCCCTTCGTCACGATACCCTCAACGAACCACGCAAACGACGGTATAAACTTCGGCAGCAGCTTACCTGTGGCCATAATCAGGGCCATCGCACCAACATAAGAGCCGGTATTCAACAGCGTCCCAATCGATGTCTTAGCGTGGTCTCCAATAAGAGACCCGACTTTGGTCGAGCCGGTATCAATCGCCCGCCGCCCGTCCAGCATTACCGAGACGGTGGAATAGTCGCTCTTCAGGTCGCTGTTAGTCGTAAGCGCCCCGACGTTGACCCACTCACCAATATAGGCGTGCCCTATAAAACCGCCGTGATACTTATTCGAATATCCCTGCATAATCGACTCTTCCACTTCACCGCCTATCCGGCAGAACGGCCCTATCGAATTGCCCTTGCGGCACTTTGCACCGAGCAGGACCGATTTTTTACCAATGTAGCAAGGCCCTTCAATCCGGCTGAAAGGATGAATCTCAGCATCCTCGTCGATATAGACCGGGCCGTCCTCAGCGTCGATGACTACCATCGGATGCACCGTCACACCTGGGGCGATATAAATATCCTTCTTGTTGCCCCGAATAGCGGTCGGCTGTTCCACCGTGCCCTCAATGCCGTTTCGCCCCGCCGCTGCAAAGTCAGCCGTTATCTGCTCGGCATTGGCCAGGACCAGGTCCCAGATATACCGCCACGTTGGCACTGCCGACCTGACGTTCGGCAGCTTCGCCTTGGCCGCGGCTATGAACTCCCCGACCTCGTCTCTCGGAAGCTTCGCCACGTCGTCTTTGGCCACACGGGCATACAGCACACTGCCTTGCTCATCCAACCCGACCTCACTGGGCCCCTTGGCCGCCACGTCAAAGCTGTCCGCCTTGACCCGCGGGTCCACGATAAGCAGGTCATTCCCCGTTTTCACGGGGACAAGCTTGCCCCTGCGAGGGACCCCGCCTTGCGGGAACCCAAAGCAGGGGTCCAGAACGGACGAATCGTTGACCGGGCGGCGAGCCTTCGCCCGATAGGCATCTGCCATATAGTCAGCCACGAAATAGGCCACGTCGCCCACGCCGACCCTGGCAATGAGCTTTTCTCCTAACGAAGTAAAACCGCATCGAAGTTCCCACAGCGGGCGACTCAACGCCAGCGGGTAAAAGTTGCCCCTGACCTCCTCAGGGCTGTCAACCAGAATCAATCGCATAAACACTGTTCCTTTCCTGGAGCACTAAACGTATAAGGCCACCTCATCCTCCCCGCTTGCCAAGTCCAATCTGCCACTTGCAGAGAGACCTGAAATTTTACTAAAGGCCGCCAGGGCTGTCAACCCCGTTAGAGACTTTTGGCATCATCCCGGTAAAGAGTCTTTTCATTTGTATCTCTAACGGGGTCAACTTGAAAAGGCCATCCTCAGAATGCCGCTCAAATGTAGGGGCAGGCCTATGTGCCTGCCCTGTTTCCTCGAAAAGGCCGTTCCGACCCCCGAATCCCCCTTTTGCTGTTATGCACCGCCCAAATGTAGGGGCAGCCCCACGTGGTCGCCCAAACAAAAAAGGCTGCAAGCGTAATACTTACAGCCCTTAATTCAATCCCGCATTCTGACCTGCTCATTGTCTAATGACTTCAATGCAACAGCCATCGAACATCGCAAAATCCACAAGGTCAACCAGAGAGTTGTGGTCAAGGTCGACGCCGCCGCACCAATCAGGCGCACCGCAGCCCCCCTCCAGCCAATGAGATGCCAGAACGCCAAGGTACTCGAAGCTTTTATTGATTATCTTAATTGTGTCTGTGCCATAAAAGTATTGGCCGCTGGTAAGCAGGCCCACAACGGTTACCTCAACAGGCCCAGAACCCGTTGCAGCACCACAGAAAGCGGCACGCCCAAAAGCCGCCTCAATCTCAACCAGGCCATCTTCGTTGACAAAGACATTTATGTACTCTGATTCGATATCGAGCGGTGCAACT
>JAUWBI010000121.1 GCA_030601745.1 Phycisphaerae bacterium
ATTTATAACAAAGGATTACAGAAAAAACGACGCTTTCGCAGTCCAAAAAAACAAACCCAATTCAAACCCAAACAAACCCAATTTGCCAGAGGGTAAAATTGATGCAAAGTGTGTAGTTACAAAGGATTATGAAGAAAAATGCGGATAAGGGCTATGAAAAAACAAAGCCAAAACAAACCCAATCAAACCCAATTTCTGTACCATTGGTTCTGTTTATTGTTTATAATTGCCTCCAAATGCTGAAAATTTGATAGGGAATTTTGTGTATGGGTATGAGTAGTACTGCTTATCAAAAGTGTATTAATCCGGATTGCGGGGCCCAGTTCGATTGCGGGCAGGCAATATTTAAGTGTCCGGCCTGCGGTGAGCTGCTGGATATACAATATAACTGGGACAAGATTGAGGTTCCCGATAAGCTAAGCTACTCTGGCAAACGCTGGGCAAATAGAGACAATCCCCTGGATTTTTCGGGGGTTTGGCGATTTCGAGAGCTATTGGGCTTCTGCGAAGACAAATACAAAGTAACCATAGGCGAAGGCCAGACGATTCTGCAACAAAATAATTATGTCGCTGAATATGTTGATATGAGGCCGGGGTGTTTATATCTGCAGTATGAAGGGCTGAATCCATCCGGCTCGTTCAAAGATAACGGTATGGCGGCGGCGTTCAGCCACGCAAAAATGGTCGGAGCCAGTTCGTGCGCGTGTGCATCAACGGGCAACACTTCTGCATCGGTGGCTCTGTACGCACATAGCTGCGGGCTGAAAGCCACGGTTTTTATCGGCTCAGGTCGAATCGCCTTCGGCAAACTCAGCCAGGGAATGGATTACGGGGCGCAGACGATTCAAATACAGGGTGACTTCGATGACTGTATGCGTCAGGTTCAGGCTGTCTGCATGAAGCTGGGCTTGTATCTGCTCAATTCACTAAACCCGTTCCGGTTGGAAGGACAAAAGGCCATAATGTATCGAATCATTGAAGGGTTAGGCTGGGAGGTGCCGGACTGGATAATAGTGCCCGGCGGTAATCTTGGCAATTCCAGCGCCTTTGGCAAGGCGTTCTATGAGTTAAAACAGTTAGGGTTGATTGAGCAAATACCGCGAATGGCGATTATTAACGCTACCGGCGCCGACACGCTGACCGAGCTGGTCAATAACAAAAAGCTCCTCTGGAATGAGGGCAGAGTTAATCAGGCAATTATTGACGACTATTACGCCGATTTGACTGCCCGTAACTTTTCGCCGCATACCTGCGCCTCGGCGATAGAAATTGCCCGTCCGGTTAATCTGAAAAAATGCCTGCGAGCGATTGATATATGTAACGGCGTTGTGCGTGCGGTAACGGATGAAGAGATTTGCGATGCAAAAGCGATTATAGGCAAATACGGGTTGGGCTGTGAGCCGGCTTCGGCGGCAACAATAGCAGGTTTAAGGCACCTGCGGGCTGAAGGCCTCATCGGGGCCGACGAGCGAGTTGCCTGCGTGCTGACGGGTCATCCGTTAAAAGACCCCAACGTAACAGTCAACTACCACAAGGAAAAACAGGGTGAATTCAGCAATCCGCCTGTAGAAGCACCGAACGACATCGATGAAATAATCAAGCTGATCGGTTGATTCATTGAACGTTCAGTAAGACAAGGTTCCTGTCACCAAGAAATACCAAAAATTTGCTTTGACATCCTTCAATGGTAGAGTGTATTCTTTGCGACAATGCTCCGGAAGGTCAATGGGCGAAGGTTAAATGAAAATGTCTCAGTTTAATTAAACAAGAGAATAGAATGCGGGCCGGAGAATATAAAATCAAGGGAGATTATCATAAAGAACCAGATAAAAACTGGAAATACCTTCCTGTTTACATAGAAAAAATGAAGGTAATTAATAAAATCTTGGAAAAATTTGAGAATGCAAAAATTTTAGATGCGGGCTGTGGTGAAGGAGTTTTAATAGAAAAATACAGGAAAAAAGGATTTAATATTATAGGGCTGGATCTAAATTATTCTTCAGAACATGTCAAAAATGGAGACATTAGAAAAATGCCTTTTGAAGACCAGGAATTTGATTTGGTTTTATGTTTAGATGTTTTAGAGCATATAAGTATCTCGGACCATGAAAAAGCAACTGATGAGCTTTACAGAGTTACCAAAACAGGTGGATTAATTATTTTTGCTATACCTAATTTATCGCATTTTGCTTCTCGAATCAGTTTCTTCTTTACCGGAAACTTCTCGAGAACCTCTGAGATTGAAAGACATATCGGTGATAGACCTATAAAAGAATTTATTAGTTTAATTGAAAGTAAAAAACTGAAAATCCTAAAAAGAATTGGCCTTTTTCCAACATTTCCAATAATAAGTTTGCTTACTATAAAGGCACCCTCAAAATCCTTATCTGTGCACAGAATGTACAACAAAATATTCCCTTTTCCAAATTTATGTTTCGAGAATATTATTACCACAAAAAAAGTGTGACGCCCTCTATTGGCTTTAACCCACAATGCCCTTAATAATGATGTCTCTCTTAAAATAAATAGCAATAATGAGATGAAAACTATATACTCTGGGACCATCGGCAGTGAAACCGGTTGATAACTTAAGGGTACTCCAAAATGCAAGACAGCCAAAATGATGCTAAGAAAACGAAGGTTTTTATCATTTGTGGAGTAATGCTTCTTTCTGCGATAACTGCTTTTTGGACGTTTTCTGACAGGCCGCTTAGTAATCATGAATGTTTTGTTTCAATTACAGCACGCGAGATGCTGAAAAGCGGCGATTGGATTGTGCCGACCTGCAACGGCGAGCCACGTCTTCAGAAAACGCCGCTTTCCTACTGGCTTGTGGCGGGTCTGGCACAACTAACCGGCGAGGTTGATGAATTCACCGCGAGGATGCCGAGTGTTATCTTTGCGGTTCTATCGGTTGCGGCAGTTATATACTTCGTAAACGAGTGGCTGTCCTTCCGCATTGCGGTGCTTTCTGCGGCTGTCTGGGCAACGTCGCTTGGCTATATTCGTTACGCACGCCACGCCCGGCCGGATATGGGGCTTACATTCTTCGTGACACTGTGCTTTCTTGCTTTCTATTCTGCAATAACAGCGAAAACACGCAAAAGACAAGTGGCCTATATGCTGATTTTCTGGATAAGTTTTGGACTGGCAAACCTGTCCAAGGGTCCTGCTCCTCTGCCTCTGGTACTGGTGCCGCTTTTTTTCTACGTTGCTGTGTTTCGGCAGTGGAAACAAATACCCAAACTTCTGCCGGTTATCGGGGTAGTCGTTTTCCTGGCTATCGTTTTGCCCTGGCCGCTGGCCGTTGCTTCCAGGATGAATTGGAATCTGGCTATATGGAAATACGAATTTGTTGACCGCTTCTTCGGCACATACGCCTCCGGCCACAAACCTTTATACTACTACCTGCCGAAAATGTTTCAGTTTATGCTGCCCTGGGTGGCTTTTGTGCCGATGGCACTGGCGGCTCCGTTTTACAAAATCTGGGGCGAAAAGCAAAAGATAATGTTATTTCTGTGGGTGTGGTTCGTTGTGGGCCTTGTCTTCATTTCAATCAGCGCCGGCAAACGCCAGCACTATATACTGCCTTTAATGCCGGCGATGGCGATACTGGCCGGCATATTGCTGGAAGATTTAGCGTTTAGCCAAAAGGCCTACACTAAGAATTACGCTCGCAGTTTACTGCTCTGGCATCTTGTGATATTGACAATAGCCTTCATTGGGCTGCCCATTGGCACGGCGGTAATCAAACGCCAAGCTTTGTACGAATCAATCGTCGTAGCCGTAACAGGAGTGGCTGTGGTCCTGATTGTTGCTGCGTTGTTCAGAGCCGCCAAGACCTCTGGGGCATTTGTGGCTTTGTTTACGGGCATGATTTTGGTAATGCTTTGTTGTGTCAGCTTTGTGAATCCTTACAATCGCAGGTGGCTCTCGAAGCGGTTTACATTAGCTGTGGCGCAAAAGGTACCAGTCTCAGATAAACTGATAGCGTACAAATCCGCTACTACAAGATTCATTTACTATTTCGGCAGAGTTGTGCCCAAAATAGGGACGAAATCAGAGGTCTATGAGTTGTACGAGCAAGGCTGGTGGGTTGTGGCGTTCGGCACGTATCTGGACGAACTGCTCGAGGACAACAAAGACCTGGAAATCGTTTATATGGAGGAAAAAGCTGAATGGCACCGATCAACAATCGTAGGCGGGGCACTATTGCATAAATCCGGCGGCAATGCTGGAGACACAATTTTGCAATAAGGAGCAAAATGGGAACCTTCCGCGTTGTGGTTACTCAACCAAACCGGCAATGAAGCTCTTTTCGGCCTCGAGCACCGGCTGTTCTTTGATACTTCGAACCAGCTCAATGGCCTCGGCAACAGTGTATCCCCGTGCCTTAACCGCCCACACGGCGGCGAGTATTGAAACTCTTTTCCTGCCGTTGCTATCGTGGAGAAGCACCGGCAGATTGGCCTTATCAGCCATTATATCCAGGAACTGGTCCTGAATTTGCTTATCGGGTAAATAGTTAGCTTTTTCAATAGGCAACTCCTCGTAATTAACGCCATTATTTCTGACCCAGGTTACTTCTTCGTTGTACCAGTTTTTCTCGCGATGTTCGGAGGCGGAACGGACGTTTACGATAGTGCCGATATGATATTTGTAAAGCAGACGGGTGTAATCCATTCCTCGCGGCTGGCCGCTGGTATAGAGCACACCCGGCTCAATAGTATGAAAATTCTTGATATGAAAATGCCGGACTAACAGAATTACCGCTGCTGTTACCAGCAAAATAACATACAATGCGATCGGCGATTGCTTTTTCTTTTTCATTGTCTTAGTCCGCTGTTAAGTTTCCCTGCGATGCACCTTGCGCACCGAATATATTTTTTTGCCTGTTGACTCAAAATAGACTCTGCTTATCATCTCGCCTATCAGCCCGGTGGCGATGAAGATTAATCCAATGAGCAGAAGTATAGCCGCCAGTCCTGCGAGTGGGCCGTGTGCAACAAAAATCGGCACGTTATATACGAACCTGTCGTACAGTATATAAGCGCTCAGCAGTAAGCTCGCGAGGATGCAATACGAAGCGGCCCTGCCGAAAAAGTGCAGCGGTCTTGTGATGTATCCGAGCAGGAACCTGAGCGTAATCAAATCGAAGACAACTCTAAACGTTCTGGAAATTCCATAGCTGCTGGAGCCCTTCGGACGGACGATGTTCTTTATGGGTATCTCAATGATTTTAGCGCCGATGCGTGACAGTATCGCCGGGATGAATCTGTGCATTTCGCCGTAGAGATTCAGTTCCTCAATTACCTCGCGTCTGTATGCCTTGAAGGTGGTGCCGAAATCGTGGATATCGACGCCGCTGATTTTTGAAGCGAGCCAGTTAGCCGCCCTGCTGGGTAACTTCCTCATTAAAAGATTGTCCACTCTATGTTTGCGCCAGCCGCTGACCACATCGTAGCCGGCGTCGATTTTTTCAAGAAAATTCGGTATCTCTTCCGGTGCGTGCTGCAGGTCGCCATCCATTGATATTATTATGCGTCCTCTTGCGTCATCGAAGCCAGCGGCGAGAGCGGGAGTCTGGCCGAAATTACGGCGAAGCTCGACAATAACCACCTTGCTGTCTTTGCGAGCGATATCTTTCAGCAGCTCCAAGGTATTATCGGTGCTTCCGTCATCGACAAAGACAAGCTCGTAATCCAGGTGAGTCTGGCTCATTGTCCTGGCTAATCGGCTGTAAAGCTCGTTGACAACCGAAGCTTCATTGTAAAGCGGAACCACGACCGAACAATCAGTATTGTCAAAGTTTTCCATAATGCACCAATTTTACTCCTGCATCTTCAAAATACTGCTTTGTTTTTCTACTGCAAAGAGCTTCCAGCTCAACCTTTCGCTGGTGTAACAATCTGGTTTTGCCTGGGTCGAGGCCGTCAGCAAATCCTGGATGAGTCATCACCTCTGCGGTTGCTGCCGAATTATATAAAGCGACGGCCTTGAAGAAATTGACATCTATTTTGCCTGTATGTGCAATACCAAAAAGTGCATCAGTTTTTAAGAAGTCCGAGTTTTGCACGCGGTTTATCCTGGCCATAATCCTGATTTTTTGGGCTCTTTTTCTACCATCTGCGCCGGTCAGCGGCCAGGGTATTTGTGAAAGTTCCTTTGGCTCGAACGGCCAACGTATTGCGGGGATTTGAAAGCGTCCGGCCAACTGGCAGACGATTGAGAAAAGTTGAGGAAATGTGTGGATATGTTTATGTGAGTCCAAATGAGTCGGCTTGAGGCCATTGTCAATGACCCATTGGATTTGGGCGGCCAATTCAGCTCGTATAGCTTCTCTAATCTTATGTCCTGCCAAGGAAAAAAGTGACAGTTTGGCCGACGAACAGGCAAATTGGCCATCGGCATCGAGTAACCGGTCAATGCAGGTGTCTTTCGATAGGGGTCGGCCCTCGGTGAGATTAAGGTGGACTCCGATGCCAAGGTTGGGCAGTTTTTTTGCTATTTTGACGGCCTCGTGGGCGGCCGACATATTGGCCATAATTGTGGCACTGGTTAGCACACCGTCGGTATGGGCCTGGGCGACGGCCTTATTTACTCCGTCGCAGAGGCCAAAATCATCTGCGTTTATTATGACTCGCCTGTCCATCTGCAGTAAGTTTAAGCGGCAAAAGCAATCAGGTCAATCATAAATTAGCATATAGCATTTTAGCATATCCGCTATTTTTAGATTGCGAGGTTGCAGAGGGCGGAGACAAACCAATTTACAATTTACAATTGACGATTTGCAATTGTGCAGCAACGTCACCGTGGCAGCGACGGCTAAACAAATAAGAAGCCGAGGGTAAGGGCCAAGGAGCCGAGTGTGTGCAAAAGGACTGTGATTTGGCTGGTGCGGTATTGGCCGGGTTTGACCAAGTCTTTTTTGTTTGCAAACTTCATCGCGAGGACTGCAATCGGCAGTGTAAGCAAATAAAACAATCCTGCAAAGAACATCAAACGGGAAATCAACATAGCGGCCGCTGCAATGAGAAAGCTGGCGATGAGTGCAGCTCGGTAAATCCAAATGGAAGCCGGGATGCCAAAACGAACTACAAGTGTTCTTTTGTTCACGGCGGCATCTGCAGCAACATCCGGGAATTCATTTACTAAAATCACCAGGAAAATCAGTATGCCGACGATGGCAGCGGGCAAAAGTGGAATAGTATCAATAGTTTCTGTCTGCAAGTAGTATGAGCCATAAACCGGAAGGATGCCGAACAACAGCGCAATGACGAGCTCACCGACGCAACGGTAGCCAAGCTGAACAGGCGGCGCGGTGTAGAAAAAGCCGCCGAGCAGGCCGACAAGGCCAAGAATTAAAATAAAAATACTCTGTGTCAGCAGGAAAATTGCAATGCCGATTGCTGCGCCTGCTATCAGAAAGAAAAGTGCCGTCAATAAAGTTGCTCTGGGCGAAAGGATACCCTGCTGGATATAACGTCTTCCTCCTGAAAAGGGCGTAGGGTTTTTATTGGCCTCGTCGTTTCCAGAAATGTGGTCGAAGTAATCATTGGCCATATTAGCGCCGGCGTGCAGAGCCATTATCGCAAGCAATGCTAAAATAAAAAGGTGGGGGGAGAAAGTACCGACAGCTGCATAACCAAGACAAGAGCCAACGAGGATAGGCGCTGCGCTTGCGACTAAAAACTTTGGCCGGGAGGCGAGGAAAAGAGTAATCAATTTTGAATATTCAAAGCGAGATTTCATATATTGAATTTTAACCGCGGATTTGGGTTCCCGCAAGGCGGGGTCCCTCGCAGATTGCACCCCGTTAGAAAATATTTTCCTTTTTTCCCAGATATTTTTATCCCCTCTGGAATTTCTAACGGGGTGCACGGATTTTTGAGAATTGGGTTTGATTGGGTTTGTTTTGGGTTTGTTTTCACCAAGTGTCCAATTGGAAATATTTTCATAATCCTTTGTTTTAACAGCACTTACGTTCATTTGAGCGTCCAGCAAATTGGCTTTGATTGGCTTTGTATTGGGTTTGTTTTTACCAAGTGTCCAATTGGATTTATTTTCATAATCCACGGTATGAAAAGACTTTACATTCACTTGACTTTTTTGGAAATTGGCTTTGTTTTGCATAAAAGGGTCGATTTGTAGAGGCCTCTCTACAGTTGTAGAGGGCAAGTTAGTGAAGAGTGAGCTAAAGTGCCTAAAGTGCCTAAAGTGAACTAAAGTTGGATTCTCGATTCTCGTATAGCGTATAGCGTATTTCACGGTTATTCACCATTCATTAATCAATAACGATGATTTTTGGCGTGTATCTGCTGATACT
>JAUWBI010000039.1 GCA_030601745.1 Phycisphaerae bacterium
CGCGTTGCTTCGAATTAATCCACATGCTCCACCGCTTGTGTGAGCCCCCGTCAATTCCTTTGAGTTTTAGCCTTGCGGCCGTACTCCCCAGGCGGTCTACTTAACACTTTTGCTTCGGTCGTGCAAGCGTCAGAACTTCCACAACCTAGTAGACATCGTTTACAGCGTGGACTACCGGGGTATCTAATCCCGTTCGCTCCCCACGCTTTCGTGTCTCAGCGTCAGAGCCCAGCACCAAAATGCAAGCATCTCAGTGCCGGACAAAACAAGCCCAGTGCACCGTTTTCACCGCCGACGTTCCTCTTGATATCTACGCATTCCACCGCTCCACCAAGAGTTCCATGCACCCCTACTTGCCTCAAGAAAGGCAGTTCGTCGAGCAATTCCCCGGTTAAGCCGGGGGCTTTCACAGGACGCTTACCTTTCCGCCTACACACGCTTTAAGCCCAGTAATACCGAACAACGCTTGCCACCTTCGTCTTACCGCGGCTGCTGGCACGAAGTTAGCCGTGACTTCCTTTGGGTTGGATCAATCCGCCGGAGCGGACTTTCTTCCCCCTGACAGCGGTTTACATCCCGAGGGACTTCCTCCCGCACGCGGCGTCGCTGCGTCAGGCTTTAGCCCATTGCGCAAGATTCGTTACTGCAGCCCTCCGTGGAGGTCCGGGCAGTGTCTCAGTCCCGATGTTGCGGGCCAACCTCTCAGTCCCGCTACCCGTCATTGCCTTGGTGAGCCATTACCTCACCAACAAGCTGATAGGAGATAGGCCGCTCCTGTGCCGATAAATCTTTGAACATCTGTCCATCAACAAATGATATTATCCGGTATTACCGCCCCTTTCGGAAGCTCGCCCGAAGGCGAACGACGCTATCCCAGAGCACAGGGCACGTTACCTGTCCATTACTAACCCTTTCGCCACTAACCATTAATAAATTAATGGTCCGTTCGACTTGCATGTCTTAGCCACGCCGCCAGCGTTTGTTCTGAGCCAGGATCAAACCCTTCACTTTGTATCGTCGAATCCGCCTTCGCACAAGGCTACGGCGGATGTCGTCAATAAAGGCTCAACACTTTGGCATACGCACCGAAAGTGCCGAATTGAAAATAGTTCCCCGCTTTCGCGGGGACAAGTTTAAGGTCGCTGTGATTAGGCGTATCCCATCACAACAACTGCACTTTCGCTGCTTTTTTGGCTTAACTGTTAACTTGTCAAAGAGCTTTTATGTATTTACATAACAAATCAGTGGCCAAGTATCATCGTAAATTCTTCACCTGACCACTAATATACCATTTTACCCTAAATAATAGTATCGTCAATAGAATAAGTTAAAAAAAATAAAAATTTTTTTATTTTTTTAGAGGGGGGGGTTGTAAGGGCAATATCGTTGCTCGTGGCTCGTCGCTCGATACCCAATGCTGGATGCTGGATGCTGGATTCACGATGCTCGATTCTACCTGTGAAAAAGCGATACTTGCAAAAGGGATGTAAATTCGTTAACTTATCGGCATGGTTAAAACGAAAAAGATAAAGGTCAAAACAAAAGGTAACTGCGATATTGTCAATATTACCGAGCAGGTCAGCGAGGCAGCGGCACAATCGGGTATCAGCGAGGGAGCCGTTACGCTTTTCAACGTGGGCTCGACGGCGGGGATTACGACTACGGAATATGAGCCGGGGCTGGTCAATTACGATATAGCAGCGGCGTTTGAGAAAATCGCACCGCAAAACGCCCGGTATGAGCACGAAGAGACCTGGCACGACGATAACGGTCATTCTCACGTGCGGGCTTCGCTTCTGGGGCCTTCTTTGAGCGTTCCTGTTGTTGACGGCCGACTTACCTTAGGTACCTGGCAGCAAATTATCTTAGTGGATTTCGATACGAGGTCGAGAACAAGGACGGTCATCTGCCAGATAATCGGCGAGTGAACAATTTACTGTTTACTATTTACTGTTTACTATTTATTATTTATTATTGAAGAGAACGCGTATTTAGTACGAATAGTAAATAATAAACAGTAATGGTTTTTTGGGGGTATCTATTACTATGGATATCCAGAGTATAAAAACGGTTTGCGTAACAAGCGTACTGCTTATCGGTTTTTTTATAGCCGGCTGTGGTGAGCCAACGGGTATGGGTTCAAAAGAACTTGCACCCCCGGTAGATTTGGGCCCTACAATAGGGTCGCTGGCCGAGGTATTCTCACTTGAATCAATCCTCGTCGAAGGGTACGGGCTGATAGGCGGTCTTAAGGGGACAGGTTCGGCGGAATGTCCGCCGCAGATTAGAACATATCTTACACAATATATCCTGGCGCAATTGCCCGAGCCAAAAATAGACGTTGGAAAATTTATTAACAGTCGTGATACCGCCGTAGTACTGGTGCACGGGCTAATGCTGACAACAGCTTCAAAAAACCAATACTTCGATGTAAGAATAGTGGCTCTGCCGGGTACGCAAACAACTTCTCTGGAAGGTGGCTGGTTGTATGGTGCTGAGCTTAAGACAGCAGGAGCCTTCGGCATAACTACAAAAGTTTTGGCTACGGCAAAAGGGCCGGTCTTCATAGATACAATCAGCACTTCCGGAACAGATAAAAAAGTCGGATATATCCTGTCCGGCGGTACGGTGCTTGACGATTACAAGGTATGGCTGGCACTTCGGCGTCCGGATTATAGAACCGCAGCCCGTATTCGTGACCGCTTAAACGAACGTTTTGGCGACGACATAGCCAAGGCGGTTCGCCCTGGCCAGATTGAATTGAAAGTACCGGCTAAATACAGAGAACAAAAACAAAGGTTCGTCTCGATAGTCAAGGCAACCTATCTTTCTGAAACGCGGGAAATCACCAGAGAAAGAATAAAGACATTTGTTAGAAAGCTTGCCGGTTCGGAGGACAAGTATGCAAGTGAAATTGCTCTTGAGGCCATAGGTAATGAAAGCCTTAGCAAGCTTCGTGCCCTTCTGAAGTCGTCCAATGAGGAGGTTCGTCTGCGAGCAGCCAGATGTATGCTCAATCTGGGCAGTGACGTGGGTTTGGAGACTCTAAGGGAGATAGCAATGGATAAAGGTTCGGCTTATCGAGTCGAGGTGCTGGAGGCAATCACCACAGCGGCGAGGCGCAATGATGCGGCTGCGATATCACTACGGCTGCTGCGGGACGAAGATTTCGCAATCAGATTGGCTGCGTACGAGCAACTTCGGAAATTAGACGATATTGCCATAACACAAAGACTTATTGCGCGTGATTTTTATCTGGAAGAAATCGCACAAACCGAATACACGGCGATTTTTGTTTCTCGGAGTGGTCGGCCGCGAATTGTGTTATTCGGTGCGCCGATATCCTGCCGCCGCAATATTTTTGTGGAGTCAGCAGACGGCAATATAACAATAAACGCACCGGCCGGCCAAAAGTATGTCTCAATAACGCGCAAACATCCCAAACGGCCCAGCGTAATAGTGCAACTGAAAAGCACTTTTGAACTCAGCGATATTATTCGAACACTCTGCGAAGAGCCCCTCAAAAAAGCTGAGGAAGGGCGCCCGGGCCTGGGCGTTTCGTATGCCGATGTGATAGGCCTTTTGAAGCAGATGTGCGACAAAGGTACTGTAAACGCAGAGTTTCGGGCTGGGCCCCTGCCAAAAATCGACTAATTATCAGAAGATTGCACGTGCAAGCCCTATGAGCTTTGTATCTACAGAGGCAGGAAAGACAACAGAGCAAAAGATGAACATACATATAAGTAAATCTCGACGGCCTGGCAGCAATGGTTAAAATAGTGCAGCGATTTTAGTGGGAAAAATGAGAAATTAAGGCTTTTTGTAGGGAGCCGTAAAATGGAGAGGGTCTGGCTTAAACCAAATTGGAGGGGGTTCACTATCTTCGTAAGCTTCATTCTGGTATTGTCCTGTTTATGTTTATTTTTATTCCTTGAAACAATATATCACACCATTTGGCCACTTATGTTTATAATAATTATGATATCCTATCCAGTATCAATGTATAGTGGATGGATTGTTAAATCCCAAGCAAGTTCAACTCTTGCTACAGTGGCCGGCCGATTCGTTTTCTTCGCTCCGGCTTTTGTCGTATTGGTGGGCATCGTTTTATGGGAGGGGGTAGCCTTCCTGTCTGTAGCACAGTTTTACTGCGTGTTTGCGATGGTAATAAGTATCCCAATGATTGTCATGTTGATGGTCAATCTGTACAGATCTCGTCCGACAATATTCTGGATAGTAGCTACGGTTCTTGCAGGTGTGCTGCTCGTTGCGTTGTTGAAGATATATGTCACTCACCCTGCTGCGCTGCTATTTTTTGTGATATTTCCATTTATATCGAGTTTACCTGTGTTTACCTTAGTCAGCGTGCCATCCAAGAGAATCACGGTGATATTATACCTGCTTTTTATGTGCGGATTAATGGTGGTTTACAAAGTGCCGTGGAGCCCGCGTCATAGCTTTGAGAGAGCCCTCAGTCGTATCAGTCCTGGCCAGTACCTGGACCGCAGATATCCCGGAATGGCTTTGGTCACAAGACGCCACGGGCAGGGAATGAGCTTCGCTGAGGTTGAAAAGATTATGCAAGAGTACTGGATGACAACCGGTGGAAAATCATACCCTCCGCTTGTCAGGCGATCCGAAGATACGATGCCTGATGCCAAACCAGATTCAGTAACTATAAATGCGCGTCGGGGGGTTGAGGTTATTGATGGTTTCGTCTATTATAGCTGGGGCAAAATGAGGGACAAAGATGGGGGCGTAGAGTTCAGGGAAGGTCACGTGGTCCGTGTTTGGATGGTGGATGTGGATTAGTTATATTTTGCCATCACCTTAGCCATCCGATAAAAGGGGCCAAGAAGAAGGGTTTTGCTTCCTCTTTTTTCGTTTACACTTCTGAGCCGCCTGTCTTGGCAAAATCGACTAATTGTCAAGAAATAACAAGCCATCGGCCGACAATAATAGTGCGTATTGGCCAAAAAAGGACTGCGCCGGCCGCGTAATACCGGTAAATAGAAGATTGTGTCATTGCGAGCAGAGCGAAGCAATCTAAAACGTAACGGATGAGATTGCCACGGCCTGCTCCGCAGGCCTCGTAATGACAAATTGGAGTAATCGCAGGCCTCGCAATTACAACATACTATCAGCAGGGCAAAAAATGAGACTCGAAAAAATCGTTCTTAACGGATTCAAAAGTTTCGCCGACAAAACAGAATTTGCCTTCGATTCGTCTATAACCGCTATTGTGGGACCGAACGGCTGCGGTAAGAGCAATATCGTCGATGCGGTAAAGTGGGTACTCGGGGAACAAAGTGTCAAGAGCCTGCGAGGGGGGCAGATGGCTGATGTGATATTCAGCGGAAGCAGCAGCAGAAAACCTCTCGGCGCAGCCGAAGTGAACCTGTTTATCTCCAATCCCGACGGAACCGCGACAGGACAACTGCCAATTGAAGCCGACGAGGTGCAGATTACGCGGCGGATATACAAAAGCGGGGAGAGTGAATACCGGATAAACAACAAAACCTGCCGATTGAAAGATATTCGAGAATTATTTATGGACACCGGCATAGGTGCCAGAGCCTACTCGATTCTCGAGCAGGGACAGATTGAGCAGCTATTGAGCGCATCGAAAACAGACAGAAGGGTCATATTTGAAGAAGCGGCAGGCATAAGCAAGTATAAAGCGCACAAGAAGGAGGCACTTCGTAAACTGGAACACACGGAACAAAACCTGCTGCGGCTTGCAGATATTTTAGGCGAAGTGACAAAGAGACTGCGAAGTGTGAAACTTCAGGCGGGTAAAGCGCGAAGTTACCTGCGATACAGCCAAAGACTCAAAGAGCTGCAGGTCAATTACTCGCTGGTTGAATATCATAAAATAAAGACGCAACTTGGAGAGAAGGAAACTGCCCTTGAGCAGATAGAGGAACAATTGGGGCGGCTGGCAGCGGAGGTAGCAGAGAATGATGCCCTGATGAGCAAGCTGGGCGAAGAGAAAATAGAAACGGAGCATAAACTAAGCCATACGGACAATCGCCTTGTTGCCGTTGAGAGCAAAATCGAGCAGCAGCTTCAACGAATTGAGTTTTTGCGAACGAGAATTACGGAACTGCAGCAAAGAAGGGACTCATCAGGCGAGAGACTTGAAAAACTGCAGGAGCAGAAAAACCTCTTTACGGCAGATTCAGCACAATATAAGAGCGAGCTGGCAAACTGCGAAAAGATGCTCGAAGAGAAAAGCCGGCGCGCCGAGCAAATCCAAAAAGCCATCGAGGAAATAAACACCGAATGTGCCTCGCTCGAAGCGGAATTGGAAGATGAGAAATCAGGCATTATCGATATAGTCAGATTGACGGCGCAGCTTCATAACGAAGTCCAGAGCATTTCAGTTTATCGCAACAATTTATCCAGTCAGAAGGACCGTCTTGCCAGCCGGGCGGAACATGCCCACGCAGAACTTGAAGAGCTGCTCACCGAAAAGGCACAACACAAGGCCCGCTTGAGCGATATCGAAAAAGTGTTGGGCGAATTGACACAGAATTTAGAATCCAAACGCAAAGAAACAGAAGAAATAAACAGTCTGCTCGCAGCGGACAACAAGCGATTAACCGCGAGCCGCGAAGCACGAAGTGCATTGAGCGGCGAGCTGGCGATATTGACAGATATGGAGGGAAGGCGCGAGGGGCTTAATACGGGTGTTAAAAGCATTTTAGCGAATCGGTCAGTCAATAAATTAGACTACATCGAAGGAATACCGGCAGATATGATTGCGGCCGATTTCAAATATGCAAACGCTGTTGAGGCCGCCCTTGAGGGCAAAACTGACGCTCTGGTAATCAACAACACAAACAGACTCTTAGCCGATACGGAAACAATTGAAAAACTCGAAGGCAGAGCGAATTTTATATGTATGGATAAAATAGAGCCTTTCGTGGACAAAAAAGATTTTTCGAAACTGCCGACCGTTATGGGCAGAGTTGTTGAATTCGTAAAATATGAGAGCAAATACGCACCATTAGTCTGGAAGCTGTTAGGCAAAACGATAATCGTTGACTCTCTAAAAGAGGCAATTGAATTAGCCAAAAGAACAGGAGACGGGTATAAATTTGTTACTTTAAAGGGCGAATCCTTAAGCGCCGACGGGGCGATAACACTCGGGCCTTTAGGGAAAACAACGGGTTTGATATCACGCAAAAGCCGACTGCGTCAATTGCAGGAGGCCATCGCCAATATTACAGATGAGATTGGGGCGCTCGAAGGACAAATTAAGAAAAACGAACAGGCAACCGAACATTTAGCTAAATTGTGTAAGGACCTGCGAACGGCTGTTTATGAAGCGAATACGGAAAAGATGCAGGCCACTTCAAAGCTCGGCGTAATAGAACAAAATATAAAGCGGCTGAGGGATGAGCAGCCGTTGATAGCCGGCGAAATCGACCTGCTTCTCGAACAGATAACCCAATCGGTACAGAAGGAATACGATTCGAAGCAGAAATTGGAGGAGTTAGAGGCGGTAAATAGCCAGCGAACGTCGCATATAGCGGAGCTTGAGGCAAAATACGCCAAACAAAAAGCTGAACAACAGCTACAGGCGAGCCGACTTACGGATTTGAGAGTTGCCTTAGGTCAGATTACCGAACACCGCAAGGCACTGAAGCAAACAATTGTAAGTCTGCAACGCCAGATGTTAGAAAACCGGACGGCTACTGAGGCGGCACAGCGAGAAATTCGAAATTCGAAATTCGAAATCCAAAATTCACAGAGGGACATTCTTAAATGCGAAGCGGCGGTGTCGGAGCTGTTCGTCGAAAAAGAAAAGAACCAGGAAAGCAGCAGAGAGCTGCATAAAGAAATAGAAAGGCTGCTCGAAGAAGAAAAACAAACAGAACGCTCAATTCGTCAGAAACGAGCTGAGCAAGGCGAGACCGAGCAGAAAATAAGTGAGCTTAAAATAGAATTGGGCCAATTAGAGGTAAGGACACAGACGCTGGTTGAAAGAGTTCAGGAGGAATTACAGATTGACCTGGTCCAGTCCTACGAAGATTACAGGGATGAAGAGGTTGACTGGGACAAGGTAAGAGAAGAAATAGCTGAGCTTCGGGGCAAAATTGAACGGCTCGGCAATGTAAACGTGGACGCGATAGATGAGCAGGAAAGCCTTGAGAAACGATATAACTTTTTAAGTAATCAAGTTGAAGACCTGAACACAAGCCGCACCAGCCTGCAGCAATTGATAAACCGGCTTAACAAAAAGAGCAGAGAGAAATTCAGGGAGACCTTCGAAGAAATCAGGGTTCATTTCCAGCAGATTTTCCGCAAGCTGTTCGGTGGGGGCAAGGCCGATATAGTTCTTGAAGATGCTGAAGATATCCTGGAAGCGGGTATAGAAGTAACAGCGCGGCCGCCCGGCAAGGAGACAAGGAGCATATCATTGCTCAGCGGCGGTGAAAAGGCGCTGGCTGCAATTGCACTTTTGTTTGCGGTTTTCAAGACAAAGCCGTCGCCGTTCTGCTTCCTCGACGAAATTGACGCCGCGCTGGATGAGGCAAATAATGAGCGTTTCAATATGCTGATTCGTGAATTCGAGAAGGATTCGCAGTTTATAATAATCACTCACGCCAAGCGCACGATGAGCATTGCGGACGTGCTGATCGGGATAACGATGCAGACACGGGGGGTGAGCAAGAAGATAAGCGTCAGCTTCGGCCAGTACGACGAGGAAGAGGAAACGGCTGCAGTAGCGTAGTGATCTGTAACACGATGAATGCGCGGTTGTTGCTGGAAGTTGCTCCGAGCCATCCCCAAGCGTATCCCGATTTTTCGGGACACGCTTGAGGCTGCCACCCATCAAATTTGATGTTGCAGAATAGTAGTCAGTGGCTCGTGATTCGTAAAGGAAACTTATGAAGAAGTGTCCCTTTTGCACAGAGGAAATTCAGGATGAGGCCGTGAAGTGCCGTTTTTGCGGTGAGTTTCTTGATGAAGCCAGCAAGCCGAAAGCAAAATGGTATTTTACCACGCCTGTCGTCGTAATTGCTCTGGTGTGTGTAGGTCCACTTGCCCTATCACTCGTGTGGTCCAACCGGCGTTATAAAAGAAATACGAAGCTCGTGATCACGGGTTTAGTTATTGCCTATACTATTTTGGTTGTTGCTTTGCTTGTCTATTTCGTGGTTAAGTATCTTCGATTCCTGGAATCGATAAGTGAACTGGGGCTTCGTTAACTTCGTATTGCGTCCCTTCGGCTACGCTCAGGACAAGCGTGCGTATCTCGTATTGCGTTCACTTTTTGCGCCTATTGATAATGGCCTTTCAGTATTTAGAGCTTTTGGCAGGTGGATGTCATCTTTGTTGGGGTGGAGCCATCCCCAAGCTGCGCTTGAGGCTGCCACCCGGCTGCCGAGAGACTGGATTCCCGCTTTCGCGGGAATGACAGCGCAATAGCAGGCTGGAGTATACCCCACACTTACGTGTGGGGTATTATTGCTGGTAGAGGTCCAAAAAATCTACCTACAAACTCGACATGCACACCCTTTTGGCTGAAAATTCAATTCACAGTTGAAAACGTCCCTGTTTATTGGTAGAATCCGCCCTCCTTTTTGTAGATATTCAAGAGAGCCGGCAATGGCGGAAAGATTTGATAAACATATCTTAAAGAACGGGATGGTTGTTCTTGGCGAGCCGATGGAGGCGGTTGAGTCAGTGGCGTTTGGTTTTATGCTGCCGGCTGGAGAAGCCTTATTGCCGGAGGGCTGCTGTGGGGCCGGGAGCGTTATTGCCGACTGGATTTTCAGAGGTGCCGGTGATAAAAGCAGCAGAGAACTCGGTGACGCGCTTGACGGACTGGGGCTGCACCGTGCCGGCGGGGTCGGCAGCTCCCATATAGCCATTGGGGCGGCCCTGGAAGCAGACAACTTAGCGCAAGCTTTAGATTTGTATGCTGATATTATACTTGAAGCCCACTTGAAAGAAGACCAGTTTGAATTAGCCAGGCAATTAGCAATTGACGGGGTGCTTGCTTTAGACGATGACCCCCGGCAAAAGGTCATGCTCGAACTGCGAGAACGGTTTTATCCGAGTCCCCTGGGACGCAGTGTTGTAGGCCATATCGATGAATTGAAGGCCTTGACGGCCCGGAGTACAAGAGCGATTGTAAAGAACAACTTCAACCTGTCGCAGACGATTTTTGCGGTTGCGGGCAAATATGACTTCGATGCTGTTGTCTCGATTCTCGATTCTCGATTCTCGATTCTCGATACCAACATCCAGCATCGAGCATCCAACATCGAGCATCCAGCATCGAGTAAATATACGCATCTGCATAATGAGGGTGCGCAGGTTCATATCGGGCTGATGACCGAGACGATTAAACCAACCGATGAGGACTACTACAATGCAAGGGTGGCGGTATCGGTTCTTTCGGGCGGGATGAGCGCCAGATTATTTACAGAGGTAAGAGAAAAGCGAGGCCTGTGCTACGCCATAGGGGCGCGGTATCACGGTCTGAAAAGTGCGGCTGGTATAATGTGCTACGCAGGCACAACGCCGGAAAAAGGTCAGGAAACGCTTGATGTGATAATCGGCGAGTTTAATCGGCTCAGCGAAGGAATCAATGAAGAAGAAATCGAGCGAGCCAAAGTCGGTTTAAAAAGCTCACTAATTCTGCAAAGCGAATCGTCCAGCAGCCGGGCCGGGGGAATTGGAAGCGATTACTATATCTTAGGCAGGGTTCGAAGCCTGGATGAAATTAAGAGTAAAATCGAAGAAACCAGCGTTGATTCAGTTCTGGGTTTTCTGCGGAATAACAGGTTCAAAGATTTTACGGTAGTAACAATAGGTCCAAAGTGCCTAAAGTGAGCTAAAGTGCCTAAAGTGAACTAAAATGAAAAAAATTATCCATAACTCTAGGCACTCCAACCTTTAGGTACTTAAAGAGCAGATTATGGAATTTAAGAAGAAGAAACTGGCGAACGGCTTGAGTCTGATCGGGGAGGTTAATAAATCCGCCAAATCGGTATCGGTGGGTTTCTTCGTCAAGACCGGTGCGCGGGATGAGCCCAAACAGATAAACGGCGTATCGCATTTCCTGGAACATATGCTGTTCAAGGGCACCGAGCGGCTAAGTGCGTTTGAAGTCAATGAGGCATTCGACAAAACAGGGGCACAATTCAACGCCTTTACCAGTGAGGAAAATACCGTTTTTTATGCTGCTGTTTTGCCGGAATACCTGGTCGAGGTAACAAAGCTGTGGATAGAGCTGATGAGGCCGGCCCTTAGAGATGAAGATTTCAATATTGAAAAAAACGTAATCAAAGAAGAAATTGCAATGTATAAGGACCTGCCGAGCTTTGATGCGATGGAGAGATGCAGAAGTCTGCACTTCGACGGCCATCCCTGCGGCAATAGCGTTTTAGGCAGCGGGGAAAGTATAGATAATCTGACGGCTGAACAGATGCGTTCCTTTTTTGTCAGGCGTTATGCACCGAATAACATGGTCTTGGCGTGTGCGGGTAATTTTGATTGGGACCAAATCCGCTCGATTGCGCAAAGCTCCTGCAGCAAGTGGCAAAAGCAAACTGTCGGAAGAAAGCTGGAACACTGTGGCGGGAGCAAAAAGAAGGAGCGAGTTGAAAAATCAAACCTGGCTCGCGAGCATATATGCCTGATGAGCCCCGGTGTGTCGGCTCAGGACCCGAGGAGATTCGCCGCTTCGCTGTTAGGCGTTATCGTCGGCGACAATGTCGGGTCAAGATTTTTCTGGGAACTGGTTGACAAGGCATTAGCAGAAGCAGCAGCGATGCAATTTGGGGCCATGGACGGGACAGGGACATTTTGCAGTTATATCCGATGCAGCGCCGGCAATGTCCCCAAAGTGCTCGATATCGTCAGGGGTATTTTCCATAGTCTATCCGAAAGCGGCATAACCGATGACGAATTAAGAAAGGCAAAAAACAAGGTATTAAGCGCATTGGTTATTGAGAATGAGCTGCCGATGGGTCGGCTAAGTCACCTGGGCTCTAACTGGATATATTTAGAGCAGTATCGCACCATCGAGGACGACATCAATGCTATAAGAGCTGTTACCGTCGATGATGTTCATTCGCTAATAGGAGAGTTTAACCCGGGTGATTTCACGCAGCTTTCAATAGGGCCTGCACAAAATAGTTCGTAGTTGGTAGTTCAGTGAACGATACGATGCGCCATTTTTCGAAAGTTGAATAACAGGAGGTATGAATATGGGCAAGCAAACAAGAAGAGAATTTTTGAAAACAGTCGGTTTTGCCACGGCTTCGGTAGGGACGCTATCGGTATTGCCGAGCTGTGCGAGTGTAAGTGGGAGGGTGGCAGGGAACAGGAAGCGGCCGAACCTCGTCCTGGTGATAACCGACGACCAGGGCTACGGCGATTTGGGCTGCCACGGCAACCCGGTTATCCAGACGCCTAATCTCGACCTGCTCCACAGGCAAAGCATCCGCCTGACGGATTTCCACGTCGACCCGACCTGCTCGCCCACGCGTTCGGCCCTGATGACGGGACATTACTCAACCCGGACAGGTGTGTGGCATACGATTATGGGCCGCTCGCTCTTAGGCAAGGACGAAGTAACAATGGCTGACGTCTTCTCGGCCAGCGGCTATCGCACGGGTATCTTCGGCAAGTGGCACCTCGGCGACAACTACCCGTTCCGGCCACAGGACCGGGGTTTCGGCGAAGTGTTAGTCCACTGCGGAGGCGGGGTCGGCCAGGGCATAGACTACTGGGGTAACGACTACTTCGACGACACCTACCGGCACAACAGCAAGTGGAAGAAGTTCAAGGGTTACTGTACGGACGTGTGGTTCGATAAC
Organism: Phycisphaerae bacterium; assembly: GCA_030601745.1. Lineage (GTDB taxonomy): Bacteria > Planctomycetota > Phycisphaerae > Sedimentisphaerales > Anaerobacaceae > JAUVYQ01. The sequence continues at coordinate 12,846 of JAUWBI010000039.1, forward strand.
GCGCTGAAGTTCATCGAAGCCAATAAGGACCGGCCGTTCTTTTGCTACCTGACGACCAACGCGCCGCACGGCCCGTACAACGTGGCGGAAAAGTACGCAGAGCCATACCGTAACAAGGACATTCCCAATCCCAATTTCTACGGCATGATAACCAATATTGATGAGAACATGGGACGCCTCTCAAAAAAGCTGAAAGCGCTGGGTCTTGAAAAGGACACTATTGTTATCTTCATGACCGACAACGGAACGGCCGCGGGCTTCCGAGGGAAAAAGGGCCAAACTAAGGGTTATAACGCCGGCATGCGAGGAACCAAGGGCTCTGAGTATGACGGAGGACACCGCGTACCTTGCTTTATTCGCTGGCCCGGCGGCGGGTTCGGTGGCGGGCGCGACATTGACCGGCTCACAGCGCACATCGACCTGCTGCCGACGTTGATTGAGCTGTGCGGGCTGAAGAAACCGCGCGGCGTAAAATTTGACGGCGACAGTCTCTCGCCTCTGCTGACGGGTGCGGCCAACGACTGGCCTGACCGTACGCTGCTTGTTCACTCACAGCGCATCGAGCATCCGGAAAAGTGGCGCAAGAGCGCGGTCATGACTGAGCGGTGGCGGCTGGTCAATGGCAAAGAGCTTTACGATATAAAGGCCGACCCCGGCCAGAAGAACAACGTCGCCGACAAACACCCCAGGGTCGTTGAGAAACTGCGCAAGTCTTACGAAGACTGGTGGGCCGACCTCTCCAATCGCTTCGATGAGTACTGCGAAATCATCATCGGCTCGGATGAAGAGAATCCCTGCCAGTTGATGTCGCACGACTGGCACAGTCCGAATCCGGCGTGGAGCCAGTGGGCTGTACTTAACGGCAGCAAGGCCAATGGCTTCTGGGCGGTGGAAGTGGCGCGGGACGGCACATACGAGTTTGCCCTGCGGCGCTGGCCAATCGAGGTTGATAAACCTATCATCGCTGCTATTCCTCGCGGCAAGGCGATTAGCGCAACCAAGGCGAGGCTCAAGATTGCAAACGTGGATGTGAGCAAGCCGGTTTCCAAGAACGCTACCAAAGTGACATTCCAGGTAAAGCTCAAGGCCGGCAAGACGCGCCTGCGGACATGGTTCATAGATGACACAGGCGAATCCCGCGGGGCGTACTATGTTTATGCGAAACGTTTATAATATGAGCAGGCAAACAAGAAGAGAATTTTTGAGAACAGTCGGCTCCGCGGCGGTTTCGGCGGGGACGCTATCGATACTGCCGGGATGCGGCGGTACAGGCCAAATGATGGGGGCACAAAGAAAACGGCCGAACGTCATTCTGGTAATGACCGATGACCAGGGCTGGGGTGACGTGCGTTCGCACGGCAACGACAAAATCGATACGCCGGTGATGGACAGACTCGCCTCTGACGGAGCCCGGTTTGACCGGTTTTTTGTCAGCCCGGTTTGCGCGCCGACACGGGCGAGTTTGCTCACCGGCCGCTACCACTTACGCACCGGCACGCACGGCGTTACCCGCGGCTACGAGAACATGCGCAGCGAGGAAGTTACAATCGCCGAGGCGCTCAGGCAGGCCGGCTACGTTACAGCTTGCTTCGGCAAATGGCACAACGGCGCGCATTACCCCTACCATCCCAACGGGCAGGGCTTCGATGAGTTCTTAGGCTTCTGCTGCGGACACTGGAACAACTACTTCGACACCACGCTCGAACACAACGGCCAACCCATCAAAACCAAAGGGTACATCACTGACGTGTTGACCGACGCAGCGATTCAGTTCATTGAGAAGAACAAGGACCGGCCCTTTTTCTGTTACGTACCCTACAACGCTCCGCATTCGCCGTTCCAGGTACCCGACCGCTATTTCGACAAGTACAAGAAGCGGGGCCTTGACGACAAACTCGCCTGCGTCTACGGGATGTGCGAAAATATCGACGACAACCTCGGCCGGATTCTGAAGTGCCTCGACGAGCTGAAATTGAGCGACGGCACGATTGTCTTATTCCTTACAGATAACGGCCCCAACTCCGACCGGTACAACGGCGAAATGAAAGGCCGCAAGGGCAGTGTTAATGAAGGCGGGGTGCGCGTGCCGCTATTCATCCGCTGGCCGGGACATATCAAGCGCGGCGCCAACATTACTCAGATTACCGCCCACATTGACATATTTGCCACAATCATCGAACTGTGCGGCGCAGCGATGCCGAAAACGCTGCCTCAGGATGGTGTCAGTCTCGTGCCGCTGCTCAAAGGTGAAACTGCGGGCTGGCCCGACCGTATGATATTCACCTTTAGAAGCCCCCGAAGGCAGACACAAAAGGTTCCAGGTTCGGTTCGCACGCAGCGCTGGCGAGCCGTCAAAACCGGTAAACGCTGGGAACTGTACGATATGAGCAGCGACCCGGGCCAGAAGAACAATGTCGTGAAAAAATACCCGAAGGTCGTGAAGAAGCTCAGCGCCGCTTATGAAGCGATGACTGAAGATGTAACCAAAGCCGGCTTTGATGCTCTGCCCATACCCATCGGTTACTCGCATTGGCCGGTGGTTACGCTACCGGGGCACGAGGCCTTTTTGGAACCGCCTTCCAAGAAGGGGATTAGTTACCGGGGCCGTGCCGGCTGGGCCAACGATTGGGTCACCAACTGGACCAGCACCGAGGCGTACCCCTGGTGGGAAGTCGAGGTGGTCAGAGCCGGCCGCTTCGAGGTAACGCTGATGTATGTCTGTTCAGAGGAGAACGTCGGTGCAAAGGTGAGAGTGGAGATAGGCGGCAAGAGTCTGGAGGGTGTGGTGAGCAGAGCACATAATCCTGACCCCATCCCCAGTCCCGACCGCGTCCGGCGCGGTGAAGTCTATGAAAAAATCTGGGCACCACTGACCCTCGGCGCAATCAAATTGAAAAAGGGTCGGACGAAACTTACTGTAAGAGCGCTGGAAATTCCGGGGGACAGGGCGTTCGACCTTAAGGCGGTGCGACTGCGACGGGTTGATTAGCTGTAAGGGAGAGAACCTTTGAAAACCAATATAAAGGAGGACCAAAAAATGAGTATGCTCGATTATACACAGCGCGATTTGCCTGAAAGGGACGGGGAAACAGCCATCCGGCTAAATCGCCGGAGTTTTCTAAAGACGTTGGGAATGGGAGCGGCCTCGCTGGCGATGTCGGGCTGTGCCAGTACAGGACAAGTAGTGGGGGCAGAAAGAAAACGGCCTAACATTCTTGTCTTCTTTACCGACGACCAGCGTTTCGACACAATCGGCGCGTTGGGCAACGACCATATCATTACGCCCAACATAGATTCCCTTGTGCGCAACGGCACGACCTTCACCAATGCCTACATTATGGGCTCGATGAGTGGGGCGGTGTGCGTGCCCAGCCGGGCTATGCTGATGAGCGGCCGTACCTTGTTCGGTCTTGAGGGCACAGGGAAGACAATCCCGGAGGAGCATCGGACTCTGCCCGAGGTCCTGCGGAAGGCCGGATACACGACCTTTCACACGGGCAAGTGGCACCAGGACAAAAAAACATTTGCCCGATGTTTTTCGACCGGGGGCAAAATCTTTTTCGGCGGTATGGGGAATCATTGGAGCGTTCCGGTAAACGATTTCGACCCTACCGGGAATTATCCGAGAAACCAGCGATACAAGGGTGATAAGCATTCCAGCGAGCTGTTCAGCGACGCGGCTATCGAGTTCCTGTGCGACTACAAGGAAGAGGCGCCCTTCTTTGTGTACGTCGCCTACACGGCGCCTCATGACCCGCGGCAGGCACCTGAGAAGTACAAGCAGATGTACAATCCTGATAAGATTGTCCTGCCGAAGAATTTCCTGCCTGAGCATCCGTTTGATAACGGCGAGATGAGAATCCGCGACGAAAAGCTGGCGCCGTGGCCTCGAACGCCGAAGGAAATCCGCAGACATATCGCCGACTACTACGCCATAATTACGCACATGGACGCTCAAATCGGGCGCGTGCTTAGGGCGCTGAAGGAAACGGGACAGGCCAAGAACACGATTATCGTTTTGGCCGGGGACAACGGCCTGGCCGTGGGCCGACACGGCCTGTTGGGCAAACAGAACCTCTACGAGCACAGCGTGCATGTGCCCTTGATAATTAGCGGCCCGGACATCCCCAAGGGCCAAAGACGTGATGCCTTCTGTTACCTGCTGGACGTCTTCCCGACTCTCTGTGACCTGGCCGGCGTGCCGATTCCCGGCTCGGTGGAGGGACGCAATCTCGCCGGCATTATCAGCCGGAAGCGGAAGATTAGGGACACCCTTTTCTTCGCATATAAGGATATTCAGCGGGGCGTTCGTGACGAGCGCTATAAGCTCATCGAGTACGCCGTGAAAGGAAAAAGGACGACCCAGCTCTTCGACCTGCAAGCGGACCCCTGGGAGATTAACAACCTGGCGGACAACCCGAACCACGCCGGAGACCTGCGGCGGCTGCGCAAGGAACTGCTGAGATGGAAAGACAAACTGGGCGACAGCAGTAAGTTCTGGCAGGGCTACGGCGCAGAAATTGAAAGCTAAAAGCTAAAAGTGTAAAACTGTTCGGGGTGGAGCCATCCCCAAGCTGCGCTTGAGGCTGCCACCCGGTCGTTACGGTTCCACACGGTCAGCGTTAAGAGACAGGGCAGGCACATAGGCCTGCCCCTACTACGCTTGAGGCTGCCCCCCGGCCACCGCGAGAGACTGGATTCCCGCTTTCGCGGGAATGACAGCACGATAGCAGGCATTATTAGCTGAGAAATTGCTGGTGGAGGTCCAAAAAATCTACCTACAAACTTGATGGGCACCCGCGCAACTGCGGGTTTGCAATTTATTCTTGATTTGTCTCGACAATGCCGTTAGAGTAAAGGGATTGTTAGAGGAGATTATAGTGGTGAGTATGGCCGATAGAAACGAACAAACTGATGCCGATATTCTGCAATGCAAAGCGGATATCCTTCGCGCACAGGACATAATACCGTCGGACAAGAAAAAAACAGACCAGGAACCGAATTCACAATCGGACGAAAAGGCGACACTCTCGCCTGCTGCTGCAGGCGAGACATCAGTTGAAGAACGAAAAAAACCTGTCCCCGGCATTATCCCCGAAGCCCAGGCGGAACAGGTAAAGCCGGTCAAAGATATACCGACGGAGCCAGCAGACGCACGGCAGGAAAACATCCAAATACCGAAATTTGACCTGGCCGAAGAGATTATGGCCGAGCAGCGAAAAATCACTTCAATAAGAAGAAAGGCCCCCGGCAAAAAAATTGAAACTCAGAGCCAGGAGCGGGAGGTTGAGCTAATCGGCTATACTATTGAGCAGCCGACACCGGCGTTATCAGGACAAGAACAAATCGTTGCAGAGATTGTAGCAAGGGATATTGAAAGATTGTGCAAGGGCGGTACTTCGAGCCTCCGTAACTGGTAGTTGGTAACTGGTAATTGGTAACTGGTAATTGGCAACTGGTAATTGGTAACTGGTAATTGGTAATTGGTTATCTTCTTGCAATGCGGGCTCGCAAAATGTAGATTGGAATAAAATTACTCGGAGAGGTGGCCGAGTGGCTGAAGGCAACGGTTTGCTAAACCGTCGTACGGGTAAAAGCCCGTACCGCGGGTTCGAATCCCGCCCTCTCCGTTGTTATGTTGCCGGGCGGTAACAGTGGGGCTGTGTGATGAATCAAAGGGGGAATTGAGGTTTTAGAGGACGAGCTTGTTTTTAAGGCTTACCCTATGTATTCACTTCTTGTCTCTGCGATGAACTTGAGCATATCATCGGCCTGGGTTTGAATTTCAGAATCTGAGTTAGTCACTCTCGCATTCCATTTGCTATACTCTTTATTCAGATGCTTTCGAGTCTTGTCTTTGCTCATATCGGAAGTGACGCCGAGGATAACTTCCACATCTTTTACTTCATGTATACCGGCCGGCAGGATTTTTCCCATCATTTCGCGGAACCTGTTTGTGTCAACTTCGAGCCAGCTTGCCAGGTTCTTCAGGAGAGCCAGTTCTTCGACAGCGGCGACGCCATCGGCTTGTGCTACGTGCAAACAAAGGTCCAAAGCATCATAACGTTCTGCGAGGGGCGCGATTTCAACAATTTCTTTACAAATTTTATGAGTGTCGAGCTGATTGCCGTCGCGGAAAAAACCAACGGCCTCGTCCAATGCCTTCTCAAGTTCGTGTTTAGTTCTGTTAGACGCTTGAGCCAACTTCAGCGATTCAGCCGGATGTCTCTTGCCCGGCGCCTTTCCGGAAACACCAATGTTCTTTCTCGCCCAGTCTTTTATAAGCTCGACCTCACAATTAAACAGTTTGTTATCTGCGGCACCGACAGCAAAAGCCAGAGCTACTGTCAGGGTTTTTGTACGCCGGCTATTTTCCTGTAAATCGATATAGCCAAACGCGGAATTTTCATAAGTAAAAGTTGATGCAGCACAGGCAAGCTCTTGCCCGTTCCAGCGGGACAGTATCAACGTGCTGAACTGCAGCTTTCTTTCTCCTTTGCGAGGGAATATCATCCAGTCGGTGTTCAAGCGGGCGACAGAAATCCAGTCTGACAGAGTGGTGACGTGTGAGGGGAGCTTGCCAAGGTCGGCATTGTAGATAAAGACAGGCGAATCATTTATTTGCCACTGTTCGACGCGGCTGTGCACGGGTTGGGCCTGGGGGATTCCGTCTGTTATATCTGTGATGGAAATTTGCACAATCGTATAGTGCATATCGCTGGTAGCATGAATTGAGCCGCAAATTTCGACGGTAAAAGCATCTTCTTGTCCTGTCAGCTGGACACGGCAATTAAGAACATTGGGGTCCGGCTTTGCATAAGGCCCATCACTCTGGTTAGAGGCCACTTCCCACAAAGCCGGCTCGTCTCGGCGAAGGCGCGAGCCGTAGCCGGGGGATTTTGAGCCCCCCACCAAACGAAAAAAGGAAGTTACTATGGGTTTGAGAATCTCGGTCAAAGCTGGAATCAGAAGTTTGCCCATTTGCGTGCCTGCCGATATTGCTATTCGACCTTCAGGTGGTCTAATTTTTCGGTCTTTTGTTTTATGTCGCTCTGTGACATTTCGCCATTTTTGTCCAGGGAAAAATCAACCTCAAGGACCCTGCCCGACTCAAGGTCCTGGAAACTGCAGTGCATTCTCTGGTTTACATCATAGCTGTAAGTAACCTTGATGGGACATTTTGCAGGCCTATCCGCAGGAAGCTCAAATTTATGCGTTGCAATCTTGTTTACGTACTCAACAGCGGTATCTTCCCCCTGGGTTATGGTCACCTCGACCTCTGTTTGTCCCTTAGACATGGTATAGAACATCTGTGAAGCTTCGCAAGGCAGCGGTGTGTTTTTCTTCAGGATGATACGATTCTGAACTACACGCCGGCCGGTTTCCTTATCAACAGGAGCGCAAATAGTACCATAACTGTGATTACAAACGTCCGTAAGGTTAATATCATTGAGTCCGCTGGAAACTCCTGCCGGTACCACATCGGGTTTTTCTCTGAGCATTGTCAATCCGGCGTGTAAAGCGGCGCCGAGTGTAACACATTCGTCTACATTAACTGCTGTTTCAGGCGCAAATCCGAACGTTTTTTCAAGGCGTTCCTGGACTAATGGGATTCGGGTGCTGCCGCCTACCAATAGCACCTTATCGATTCCGGAAGGTTCAATACCCGCCTCCTCAAGGGCCACTTCCACCAGGATATCTGTACGAGCTATCAACGAAGAAATAGCTTGTTCGAACATTTCCCGTGTAATTTCCACCTTTAAGTTGCTCGCAGAGCCGTAGAGCATCTTTTTTGCAGTTTTGCGCCTCGACAGTGTCTTTTTAACATCCTCGGCTTCGTCTTCATACTTTGCCCTGTCCTCATCCGAAGTAATCAGCTCAGCACCGATTTTTTCCCTGTAGCTTTGTTCCAACATCTTCAATATTTCCTTGTCGAAGTCGATGCCGCCGAGCGCATGGTCACCCTGTGAACAAACAATCTCCATTTGATGTCCCTTGACATCCATTATGGTAACGTCGAAGGTTCCTCCGCCAAGGTCATATACCAGGACCTTTCCAGAAACTTCGCGGGTGGTGGCATAATACAAGGCGGCTGCCACGGGCTCATTGACAATTCCAATCACGTTCAGCCCGGCCATAGTCCCTGCGTCCATCGTCGCTTTTCTACGAATTTCGTCAAAGTGAGCAGGAACAGAAATAACAACATCACTGATTTCACCGTGCTCGGCTGAGCATTCCTGTTTGAGCTTTTTCAGGATAAGAGCCGATAATTCCACAGGTGTCCAATCCTTCCCGTCAACGTTCTTGCGGTAATTCGCATCTCCCATGTGTCGCTTTATCCAGCGAACGGACCTTTTAGCATTTAGATGCCGTGAATTGACTGCCTCTACGCCCACCCGGATTATATCAGAGCTCTCTTCATCGAAGAAGATCGCGGAGGGTGTCAGTCTTTCACCATCAGCGTTCGGGACTATCTCCGGCTTGCCGATAGCATTGAGAATCGCTAATGCCGAGAAAGTTGTTCCAAGATCTATACCTACTATGTTAGCCATTTTACGCCCTTTATTTTAGGTCCCCCATTTAATGGACCTAACCGAATAGCTTGACCTGAGCTGCACGAACTACCTTGACATTTTCCTCATCAATAAAGTATTGATAACCCGGCCTGATGACCTTTGCGATTTTGCCTTTCATATTCGGGTCGTCGCAGTGTTCCTTATCTTTAACCGCTTCCGCAATCTTTTCCTGCCCGCGATAATCACTGTTGATTTCCAGCTCAAATCGTTCAACTCCGCTGGATTCGAGAGCAAAGACCAGCTCATCCCTTATTTCCTCGAGGTTTGGCGTTTTAACATCCTGTTCGGACAGCCGACTAATACGGTTTTCAAGATTGTCAATGCAGCGTATAACCCTCAGGCAAAAGGTCCTGATTATATTCCAGTCATACCCCTCCTGAAGCTTTTTCACCCTGTCTTGTTGATGAGAGGCGTATTCACGAATGGCCGCCACCTCTTGTGTGAGCTCTACGAGTGTATTATTGAGCGGCCCTGAATGCTCAACAGCGGCCTGCTGAACCCTTTGAGCCATCTGCTTAATTTCCTGAACCTGCTTTTCGAAATCTTCAGTTTGGGTTGCGAGGGAATTTTCGAGTGCGTCATCCGGTCCGGCAAAATGCCGGACATCGACGGACTTTAGAGAATTTTCAGGAGAGTCCAACAGGGCAGTCTTTTGGATGTTTTGAAGCTGGTTCCCATTTTGCGACGTATTGCAGTCCGCCGGTGGCGGACAAACGCCGTTTTCCGCGTCTGGGGCCGCCTCAAGCTCGATGGATTTTTCATCGGAAAGCAGCACGGCAATTCTCTGGGTATTCTCAGGTGAATCCAGCCCCTTGGAGGGGCTGGGTGAATCATCAGAGCAAGGTTCGCTTCTCATAGAAGAAGCTGTTTCCGAGCCAGAACATCCCTGTTCTGGCAAACGTCGGGAATCTTCGCATCCTGCTTTGATTTGTGCCGGTGCCGGCCCGCGCCGGCTTGCATAATTTTTATTAAAATTCTGCCAGCCCGAATTTATAAGGGCTTTCGAAGTTTTTCCATCCTTTTTTGCATCGGCTCCGAGCAGAAGCATATTTTTGGCTTCTTTACACCATCTGAAAACATCAGTAGAGAATTTTTTTAAATGACCCAGGGCCAGGGTCATAAGCACGGCTGTCCAGGATAACAAGCATCCAGCAGAAATCGTGGCCCCTGCCAGCATACACATAGTGGAGCCGGTAAGGGCAAGCTCTCTCAGCTTGTTTCGCGTCTTATATTTGCTTAATTCTTCCTGCCAGTTCTCGCCGTAAAGAACATCGGCAAATGGGTAGACATCCGTTTCACCGGCAGCTAATTTAGCCAGGTCGGCTTTGAGTCTCTTCTGCTGTTCCCGACGTAACTGGATTTCCGTCCTGGCTTCCCTATATTTGTCCAGTCCCCAGGGTAACCGGGCTCGCTCTTCCGGGGCCAATTGCGACCATTCATTATATTGCTTGAGATACTCGTCCGCCTCTAAGGCATACTTCAACTTATAGGAAGCAGCAAGCCGGTGTTCTTTTCTTTGTTTGGTAAGGACCCAGCCAAACGCAGCCGTGCCGGCAAGCAATAATACTAAACCGAGAATAGCAAGTTTCTTACGCATAGAACAAGCTCTCATTATTAAGAATTCCCACTGCGTTAGCTGTGGGTGTACCAGGTTACCAGATTATCAGGGTACCAGGTTATCAGGCGGCCTGATTTCCTGATTTGCTGATTTCCCTGCTTATTTCTTCTTACATTTTCAGCATCAGTCGGAATTGATGTTTTCAACAAAAACTTCATCTTCGTTTTGGCCGCATATTTCGGTCACTCGCAGCACCTCCTCTATTGTTGTTAAACCCCGCTTTACTTTTTTAATCCCATCATCAAACAAACCTGGCTGTCCGCTTTCACGAAACACGCGGCGTATGTTACTAACCGAAGGGTCTTTGTTAATCATATCTCTGTATCTGTCGTCAATAACCAACAGCTCATAAATACCCATTCTGCCTGCATAGCCCGTGTTCCTGCAGTAGTCACAACCGCCACCATGAAAAAGCTGTTCCGGTTTGACCCCCGTTTTTTTCACATATTCGCGCATGCTTTTGGGGACCTTGTAAATCTTTTTGCACTTCGGACAAATCTTTCTGACCAATCGCTGAGCAAGCACTGCATTCAATGATGCCGCTATCAAGTACGTATCAATACCGATATTGACCAATCTTGTGATACTGCTGGCCGCATCGTTTGTGTGCAGTGTTGAAAGTACCAGGTGCCCCGTCAAAGCGGCCTGCACTGCTATACGAGCCGTCTGATTATCTCGAATCTCACCTATCATTATGATATCCGGGTCCTGACGCAGCAAACTCCTCAGTGCCGAAGCAAAGTCGAGCCCAATCTTCTCGTTCGCCTGCACCTGATTGCAAAAATCAAGCTCATACTCCACCGGGTCTTCAACCGTCGATATGTTCAATTTATCACCGTCCATCTGGCACAGGGCCGAGTACAGCGTGGTACTCTTACCGGAGCCCGTGGGGCCTGTAACAAGCAAAATCCCGTGAGGCAGTGCTATTTGCGCGCGAAAGGCACGCATTACCTTAGGCTCCATACCTAACTGTTCCAGGTCCCGCATAATCGATTTACTATCAAGCACACGGATAACAACTTTTTCTCCGCGATTTGTCGGCAGTGTCGAAATCCGTAAATCAATTCCTCTGCCGCCCACGGAAACCTTAATTTTGCCATCCTGCGGCAGCCGTCTTTCCGAAATATCAAGATTGGACATAATTTTAATGCGCGAGACGACGGCAGGATGCATCTTTAACGGCGACTGCTTTGTTTCGAAAAGCACGCCGTCTATGCGGTACCTTATTTTCGTAAACTCATCTTTCGGCTCAATATGAATGTCACTGGCTCCTTCGTGTATTGCATTGCTAATCAGATAATTAACGAATTTAATAATAGGCGATTGGCCCGCCATTTTTTCGAGGTCTTCAAAATCCCTCTTCTGCTCCTGAACCACCTCCACATCCGTCATATCACTGATGATATCGTCAAGCTGGTAATCAACTTTCTCTTCATCGAAGACATCGCAGGCCTTGGTTATATCTTCATCCGGGCATACGACCACCTCAACGTTCATCTGGGTTTGTCTTTTAACATCTTCGATGACAAAGAGGTCGGAGGGGCGGCTTGTCGCTACAACCAGGGTTTCGTCCTGTAGAGCTATGGGTATAATGCGGTTGCTCTTTATGTAGTTAAGCTCAAGTTTATCAAATGCCTCCTTGTCAACCTGTTTCGGCTTAACCCGGCGAAACTCGAATCCATATAAGCTCGCTGCGGCCATTGAAATCTCTGTTTCATCAGCTAATTTCAATTTTTTGATTATCTGAGCGATGTCGCAGCCGGGTTTTTTCCCCTGCTTCTGTCTTATCCCGGAGAGCTGGTCGGCGGTAATTTTTCCCATTTCGGAAAGGACATCAGCAATATCCCGGATATGAGCGGGGCTGTCCTCTTGTGGATAATACAGGTTCGACAGGCCCCTGATTTCCTCCGCAGACCCGTTATCCGGGTAATCGTCAATGTCGTTCTCGCCGGACCGGTCCTCTTTAAGTCCAAATCCAAAAAGCCGTTTCATGATTTCAATAGTATCCTTAAAATAAAATTCATGCCTTCGGCACAAAGCTGTCCATAAGGACTCCATAGGAGAGCAAAATCATCTCTGATGACGACAACTTCGAGCCCGTTTATATTGTTCGGTAAAGGCTTAAGTCTCAGCAAATCGCGGATGGAGCACACAAAACAAAGCACAAAGAGCCCCTTGAAAACCGCCTAATAAAATATAAATAATAATTCCGAGCCATTCAAATCAGCTCATAGGAGAAAAACGGCACTTTCTCTGCGTCCGATAGGAGTTTGCATCCAGCCGCAAGATAAGGTTGCCGTGATGAAATTATTATAGGAATTATTCTGGAGAGGCCCCATTCTGCAATTTATGGCAAAATGGCAGCCCGGAAGACTCCCCCCTCTTTGCTTAATCCTTCCTTTAAGTCGGTGGGGTCTCACGGATGAATATATTGCTGAAATACAGCGGGCTGCTGTGGGACTGAAGCTCTATCTGGCCCATCGGGTAGATGGGCTTGTCCCGCTCCCAGTAGTTCTCCAGCACCACGTTATCAACCACCAGCACGTCATTGAGATATACCGTCACGCGCTCGCCGGTCATAATAATCCTGAACGTGTTCCATTGGCCAACCGGATTGTCGGCACATTTCAGCGGTTTGCCGGGCCCTTTCTTGTTATTGAACAGCCCGCCGGAGCCTTCCGGCCGCTGCACCGGGTCCCATATCTGCACCTGCGGCGAGCCGCGCAGATAGAGCCCACTGTCCCCGCCGGTTTCTATCTTCCAGTCAACCAGCAGCTCGAAATCGCCGTAGTCTTTCGCTGTGCACAGGCTGTGTCCCTTGCCGTCAAAAACCAGCACACCATCGACCACCTTCCAGTGCGTGCGCATATTCTCGTCCGCCTTGACCTGGGCCTCTGCCAAATCCTGCGGGCTCATCCCGGCCCGAGTTATCGGATTGCCCACCAATCCTTTCCAGCCCGTCAGGTCCTTACCGTTGAACAGCGCCACAAATCCATCCGGCGGCTGGTTCTCCGTAAGGAGTCCATAGGACAATACGTGATGCTCGCCCAGCCCCTCGGATGGGCGGGGCTCGCCCACGACTTCCTGTGCCACCGTATCTTTGGGCGGTTCTTTGAAGAACGAAACGAATGCAACGGCGCACACGAGCGCAATAACACAAGGCACGAGAAAAATCGGACGCCACTGGAACTTATCCTCTTTCCTGAATTTATCCATAATTACGCCGGCAAACTGTGTGCCGAAGAACAGGCCGACGCCTACCGTGGCTGCAAAGATAAGGGCCTGCATCGAGTTACGAATTTCCTCAGGCGCCAGGATTTCTGCTAAGATCTGGCCGGCGATGATGAAGAACACGTATGCGAGTCCATGCAGCGATTGCGAGGCGACGACGAGCCACCGCGGCTTTGTACCGACGTAAACGATGTACATCAGCAGCCAGCAGGCCGCTCCCACGGTCAATGTCCATTTGTATCCGAGGTTTGTCAGGAAGTAGCCCAGAACAAAGAACGTTGCGATTGCCTGGACCGCCTGTGCGATGGCCATCGATGCGGGCACGTTCTTAGGAGGAATTCCCATATCCTGCATAAACCGCGCTGTGCCGAGGAAGTAAAACTGCATCAAGCCGGCAACGACCATCGAGATGATAATGAAAATCAGGAAATTGGTATTGCCCAGCATTGCCATCGCCTCGACGATTGGTACTTTGCCTGATTTTGCGGGCGGAGTGTCAGGGAGAAACAGGCAACTTACGGCCATAATCACCGACAAGATGGCAGCGAGGTAAAGACAGTCGCGTCCCTGCTCTCCTGTTTTGAATTTCCAGCGCCAGCCGGTGAGGGAGTAGCCGACCAGTGCCCAGGCGATGGGAGCCCAGATAAAGATGTTGGGAGAGTGTTTGCCGATATCAAGGTTGTTTTCAGCCAACTTCTGAAACATCAGGGCGTTGACCAGGGGCAGCGTGGCAGCATAGCACAAGGAGTAGAAGAGCATCACGAGAAAGAGACTTTTGAAGGTATTCTTACGAACAGCGGCATACAGCAACATCGCTCCAATCAGATGGGCGACGGCAAGTAATCGCTCCGTGTTCACCCACTTGTCAGCAATCTGGCCAGCAAGGAGGGGCGAGATGATGCACGCCAGCGGTAGTGTGGCATAAATCCAGCCGGTCTGTTTGCCGCTCATCTTCAACGGCCCTAACAGACGGGCCGCCAGCACCGGCGCCCACGCACCCCAAATAGCATACTCTAAAAACATCATTACGCTCAACTTAATGTACAATGGCCAATCCATCGTGTTCTCCTTTACTGCAAGTCCCGACCCCTGCCACAGGGGCGGGGCAAGTATTAATATTCACGCTGAATGAGCTTACCGTTCTTATCATTCAGGGATTTACATTGTCTCAAAATAGCACCCTCTATAAAAGACAATTTTCACCTGTGCCTGCGTAACCTGTGCAGGCAACCACAGGTGCAGGCAAGATTATAGAGATTCGGGCCAGCGAAGCAACTCAAAAAGAAATCTTTTTAAGGTTAGGCGATTCAGGCCAACAAGACAACTTAATATAACAGATTGAAATAAGATTTGACAGGCAGCAGGCAGGTGCGTTATGTTACAGTAAATATGAACCCCGTTAGAAATTTGCGTTTTTTGCACTGTTTTTAGCACTGTGGAATTTCCAACGGCCTGAACAGTTACCATACAGGAGGAAAATCTATGAAGGAAAAAAGAATGGAACGTCGTGGTTTCTTGAAGTATACGGCCGCGGTCACGGTCGGGACAAGCGTGCTGGGCACGTCCATATTCGCAGCAGCCAAGCAAACGCCGGCGAAGTTGCGCAAGGCGGTCCAACTGGGTATGCTGCCTAAAGGACTGCCTGATGCGGACAAATTTAAGTTAGCGAAAAAATGCGGGTTCGAGGGCATCGAAGCGTATCCTATGAATGACCTCGATGCAGCGCGGGAACAGGGCAGGCTGGCAAGGGCCGCCGGCGTGCCGATTCATTCCATCGTGTTCGGCGGGTGGCGCACACCTTTTTCCGACCCGGACCCCAAAGTAATCAAGAAGGGCCTCGCGGGGATGGAAACGGCGCTGCGCTGCGCCAGGGCGATGGGCGCTGAGACGGTCCTGCTGGTGCCGGCGGTAGTCAAGGAGAACATCAGCTACGCCGACGCCTACAGGCGCTCCCAGAAGCATATCCGCAAACTCCTGCCGCTGGCCGAGGAAGTGCGCGTCATCATCGCCATCGAGAACGTGTGGAACAAGTTCCTGCTAAGCCCGCTCGAATTTGCTCGTTACGTGGACGAGTTCGACAGCCCGTGGTTGCAGGCCTACTTCGACGTCGGCAATATAATCATCTACGGTTATGCACAGGACTGGCTCCGAACGCTCAGCAAGCGCATCGTCAAAATTCACCTCAAGGACTTCAGACGCAGGGGCTACCAATGGACCAATTTGCGCGATGGCGATGTGAATTGGCCCGAAGTGCGACTCGCGCTGGATGAAATCGGCTACAACGGATTTATGACCACCGAACTGTCCGGCGGCGACGAGGCCTACCTGCGCGACCTGGTCAAGCGCATCGACCTCATCATCGCGGGAAAGTAAAGAATTAGACGCTGATTACGCTGATTAACGCAGATATTTGATAACTTTTTATCTTCTCGCCGTGCTGCGCACCTGGCGCAGCAGGTCAGCGCAATCTGCGAAATCTGCGTCAAAAAAAGTGACGCCATGTGACCTTGCCGTGGGCCTCGATACAGAAGACCAGCTTCTGAATGTAAAACAGGTCGGCTTTACACCACGGAAGGTCGAGGAAGCAGGTTAGCTTTTAGTGTGGTTCGCCACGTTAGAAATTCCAGAAACGGGGACTATCACAGAAAAGGCAAGATTTCTAATGGGGCTTGCCCAGAGCATTTAGAGGTGCTTCGACAGTCAGCTTATCTCCTAAAGTCCGAGCCAGGTCGCCAAGGTCGTACGTGGTCAACGCCCCATGCACCGTGTTGACCAGTTGGTTGTAAGACCGGCCCAGCTCAATCAAGTTCGCCCATGAGACAAGTGAACGCACCAGCGTGACCTCGCCAAACATATCCGGTTCGAGTGCCGCAGCGTGAAGGGCCGGAACGCTAACGTGACCGACTGCGATTAGCTTCAGCCGACGTGCTTGCTGCCGGCGCAAAAAGCTCGCACATACCAAAACGTCTTCGGTCCTCATACCAACGTAGGAACGTCCAAGCAGGTAGGCCGTATAAACATCCTGACCATCGGTTCCGGCGTAGGGTTTGAAATACCTTTGACTCGTTTGCTGCGTTTCGCCAGTACCGCGCAGGTCCACAGCCAGCACCATCTGACCGGCCTTGACGAGCTTCTCGATCGGCCCGCCCGGCGCCGCATCGGCGTCTTTGCCCTTTTCGTGAACATATAACACGGTGTCCTTGGTTGGTTTTCGCGAGGGGACAAACATAAGTGCCGGCAGATAAACCCCATCTTCGGGTTTCAGAACCATTTTCCTGACCTGATAGCCGTCTCGCTCAACAACACCGAGCTCCTCGACCTTTGGCTTCGGCAGCTCCGTGAGCCTGCGGATACCGGCGAGCTTACGCACCTGATTCAGCAACTCTGACCGCTCCGTTGTTGCCCACAGCTTCTTGCGACGCCTGGCCAAATCCTTTTCAAAGTCCCGATTCAAATCATAAACCGACCGCGCACCTTCAAGCAGCATCACCTGGCCATTTGGAGAACACTGAATTTCCTTTTCAGTGAGTAACTTAATGTCCGGCTCGGTAATTGGTTCATCTTTCTTGAGCAGCCACCGTGACATCCACCGCACGACGCCTTCTCGCGCCAGCCGATTGTAATTGTGCCCGGCATCGTTCTCTAACAGGTCGATACGCTCGGCGAACTCGAGGCGTGTGTACAGCCGCTTCGCATAGCGAAAAGAGTCCCAGGTTCCTCGGATATCAAAGAAGTCCCTCGTCGCAGCGCAAATCAGTATCGGCACCGGTGCTCGCATCATTAAATAATCGGCATGGTCCATTCCGAACGCAAGCTGGCCATAGATGTTCTGTTCGGCATCCTGGGCCCCGAGGTCCAGGATACGCTCGTAGAAGTTAGTAATGTAACAACTCGGTGATGCAGCGATGATGCGGTCGTCCAGTGCCATCAGGTACGACGTCTGTGTACCTCCGCCACTATTGCCCGTGCACCCAATACGCTTTGGGTCAACCTCCGGACGCGATTGCAGGTAGTCAATACCTCGCATACCATCCCATATCTCGAACCACGCAGTGTTTCGACCGAGCAGGATACTGCCGACTCCAATCATAGTGTGTGCCTTCGTGCCCCACAGACCCGGCCAATCCTTGAGCAACTGGCCTCGCTCACCCTGGTCGATTGGGTCAAAAACCAACGCCGCCATTCCGTTCAGAGCCAGCAATGCTCCCATCGTCTGATACGAATCATGCGCCTTGGCGATTTTGGAATGCCCGCACGGCACAAGCACACCGGGGTAAGGCGGCTTGTGCTTTTCGGCATCGGGCAAAAAAAGTGCAGCAGTGACATAGTGCTTCGGCTGGCTCTCGAAGATAACCTTCTCCACGCGGTAGCCCACGCGGCGAACCACGCCCGTGACCCGCGAGTTCAACGGCGTTCGCTGCGGCAGCTCGCCAATCGCCTCCAAAAACTTATGACGAAGGCGCTTCTGGTATTCAGCTACCTGCTCCGGAGTTTTGCGCTGCTCGTAGTCGCGTTTCCATTCCTCGAACCTCCGCCGCGCCTGCTGCCGAAGGTAATGATTCATCATATCGCTGACTGCAACGCCGTCGATGGTCTCAGGCAAAACACTAAGCTTTTCATCAGCCGATATGGCAGCGTTCATCGCCAGGCCCAGACACACAACCACTATAGCTATTTTTTGTCGATTCATACTTGCCTCCTGTTAGCCGATGTTTCCCGCATAACCTTTACCCAGCAATGCCCCGTTAGAAGTCCCGACCGAAGCATGACAGGTCCTCAAACAGGAATCTATGGGTTGATGACGCCGGGTGTTGGCTCATTTGCATCCCAGTTGATTACGTCATTGCCGTAAAGGTTCGAGTCAATCCGTGTAAGCGATTTGCCGCCTCCGTCCGCCCCGGTCGGCCAGAGGTCAACACCGCCGGGACAATCTTCAGGATGCGAGCCATCGCTGTAATTCACCCTGTCAATCCGAATATACTGGCGTACACCCTGGGCATCGACATCGCCGGGCATTGAAAGCTCCACTTTCTCGCCGCTGTTGCGCAGCCGGCCGGTT
>JAUWBI010000081.1 GCA_030601745.1 Phycisphaerae bacterium
GGGGTTTTTGTACAGAGATATAAGTATATGCGTATATACTTATGGACTGCTTTAAGAATCATGGTTTTTGAAAGAGGGATTTATGGTTTTTGAAAGAGGGCTTTATGGTTTTTGAAAGAGGGATTTTTTATGGTTTTTGTACAGAGATATAAGTATATGCATATATACTTATGGATTGCTTTAAGAATCATGGTTTTTGAAAGAGGGCTTTGTGGTTTTTGTACAGAGATATAAGTATATGCGTATATACTTATGGACTGCTTTAAGAATCGTGGTTTTTGAAAGAGGGCTTTGAGGTGGAGATTTTTTTATTTTTAGCCACAGGTTTCGCGGAGAGATTAAAGTGAGCTAAAGTGCCTAAAGTGAGCTAAAGTTTATCAGGTAATCAGGTAAACAGGAAGTGGATATCAGGGGAACAGGAGAACAGGGGGTATAGCGTATAGCGTGCAGCGGATAGGGATTCTGGATTCTCCCGCCTTCGCTGAAGCTATGGCGGACAAGCGATGCTGGATAATCGTTAGTGAGGAGTGAGCTAAAGTGAACTAAAGTGAACTAAAGTGAACTAAAGTGAACTAAAGTGAGCTAAAGTGCCTAAAGTGAGCTAAAGTGAACTAAAGTGCCTAAAGTGAACTAAAGTGCCTAAAGTGCCTACCAGCCGTGCCAGAGCCACGGCTCGGCAGGAAGTGAGCTAAAGTTGGATTCTCCCGCCTTCGCTGAAGCTATGGCGGACAAGCGATGCTGGATGTTCGAATTTATTAGGGAAAATCATCGTTTTTGCGTACTGCCCCAAGCCATTAATAGGTGGCTGTCCCTAGTTTTTTTTCTGTGCTATAAAAGCTTTCCATCGCTACCTGCTTCTTAGTCGTCGACATGCCCTCCATGCGACTATCCCGATCATCGGCAAGCCGATCAGGATCAGCACTGGCACAAGCAAGGGTCGTCGTGACTCCGACAGGACTTCTCGTTGGGTGTCCGCTACATCAGGCGGTGCCTCCAGCGCTTTGTCTAAAGGCGTAACCGGTTCGTCAGGAGGAACCTCAATTTTTTTCTCAGTTGCTGTCGTGGGTTCAGCCTTAACCTCGCTTTTGATCTGCTCAATCTCGTTATCCAAAACATCAAGAAAACTTTGGTCCACGAACGTCACAGGCTTACCATTTTCCCATTTATAATGCACACTGGGAAAGTCTTTAATAAATACACGGATACCATTAGGAAAATCTATCTTAAAAGCTCCCAAAGCCTCAAAATCCGGTTTAAGTTGAATGTCACTGGTTTGATATTCAAATTCGTCGACGTTTTTAGTTCCATCACGAAAGTTGGTGATGTGGGTAAAATGTGCACGTTTTGGGACAAATACCGTCCTTCCCTCAACTTTTACTTCATGTAATTCTTTCAAAGTGAATATATCCTTTCCGCTTTCTACGCTCGGCCATTTTGTAGAAAGACCAGTATCATCAAAAAGATGATGAGGGTCCTTTTCAATAACCCATTTCATGGCGCTATACCCTTTCTCAGGAGCAATCCATGCGGTTACTTTTCCATATTTAGATGTACCTTCAAGGACAAAACAGGCCACCCCATTGATATTTTCCTTTTTATCATGTATATGAAGGTCGGAACTTTCGCCGAGTAAATCAGCTACACTTTTGTGATTACTGCCATACATTTTCCCAAACAGAGGCCCGCCTTTATTCGGGTTTTCAAGTAATGTTCCTTGTCTTTCTGTATAGTTGTGTAGTAGCATTATTCTTCGAGCATAATCATATCCATCTAACAATCTGTCACTTTGAAGGTCAACGAACATATTTCCATCTGCGATAGTTTTTATAACCCTGCTTGAAGCCAAATCTACCTTACCGTTGCGCCCAAATACTAACCGCTTTCCGAGCCATTCTACGCAATTACTACCCCTGTCTCGACGAAAGACAACGTCTATTTTTTGAGGAAAAACTTCTTCGTCACTGCGATGTCGTTCGTTATTTATATCTACATCAAATGAATCGACGTTTATCAGCATTTTCATTGACACAGACTGCGAATAAGTAAGTGATTTCCTATAATGGTAAAGAACCTCTTTGCTGCTTACCACTTGTGTCTTACCCAAAACGCAAGTGTTTGTTAGTGCAATAAGAAAACCACAGAACAAAAAGCTAAGTTTAGTGAACATAATCGTATCCCTTTTTTAAACTGTTATCCTTAATATCACTTGTTATGTCCTTTGTTTGATAATCAAGAATACCTTGCCCTATTAAGACTAAACCTTATAGGGCAAGGTAATTATCAAAATCATGGTTGCATATTTATGATGGAAATTCATGATTCAATACAGACTTCCTCTCGTCTGGATTTACAATTTCCGGTTGCCGAGTTTCATATCTCGTATCTCGCATAGGGTTCTCCAAGCAGATGCGTCAATCCTTCAACTGCCCCTTTATTTCAAAACAATGGCTTCACGGAGCTCTATTGTTCATCACCCACATCACATCCCGCTCAAAATCGAGGACAACTGTCGTATCAGCAAAGCATTGCATCCCCAACAATCCTTCCTGATTCTTCATAGATTCGAATATTGTAGTATCTGGCACAATGGCAACAAAAGCATTTTTGACAATCCTATCGCCAACGTTTAATTCCTTAACAATAACAGTTCTTGAGCGAATATTTCCACCTGCAAATGGGGCATAAACTGTCTTAAAACTCTTTTTAATCTTGTGGAGTCTCTTCTGTGTCTGTTTCCATATCTTCTCTGTAGTAAAGAGTGCAGCTTGACAACCCGTATCAAATACCAAAAGCATGTTCCGGCCGCCAATAGGAATTTCAACAAAAATTCTGGGATTGCCTTTGGAGTCTGGTTGTATTGAAAAGGGATAACGTGACCATAAGGTTCGGTCTTGCGTATGAAAGCTCTGTGCAGTTGAGAATTCCACTTCTTCGTTGATATTGTCAAATGCAACATATTTAAATCTCTGCAATAGAGGTAGGCCGATGAAGATCTCATTATCCTTCTTAATCGGTAGTCCAAAAAGCTGTATTTCAGAATGTTTAAAATAGTAATTAGCCACAAGGTTACTGAGGGTTAGCTTACCTATGTGTAAGTCAGGAAGACAACAAATTCCGTCCTGTTCACCTGGCTTATTGTAGATTGGAAGATTATTCTCCAGGATATGAATATCGTTGACTACGATGAAATGTGCCTGCCCAGTGTCTATGTTAATTGGATATCTTCGGGAGCGACCTGCAAGCTCTCCCTCAACTACAATATTATTATACGACCTGGGGCCGGTGCGTTTTTTATATTTGATTCGGCACGGACTCTCCCTCATGTTAATAGCGAAACCGCTTTCTTTAACTTTTACTTTGAACTTCCTGCCGTCCTGTGTTTTGACAATTTTTATTGAGGATATGATGCAATTCGGATCATTTGGATCAATTCGAGGTAAGTTACGCATGCCTGCTATATTCTTACCTTTAACTACTACTTGTCGAACAATAAGTGAACAACCCGAACAACCCGACAGAAAAGCCAGACTCAGCAGAATATAACGCAAGACTATACGTGCCTTCATAGGTCTCCTAACAATGCAATAGATTTATCACTCTGGTAATTCGTTTCTTTCGTTCGAAATCCGGGGACAGCTTACTTATTTCTCCCTTTCTCTGCTATTCTTTCGTGCCTCGCATAGGGCTCTCCCAACAGATGCGTCAGAACTGCCCCGTTCGGCATCCGTGAGCTTTAGACTATCACATTCCGGACCTACCATCCACTTCGCTCACTGCGTTCGCTCAGTGGCTGCCACCCGCCGCTCACTGCGTTCGCTCAATGGCTGCCACTCGTCGTGGCAATCTCCTGCGTAACGGGCACAAAAAGACATAATTACCTTTGAGATTGCTTCGGCCCCCTGCTTTCTCGCGAAAGCAAAACGAGGGCCTCGCAATGACAGGCTCCGGACCGATGTTTTCAACAGAGCAAGTCTGTAACAAAATAAAAATAAATCTGATTCGATTGTACTGGATTCTCGCTTTCGCGGGAATGACAGAGTAAGAAATTTCTTTTTGTTATGTCCCTCTATTTTGCTCGTAAAAGACCATTGTCGGTGAGCCGCCGAAGCTGATGCCCATCCAGGCGGCCTCATCAATCTCATCCTGTGTGAAGCCCTTTTCCCTTGCCTTTTTCAGGTGCATTTTCAGGCACGGCCCGCACCGCATAGCAACCGACAACGCAACGGCCATCGCCTGCTTGGTATAAGCATCCAGGCCGTGGGGTGAGCTTGCTGAGCCGAGAAAATCTATAAATTTGGCCTTAATCTGAGCTATATCAGAATCTTTACTAATTTTCTGCCCAGTAGAAGCTACAGCGTTTGCGCAACAGGGGACTTCCTCAGCTTGCGGCTCAGTAGAAGAAGGTTGTTCTAACTGTGGCTCGGCTGGTGCCGGTTCTACGGCAGGTTTGCTGGACTTCGAGGAAGGTATTTTTCGGCTGCCGTCGGTTTTTATATGAACAAGGCCCGAACCTTTTCCAGAAACTCTGCCGATGACCGCAGCGGCGGAAATTCCTTTCCCTCGACTTCGCTCGGGACAGGCTTTGTGCAGGGCCTTGAGGAAATCATCGGCATCCTTTTCTGCAATGGCGACCAGCAATCCGCCGGAAGTCTGGGCGTCGTAGCATATATCAATCATCTCCTGTGGGAGCGAATCGGCAACAACTACACGTTCGCCACAGGATTCCTTGTTCCGCTCGATAGCTCCGGGTAATATCCCCGCTGCGGCATATTCGAGCACGCCGGCAAATAGCGGAATATTGTCCCAGACTACCTCCACATCGACGCCGCTCGATAAAGCCATCTCCGCCAGATGACCACACAGAGAAAAACCCGTAACATCGGTACAGGCGTGTGCGCCAAACTCAACCATCAACTGTGAAGCGTTTTTGTTAAGTGTGGTCATCGAGGTGGTTGCAGCTTCGACACTTTTCTCATCGGCTCGGCCGATTTGTGCGGCAAAGGCCACGATGCCCGTGCCTAACGGTTTGGTCAGAACAAGCACATCGCCCCGGCGTGCACCGGCGTTTGTTACTATCTTGTCCTTTTCTATCATTCCTGTTACAGCAAAGCCGGCTTTGATTTCGCTGTCGTTAATACTGTGGCCGCCAATAATTGCCACCCCCGCCTCTTTCATTTTGTCGATGCCGCCGCACAGAATTTCATTCATCGCTTTGTCGGGGACCTTGCGAGCAGGAAATCCAATCACCGACAGGGCAGTCATAGGTGTCCCCCCCATAGCGTAGATGTCGCTTACAGAATTGGCCGCTGCCACCTGCCCGAACATATAAGGGTCATCAACCGAAGGCGTGAACACATCCACAGTCTGCACCAAGGCCTTTCCGTTGCCCATATCATATATTCCGGCATCGTCCCCCGCAGGCACACCAACCAGTACGCGTGGATCATCATAGGTCGGCAAGTTCTTTAGAACCTCTTTCAAAAAAGCCTGGTCTATCTTTGAAGCACACCCGGCTTTTTCCACAAGCTCTGTCAATCGCACCGGCCCTCTCGGCGCCTCAAGCCGCTCGCCTGCGCACAAACATATATCCTTTTCTTTAAAAACGTCACAGGGACAGGGTTGCTTAGGGTCACAAATGCAGTGTCCAAGTCGTATAGAACGCTGCATAACCCGTTTTCGTCTTTCCATACTTATCATCATAATACCCTCGACAATAATCAAGAAAACTTATTATATCCTCTGCATATCCTGAACACAAGCAAAGCGCCCCATCGTCTGTCATGGTTTTGCACCGTTAAGCTGGTCAGAAGCTCGAATTGCCGCTCCCAATGCGCCGGTCATTTGTGGGTCCGGCGATACGGCTACGCTCTGTTCAAGAGCAGACTGTAACACAGTATCCATTCCTGAGATCATTGCCACGCCACCGGTCAAGATGATGGGCCGGTCAATGTTGCGGCCGGCCATTGTTATGACACGGGTGGCAATTGCCGCCTGAACTCCGGCGACAATATCTTCTCTTGCTTTGCCCGCAGCGAGCAACCCAATAATCTCTGTCTCTGCAAACACGACGCACATACTACTTATTGCCGCCGGCTTTTTGCTTTTCGCAGCCATGTCACCAAGGGACTCAAGGCCCACTTCGAGACGCTCGGCAACAACTTCAAGAAAACGCCCGGTTCCTGCCGCGCAGCGGTCGTTCATAGCGAAATCACGCACTTTCCCATCCCTATCCAAGCGAAGAAGCTTGCTGTCCTGTCCGCCAATATCAATAACGGTCATAGCATCCGGCACAAGATGACGCACTCCCACAGCCTGGCAAGTAATTTCGGTTACAGTCGTATCAGCAATGCTAACTATATTTCTTCCATAACCTGTTGCCACAATTCTGGCGACATCTCCTCTGTTAATGTCATTACCTTTCAGAAGTCCTTCGAAAAGTTCCAGGGCCAGCTTGTTCTGCTCAACGCCCTGGTCTATTACCCCTTTTGCTATAACAGCTCTGCTATCAGCATCTATCAGAACTATTTTTATTGTCCTTGAGCCGGCATCTATTCCTGCACAAATCATCTTTTTCTCCGTTCTTTTACGGTTTCTATTAGCGCTTCAAGCCGAGTACCCAGCGTCGGACGGATAGAATCCGTCACAGGTGGCACTTCAATCTCCAGTACGGGAACTTTGAGCCTGGACTGGACGACCTCAGCAATGACTTCGCCCTCTAAAGCGCAGTGACTTGCTCCGGGGATGCGGGAGATTAAAACCGCCTCAGAACCGAACCTGCGAATATCGGCACATATTCGTTCTGCCCGGTCGACTGATGAACCTACCATAGGGTCGGCAAGCGCCATCCGGGCCAGAGCTTCAGCCGGCGGTAAGTCTTCCGGAATTGTATCGAGTGCGTGACTAAAAAGATATTCGGTCCCACATATTCTACCACCGCAGTCTTCGAGAAGATTCATCACCTGTAAATCCGCCACAGGGTTAACCCAAAAAATCCTGGCGGCATCAGCGCCGAGAACGCCTCTTCCTGCCTGTACCCGGGTTTTCACCTCATCTATTAACTCTTTCAGCACACTAATCGTTTCTTCCCGGTCCGAACAAAAGTGTATCGCAAGCATCTCCGCAATAAGCATTTCAAGAGCTGGTAGCGGGCACACTTTAGCAGTGAATGTAACCTGTCGAAGCTCGGCGAGGTAGCTGCGAACCTCGTTTGCTTTTTGAATTCCGGCTGACAGCTTTTTATCATCCAGTCGCTGTCCTGCTAATCCCTCCAGAGCAGCTCTGACCCGTTCCAGTTCTGATTTGACAAATTCAACCTGGCGTTTTGGGGCACAGAATCCGCCCGGCAGTCTCACCGCCGCTTCGTTGGGTTCGGGATGGCGCCTGTGGGGGATTTCCCACCATAGTATAGGGTACCCAAGGCCGTTCAGTCGCTGTGCAATAGCGGAAAAGTCATCACAAGTTGCGCCAACGCTGCAGACCAATTGGTCCGGAATAGGAAAATGTGCGCCTGTGACGAAAGCTCCCAGCATCGCCCGAACCGGACAAAAAGACTCGTCTATGCCGAGTGAATCAGCGGTCTCTAATAAGCCTGCACTCAGTTCCATCACACACGGAATCCACCAGGCTCCATCTGGGTAAAAAGCCACCACGTTGTCCAATGAATATGCCATTACCGGCACAGTGCCCAAATCCTTCATAGTGCCGACGATTCTCTTACCCTCGGCCCGGGCATTATGCAGCCGGTCTTCCTCTGTAAGCAGAAAGTTCCACAACCTAAGCGATGCAACCGAATTGTCATAGCGAAGCTTCAAAAGCCGGCGGTCTCCATCCCCAACATGTCGGCCAAGTGGGCCACCATAGCCTGGCTCGCGCAAGCCTGCTCGTCGCAGCTGCTCATAGCGTTCATCCCATTCTTCCAGCGTAATTTGCGTTGGTGCATTGTTCATTGGAGCACCTCCAAAAACGCATGGATTCGCTGTATCGTTCGTACTGTTAGAGCTTGCTCATCGCCGCTTACGTCTACATCGAGAACCGGCAGATTGGCCCACTGTTTTAACCGATGAAGCTCGGCGTGCCAGATGTCACACCATATATAGCGCCAGAAAATAATCCCACGAACTTCTCTGCAAGCAAGCTCGCGCTTAAGCCAGTTATAAAGCTGGTTGTTCGGCCTGCGAAACGCATCCGGAATACTACCAAAATATGCGTTAGAAAGCTCTATCAACGGCTCATCCCGGAGTCTCCGGAGATCAAAGTGGGCGCACATTCCGCGTTCCCCAGTTTCAGTAGCATCTAACACGATGCATCCCCCAGAGTTTTCGACCACGTCAAATATACCAAAGTCTTCTCTAAGTAATGGTCCACCGATGATTGCCAAAGGTATGCCGCCTGTAAACGGTTTTTTCTCGTTGATGGTTGTTGTAATGCCGGATTTACCATCCCGGTTGAACTCTGCAATCAATTCAGAGTATTGGCTGGAAGTTAAATACCCTCTTGTTGTCAGCACGGATGTCCGGGCAGTGTCATATTCGAGCATCACTTTTGCCAGAGCACGACTCGATGGTGATTTGCCACCCAGCCGGACAAGAAATTCACCAAGCCGTCTCAGTTCATCAAGATAAAGCTTATGGGCAGCAACGCTTTGCCAGGTGCTCGGCACATTCATAAGAAAAGCAGGCAGCTCACACCGGCGCATAATTATGTCGAAAGCTCGGCGCATCTGGTCACAAACTGTGGTCACTACGACCCCTGAAGCCTGGGTGTTCCTTATCACCTCATTGACGAAACCTCGTATATAAGGACAAACGCCTTCCGTTCGGCCGACCGGGCTGGTCGAACCTGCTGCGCCTGGCATAATTCTGCTCGGGCGCAGCCCGTGCGCCGCAATCCATTCAGCAGGTACGTATGGGCAGGTGTAGATAATTGTTTTCATCAGCTACCTTAGTTGGTGTCGCCGGCCCTTTGGCGGACTGTTTCGAATAATGCTTCGACCCTCAACGCAATACGTGCCGAATCGGACGGCGAGTAATCTGTTTCAATTCTAAGATATGGGATGCCAAGCTCTTTCCCGGCCAGCTGTTTGATAAGATACGATTCAACATCGTATGTGGTACAGGTCTGCCAGATAAGCTCTATAATGCACTGGGGTCGGTATTCAGCAGCCAGCTCACAAAGTAACTCCAGTCGACGGTCGTTTTTTGTCATTACCGCGCATGGCAAGCGCAGATATCTTTCAGCCAAAGCAAGCATAGGATCCACAGCACTTTCGTCAACATCTTCCAGGATTGGTTTAAGCCCTGTGCAGTTATCCGCACATACTACCAGTCCTCCGTGCGACTCGACAATATCAAGTACCCGTTCGGCCCCGTGAACCATCGGCACGCCGGTCATCAACACCCGTACCCCAGAATTCTTCTGAGAATCAAGCTTTTTGGATTTGAAAAGCTTGATTCCTTCAGCGTATTGCTCAAGGTCGGCACTGATACCGGAGATGATGCTCTTAAACTCCAGCAACTGCCTGCCCGTCAGCGGCGGGACATCTGATTTCATTAGCTCGGCAAGTTCACGCCGCAACATCCTTTCGCGATTCATAATCCTGATAGCTTGTTTTATTTTCTCATCTGTGACATCGACGCCAAAATGATTTTCCAGCTTAGTTTTGAGCTTACGGAGCTCACTTACCCAATGCACCATTGCGTCACTATCCGTAGGTTTTTGAGGCAGTTCCAACACATATATTGGCCGAATCCGGCCCATTAACTCATACATTTTCTTCTTGCCGTCACAAGTCGTCTCAGCCACAATCAAATCAACCATTTCGAGAAACGGATTTGCCTTCTGAATATGGTAGCCGTACGTTGATTTAATCAGCGGACAAAGGTTGGCCGGCAAGTGCTCTTCCGCGACCGGAATCATTTCTGCTGAGCCGCCACACAGGCACACAGGCACAGCATCGGCAGCCATAATCAACTCCCGAGGCGTGTACTCACACATAATACCTACAATACGTTTACCCCTGGCTTTGGCCTCTGAGGCATACTCGTAACAGTTCTGTATCATTTTGCCGAACCAGGCTAAAGGCCCATTTTGTGGTGTCTTTTCTGCTAAGTTTTCCGGCGAGCACTGTGGCGGATTGCATGGGTCGTCCGTATTGATTTGCCTCTTTTTATCATCGTAACATTTTCCCATTTTATTCCTCAAATCTTATCGAAATTTGAAAAACAAATGAAACGAACAATTACTCCAAACACTCGGATAAGACATTTTCAACACCCCCAAACAAGTTTGAGGGTGCCACCCAAGTTTCATTAGTAATTCAAAGGTCAATAAAGCGTCTGTTTAATCTTTCTTGCGGGCGATAAACAAACCCTGTGCAATCTTACCTGCATGTGCCAGCTCCTGCATAAAGGTCATTTCCGCAGCCATCGACTGCATTAACTCGCTGTCAAACCCGACAATCTTCAAGGCATCGTATGTCAGTTGCATATTAAGCATGTTTAGATACAGGTCCACATACGGCGCGAACCTGCCGGTATTTTCCGCCGCGACCACCTCACAGCCATTCATCTCAAGCAAATCCTTGTAACCCTGGATGTCCTCAATACTCGGAAACTTCATAAAAGTTAAGAATCGCTCTGCTTCGGCATCGGTAAGAACTGCATTTCCTTCAATCCAATCGGTAAACGCGATCACACCTCCCGGCTTTACTATACGGGCTGCTTCAGATATCAGCTTCTCTTTATCAACAACGTAGCACCATGAATCCTCTCCCCAGATAAAGTTAGCGTTTGCATCTTCAAGCCCGCTGTCACACACATCTGCAAGGATGAACTTGATTTTGTCGGACAGGCCCTCTTGCTCACATAGACTACGTCCCTGTTCGACAACTTTTTCGGTAGCGTCCACGCCGTGCATTTGGGCTACGTCTCGAAAACGTACGAGGAATCGCATCCCGGCACCGTTGCAGCAGCAAAAGTCAACACCTTTCATCCCTGAGCCAATGTCGGCTTTTTCTGCCAGATCCATCGACGAAGTAAATCCGCCGATGTGAATCTGCTCTCCCATTATCAGTTGCCAAAGGGCACCTTCCGGACCGCTATACACTGCCTGAACGTTACTTAGACCGATGTTACTTATGCTTTTCATTAGGTTTCTCCATAAAATTTTTCGTTCTGTATTGTTTTTTTCCAATAAAAAAGCGGGCAAGAGACATTTTTCTCTTTGCCCGCCGGTGCTCGTGGCTCGATTTCTTTTACTGTATCAAGTGCCAGGTTTCATCCTGTCTTGTTTCAAATGACCCAAGGTCAACGTCCACCTGCACCTGGTACTTGCCCTTGAAGGTTTTTGGTACTCGCCACGAGTACCGGCAGACGCCGCCTCATCCATACGCAAATTTGCCTGAAGCAAGTGTCTTTCCAGCCTCATCCACAATCTTCACTTTCGGCGCCGGCAGTCGCCGACCGTTCTTCACAACCCTGATGCCATAGTCTTCACCCGCCTGGCCAATCACTGAAAAACCTACAGAGACCAAAGTGCCTCTTTGGGCGACTCTCGACTTAATCGTGAATGGCGGACCCAACTTCAGTACTGTTGTCTCGTTATTATTCACTCTGATTTTTGCCAGCTTTCCCCAGGGGCCGAAACTGTTAAGCCGCCACGTGTCGCCGTTTTGTTTCGTCGCTATGCTTATGGACCGCGGCCTATATACTCGCGCATTTACAGTAACAGGCTCTGCTCCTGAGGTAACCCTTATTGTGCTAAACCAACCGCTGCGAAGCTGCATTTCAACACCGTCAGTATCGATCTTGATCCGTCCTTCCTGCCGCGTGTAAAAGTGAAATGCCAGAAAAGCTGCTATTATAATAGCAATAGAAATCCATATATCTCTTCTCTTCATATTCGTCCCACCTAAAAGAAATTACAAAGTTATAATATGTGACTCTACGATTACTTTATACCCAGGCCTGGCCTGCTGGATATTCGACGCCTTCATTTATTGCATCCCTTTCCTGCCGTAACTTTAGACGCTAATACGACGATTTCGTTACATCTTTTCTTTTGAAAAAGTCGTAAAACTTCATTAGTATACCTGGCTGGCGTGGATTGTCCAGAAAAAAACCTGCGTTATTTCCAGGCCCAAACCGCTTGCTTTTCTTTGCGGATACAGTAAAATGCGTTTTTCGATATGTCTAATAACTATCTTTAAGCAATACACAACATATTGTATCGATGTCCTAAGGTGGCTTATGGCAAAGCAAAACGAACAATTGTTACGAAAACTGCCCTCGGTAGAGGCCCTCTTAAAAGATCCAGGCCTGGAAAGCTGCACCAGCGGCGCCGGCAGAAAGGTCGTTGCCAACGCAATCCGCGAAGCAGTCAGCGAAATTCGAGAACTCCTTACTGCCCAAAAAATGCCCGAGACGGATGAAGGCACGATTCGTCAAAGAATCATAGCCGACACCAAGCACCGGGTCCAGGCAATCATCGAACCGCACTATCGCAGAGTTATCAACGCAACGGGCATCATTTTGCATACAGGCCTTGGGCGTGCAGTCCTTCCATCACATGCGCTGCAACAAATTCAGGAGCAACTTCAGGGCTACTCGTTGCTTCAATTGGATATTGAAACCGGCAAGCGCTCAAAACGTGATGAGCGCATTGAATGGCTGCTGCAGCAATTGACTGGTGCTGAGGCGGCCACCATCGTAAATAATAATGCGGCTGCCACCTCTATTGTATTAAACACTATAGCAAAGGATAAAGAAGTTATTGTTTCGCGGGGCCAGCTTGTCGAAATAGGCGGCTCATTTCGCCTGCCCGATGTTATGGCTTTCAGTGGTGCCAAACTCGTTGAGGTCGGAACTACCAACAAGACACACGCTTACGACTACGCCAATGCCATCACCGAAAACACCGCAGCAATTCTCCGCGTCCATCCGAGCAATTACAAAATTCAAGGATTTTCCTCAGAGGCAGCCCTTGATGAGCTTGTTGATATCGCACACACACACGGACTGATTATGATTGACGACGTTGGTGCCGGTGCCCTTATAGATTTTTCCCGCTTCGGTTTCGAGCCTGAACCAACTTTGGCCGAATCGATTAGTAAAGGCGCTGATATTGTCACCGCAAGCGCTGACAAGCTGATAGGCGCATCCCAGGGAGGAATCATCCTCGGCAAAGCCAAACTGATAAATGCCATACGGAACAATCAGTTTGCCAGAATTGTCCGTGTCGGTAAGCTTACGCTTGCAGCACTCGAAGCGACCTTGAAGCTTTTCCTCGATGAATCCATCGCTCTTTGCCAGGTCCCCACTTTGCAAATGCTTATGCGCGACCTGTCCAATGTTACTGATGAAGCCAGGCGGATAGCCTCACAGCTAACCAAAAGAATTTCTGATGCAGCCGTTACAACTATCTCTGGTTTTTCGCAAATGGGCAGCGGTTCCTTACCAACGCAAAATCTCGCAACAACACTGGTAGCAATACGCCCGGAAAAAATCAGCGCAACATCACTGACTAAACAGCTTCGCCACTACAGCACCCCGATTTTTACCCGCATACAGAACGAGCAGGTCCTTATTGACCCGCGCACTTTACGAGACGGGGACGATAAAATTCTTATTGAAGCACTACTCAATATCCTCGGTTAGAGAAACTAAGGCCATGGGCACAGTACAAACCAACATCACACTGGGCACCGCCGGCCATATAGACCACGGCAAGACCGCCCTGATAAAATGCCTAACCGGATGCGACACGGACCGGCTCAAGGCCGAAAAGCAGCGCGGTATGTCTATCGAGCTTGGCTTTGCGCCGTGCAGAATATCTGATATGGAAATCGGCATTGTTGATGTCCCCGGCCATGAGAATTTTATAAAAACAATGGTTGCCGGTGCAAGCGGCATTGATGGTGTCATTTTCGTTATTGCCGCTGACGACGGTGTTATGCCCCAAACGCGCGAGCATCTTGACATCCTTACACTGCTGGGTGTCAAACATGGTATCGTGGCTTTGACGAAAGTAGATTGCGTCGAGTCGGACCATCTCCAAATTGTTACTGCTAAAGTTAAGAATTTTCTCATGGGAACATTTTTGGAGAATGCCCCGATTCTTCCACTATCAAGTATAACGGGCCAGGGTTTTGACACCTTCTACGAGGCACTTAAAAAGCTCGTCGGCATAATCAAGCCGAAAAAAATTGATGGCGTATTTCGACTGCCCGTCGAGCGCACGTTCTCACTCAAAGGCTATGGAACAGTCGTTACAGGCATTCCGGTTTCAGGTTCAGTCAAAACCAGTGATGAGGTGGTACTCTTGCCCCAGGGAACTAAAGGTCGAATAAAAGCAATACAGGTGTACAAACGAGACAGTGACATTGCTATATCCGGCCAGTGTGCGGCACTTAATATCCCCCATTGGGACCATAAAACTATCAGACGCGGCAACGTGGTTACACTCGGTGAATACTTTTCTCCACAACAGTGGTACCTGTGTACTCTTCACGTCCTTGGCTCTAACAGACTCAGTCTCGAAACCGGTACACAAATGAAATTTCATACCGGCACTTCCGAAGTTGTTTCGACAATGTATCTAATGCAAGGCAATAGCGTTACTGCCGGCCAGGAATGCATAGTACAATTTAAGTTAAGCGAACCTGTTGTGGCGGGGCCTCGTGATCGTTTCATATTGCGCAGCCTGTCACCCGTCCAGACAGTAGGCGGGGGAATGATTATAGAGGCGGTCCCGAAAAAGCTCAAACGAAGCCACCCTGCGATACTGCAAGATGTCCAGACCCGAGCAAAGGCAGTGCTTGTACAGAAGGATTTTGTTGAATACGGCATAAAAACGGCCAAGACCCTCGCCATTGGTCAAGCGGAGCTTTCACTTCGTACAAAAATACCGCCGGAGTCACTAAAACAAATCCTCGCGGCACTCATACATGAGAGCAAAATCCTCAATCTGGCCTTGAAACTATATATTCATAGTGACACCGTTGCACTTGTTCAGCAGCGACTACTTAACATAGTCAGTGAGTTTCACAGCAAGAGGCCCGAAAGCCCGGGGATGAGCTTCGAGCAATTTTCTGAAGCATCCGGCCTTGAAAAGAATGTTTTCAACGGTCTTGTTAAACTATTAATTTCGCAGGGTAAACTCGCAGAAAGAAATCATCGCCTGGCTTTGCCGGACCATCGCGAAACGTTTAGTGAAGACGAGCAAAAATTGCTGGAGACCGTCGAATCACTTTTCAGCGAGCGACCCTTTAATCCCCCAAAATGTGAAGAGATTATTGAACCGGCCGCAACCACTCCAGAGAAGGTACAGAAAATTCTGCAGATATTAATCGAGCAGGAGCGCCTTGTGCGAGTTGAAAATAATCTTCTCTTCCATTGCAAGGCTATTGACCAAGCTCGCCAAATTCTCATCTCGTTTATCAATAAAGAGGGCAGACTGGAAAGTGTAAAGTTCAAGTATCTTCTTGATACTTCCCGTAAATTCGCTATACCGCTTCTCGACTACTTTGACCGCATCGGGGTAACTCGACGAGTGGGTAATACCCGATATTTGAAAACACCGGTAGGGCCTGTTTCAGATAGCTGAGCTCAAGTGTAATTTTTTGCAGATAAACCTCCTCTACTTTCACCGTCCGCCATAAACGCTCTGGAAAAATATTATCAAATACTCGGCCTTTTCCATTGCAACGAATTCGCAAAGGTGGTCGTAAATAACTCGTTCTATCCACAGGTGTGCTTTCTCCTTTTCGGACTTTGCAGCATTTTTTTGCCTTTGAAATTGGGTTTGATTGGGTTTGTTTTGGGTTTGTTTTTTTGGACTGCGAAAGCGTCGTTTTTTCTGTAATCCTTTGTTATAAGTGAGTTTACATTCATTTGTGCTTTTCGGAAATTGGGTTTGATTGGGTTTGTTTTCACCAAGTGTCCAATT
>JAUWBI010000089.1 GCA_030601745.1 Phycisphaerae bacterium
CGATAAAGCAAATGCTGGCGGATGGTAACTTTCGTGGAAGAAATGTTGTCTCGTGTTTGCCTAATGACAAATTGAAAATAACAAGTCTGCGACTGGCTGAGGCAGAGAGCGGCGAAATCGAGCAGACTTTGAGAAAAGAAGTTGCCCAGCGTTTTGGATTGGACCCGGATAGAGACGGGATTAACTATATGCTTGCCGGCAATGTCAGGCAAGGTGATGAGGTTAAGAATGAGTTGATACTGTTTGCTGCAGATAATGAAACAATAAAAAGTCACATTGGGATGCTTGAGGAAGCGCAGCTTAGACCGGTGGCAATAGATACGGTTCCGTGTGCATTGTTCAGGAGCTTTGAAAGGTCGCTGAGGCGTCAGGAAGATAGAGAGCACACGGTGGTTTTTGTGGATTTGGGAAGCCGATTTACTACCGTGGTGTTTGGTCGTGGAGGTGAAATTAGTTTTGTTAAGCAGATACCGATTGGTGGAGAGAAATTTAATCGGGAAATCGCAGCAAGATTAGGTATTAGCATCAACGAAGCTGAGACGCTGCGAGGCAAGCTGAGAATGGAACGGTTGGCAAGCGCTGAAAGAGGGCTTTGGGCACCGGCATCAGGCGCAGCGGAGCAAGGCAGCGGATTTCCCATCCCTCAAGGAGGGCAAAATGGGGTTCCTCTCGACGCATCGACACGGCAGGTTATGGTTGATGCGGTAGGGGTAGTTGCCGAAGAGCTGGCAAGAGAGATATCACTGTGTTTTAGATATTATACGGTAACATTCAGGGGCAGGCGTGTGGAGCGAGCGGTTTTTGCCGGCGGAGAGGCATACGAAAATATTTTGCTTAACATTTTGAGGCGCCAATTGACGGTTGAGATTGAGGTGGCTCAGCCGTTGAAGGGCTTTGATATGATGAATATAAATTTTGATAGTGACAGGCGAGGCCTGCTTTGTGAGTGGGCGGTAGCCGTGGGGCTCAGTCTTAAGGGCTGGGATGGAGGTAATTGATTTTTGACTTATGAGAGAAATTGATTTTCTTCCAAAATGGTATACAAGCGGGCGGCGGCGGCAGATTAGTTATCGCACACAATGCGTCGCTCTGAGCGGCGTATTTGTGGTGATGATGGCGTGGAACTTTGTTGCCACTCGCTCGATTTCAAAAGCCACCGCAAAGCTTGCTCAGGAGACAGCAAGACAAGCGGAAGTACAAAGTGCATCACGAGAATTCGCCAGGATTAAAAGTGAAGTGACAGGGTTGCAGAAAAAGGTGAAATCTATAGAGGAGATTGATTCGAAAATTGATGTCGCAAGCGTTTTGGCGGAGATGAGCTTTTTGGTTGGTGAAAAGATAGTGCTTAACAAAGTGGAATTCGGTGCCGAGAGGTTTGCGGGCAAGCAAGGGGGCAGGCCAGACAGTGGTTCTGCGGTAAGAGTATCTCGGCCTAAATTTGGCGGAAAAGGCGCACCGTTTGTGGGTGACGTCAGATTTAAGGTGGTGATAGGCGGGGTGGCGGCAGATGCGGGCGATGTAGCAGCGTTGATATGCAAGTTGGAAGATTCGCCGTATTTTTGTCAGGTTTACCCATCGTTTTCACGAAACAGGAAGATAAAAGTGAGAGCCGGAGAAGATTTGCAGGTAAGTGAGTTTGAGATAAGTTGCTATCTGGCGAATTATCGTGAGGGATAAAAAGTAAAAATGCTGTTTCGAGAAAGACAACAAATAGCGATATGTGCTGTAGCTGTAGCAATGGTGAGCGGGTTTGTGCTGCTTCGGTATCTGCCTTTGCAGAAAAGAATAAAGGCCATCGGGCAGAAAAGAGCTGCACAGACACTTGCTGTTGCTGAAGCATGGCGTCAGAGCGGACAACTGCCGGCCCTCAAAGAGCAATTGCTGAAACTGCAAAGGGCGGTTGGAAACCATGAGGCAAATATACCAGCGCAAATGGAGCTTGGCGTGTTTTTGCACAGAATCGCTAATTTGATGAATGAGCATCATCTAAAAGGGCAGGTGATTGCGCCCGGTAAGGAGATAGAGGTGGATGAATTGAACTGTATACCGGTGAATATGCAGTGTAAAGGAAGATTGAAACAGATATTCGAGTTCTATAGACGGATGCAAGAACTGGACAGATTGGTTCGGATTGAGCAGGTGAAACTTGTGAACGATAACGATTTCAGCGGCGAAGTGAGTATGCAGACGAAGGTGTTCATTTATTACAGGCCAGAGGCCAGGCAAGGGTAAGGGCGTCCCAAACGCAAAAAAGGGTGTTTGGGGACCCCTGAGAAGATATGAAGCAAAATGTGAGAAATGATGGCAAGGGAGCCAATAGGGTTTTTAGCCGATTTGCAGCAGAGAAGAAAAAGGGCATTGTGGCATTGTGCTTGATTGCACTGATGGGCTTTATGTGGGTCAGAGTGCTC
The DNA here is from genome assembly GCA_030601745.1 of Phycisphaerae bacterium. Lineage (GTDB taxonomy): Bacteria > Planctomycetota > Phycisphaerae > Sedimentisphaerales > Anaerobacaceae > JAUVYQ01. The sequence continues at coordinate 2,412 of JAUWBI010000089.1, forward strand.
TTGAGAAAGACGCCGGAGAGCGTTGAAGCGGCAGTGGTGGACCAGGATATGAAGCAGTCGAATTCGGAATTAAAAATATCTTTTATAGAGCTGCCGGAAGTTGTAGGCCGCAATGATGTACTTACGAAAGACTTTTTTGCTGTGAACGACTGGCAGAGCTTTATGAGTGGTGGAGAAGTAAATGTCGTTTCAAGAAATGGTGATGAAGAAATAGTCAAGCGAGTTGCAGAGAAGCTAAAGCTGGAGGCAATAGGGTTGGGCAAAAATCCCCAGGCCTTTATCAATGATAAGCTGTTAGCCGTGGGGGACAAATTGCTCGTCAGGGACGGAGCCGATACGTATGAATGTGAAGTAGTTGGAATTGAAGAAAAGACGGTGTTTATAAGATGTGGAGAAGCAGAAATAACGTTGAGACTTACACAGGCGTTAATAACTGATTATTGATTATAGTCAATAATCAATAAAAAAGAGGAGCTAAATTATGTATTGCGAAAAAAAATCAAGTTACAAAATCAAGAACAGAAAAGATTTGTTCGTATGGGGCTTTGTATTGGTTGTGATGGCAGCGATTGCGGTTGGCAGCGCTGGACAAGGCCCGATTGGGGCCGGTGCCAATGAAAGCATCGGTCGTGCAGATGTTGGTGTAATCGCAGGTGGGAAGATTCAGTCGATTAGTTTTAAGAAGGATATGAGAGTCCAGGATGCACTTCGGTTTTTGGGCGGTCGGTATCAGAAAAACATTGTGCCATCGCCGAGAGTTGACGGAGTGTTGGGGTTTACGAGTTTGTTTGATGTAACCTTCGAAGAAGCTATGGATGCGATTCTGGGCACGAACTTCAAATACGAACAGTCCAGCAACGTAATCAAGGTATACAGCAAAGAAGAATACAAAAAGTTCAAGGAAGATGAAAGCCGAATGATACACAAGGTCTTCACCTTGTACTACATCACAGCAGAAGAAGCGAGCAAGCTCATAAAGCCGGTGCTGAGCGGTGCAGGGCAAGTCCAGGCCAGCACTGCTGCCGAGACGGAGATATCCGGCGGTGGTGGGAGTGGTTCCAGCGGAGGAAGCTCGCTTAGCGGTGGCGGCGGCGGCGACAGCTTGGCGCTGCACGATACGCTCATTGTCTATGACTATCCTGAGAACATTGCTAAGGCCGAAGAGGTGATAGTTGCGCTTGACATCAGGCCGAAACAGGTCCTTGTCGAGGCAACTATTTTAAGCGTACTTCTGACCGAAGGAATGTCGCTCGGTGTTGACTTGAACCTGTTAGGTGGTGTCAGCTTAACCGGTGCCGAGGCACAAACGGGCGATGAGTATAACACTGCTGTTGTGAAGCAAACGGTTCTCGAGCAAATAGCTGCGGGAGTTGCCGGGACAGCACTGGAGACCGCTGGTTTTGCCACCGTGGGAGGCAGCGGATTAAGAATCGGCGTTAGAAGCGGTAATGTTACAGCGTTTATAACGGCGTTGGAATCCATTACCGATGTCACGGTTCTTGCTAATCCCAAGATACTGGCTTTGAACAAGCAGGAGGGCTCCGTTCTGATTGGTACTAAGACGGGATACGATTCTCAAACTACCGTTTCGGAGGGTGGTACTGCAACCACGAAAGTTGAATTTCTAAAAACGGGTACGCAATTAGTGTTCAGGCCTTATATCGGCAATGACGGTTACATCCGTATGGACATTTATCCAAAGGATAGTTCACTTACGCCAGGTAAGGAGCCTCCGGAAGAAGTCACGGCCGAGTTGAAGACTAACATTATTGTAAGAGATGGCGAAACAATTGTCATTGGCGGTCTGTTCAGAGATTATGTAAGAACGATACGGTCACAGATTCCGTTACTTGGTGACCTGCCGCTTGTCGGAGCGGCCTTTAGAAGCACCGCCGATACGGTTCAACGTCAGGAAGTGATAATCCTGCTGACCCCTCATATTATAGACGCAGCGGACCAGACTGATGGTGAAGCCAGAGTGGCCGACATCGGTCGTAAACGCTATGGCGCCCGTATGGCGCTGCAGTGGGCCGGCAGAGCGAGGTTGGCAGAGGACCGTTACACAGAGGCCGTGAAATACTACCTTGATGGTGATAGCCAGGCAGCACTGGATAAAGTGAGCTCGGTACTCGAACTTCGCCCGACATACCTGGAGGCGCTCCGGCTAAAAGAAAGGATTATCAGCGAAACAGCCCCTGATGATGTGGCAACAATAGAAAGAGTTATGCTGGATGTTATTGAACGAGAAGAGGCAAACAAGTGGCTGAGAAGATAACGACAGGTGGCACGGCCATCTTGGCCGTGTTTTCACGGGCAGGATGCCCGTGATACACGGAGAAAGTTGCAGGAGAATTTAAGATGCTACGGAAAATAACAATCGCGGCGATAACAGTCGTGCTGGCTGTCTGTGCGGGCTGTGAGTCGCAAGCGCAGAGTAAAAGAGCTGCCAGGCAAAGATGGGACAAGACGTCCGCGCGAATCAAACTCACTTTAGCGCAGCAGCAGTATGACGCGGGAAACTATGACCGGGCGGTCAAAGCCGTACAAGAGTGCCTTAATTCCGACCCTAACAATGCTGCAGCTCGAGGGCTGTACGGTAAGCTGCTTTTGGAAAATGGTCGGCGCAATGAGGCAATTGGGCAGCTTGGTTTTGCTCTCGAATTGGACGAAAAGCTTCACGAAGGCTGGTACTGGCTGGGTGTAGCCGTAGAGGAAAGCAGGGACTACGAAAAAGCTTACACGCTTTACAAAATGGCCTTGTTGCTGGAACCGACAAACGTCGATTACATTCTTGCCGTCGCCGACGTGCAGGTTGCCCGGAACAATTACTCCGAGGCCGCAAAGCTGCTGACCCGGAAAATGTCGGCTCTGCCGCGCGATGTGTCGTTGAAAGTGGCGGCGGCGGAATTGATGGGCCGGATGGGAAAAAACGAGCGGGCTATCGAGCTTTACAAGCAAGCAATGCTTATGACAGGTGATAACAGTGACATAGCTGAATCGCTCGGGTATTGCTATGTGTTTAGCGGCAAGTGGGACGAGGCGGCGGAGATTTTTGATAGTCTGTTCAAGCAGTGCCGGGATGAACAGAAAAAGAAATTGTATCTGCAAGTGACAGCACTGTGCAGTATGAACGGCGGCCAATATGGCAGGGCTGTTAATTGCTACAGTCAATTAAGCATCGAGGAAAGGGACAACGCTGAGATTTGGGTGAAAATGGGTCAGGCGGCATTGGGTGCAGGCGCGCCAAACAGGGCCTTTACGTGTGGGCAAAAGGCGTTGGCTTTGCAGCCGGGCTATAGCGATGCGATTGCCTTGGTTGGCTGCGCACAATATGCGAACGGTGATTACGCCGCGGCGCTCAGGAGCTTTGGAAGGATAGCGGCAGATAAGAAGAACGCGGGTTTTTCGTGGCTTATGAGGGCAAGATGTTATGACCAGCTTGGCCAAAGGAGCAAGGCCGAACGAGCATACAAAAGGGCACGGGAAATAAATCCCCGCAGCGAGCTGGGAGATTTCCTGGCCAAAGGAAAAAACATCCGGGATTGGTGATTACCGGCTGGAAATTAAATCATAAATTGAAGGTTGAAGAAGAATTGGAGCTGTTGTTTTGAAGTTCAGAAGAAACTTATACGTGATAGTTACAGGTATTGTGGCAGTCAGTCTGTTTATAGGGGGCCTCTCCGGGTGGCTGGACTCCGGCACGGAAGAGGGTTGGCGTTTTGCCGGTTATGTGCAATGGGCCCCCGTTGTGCTGGTGTGCTACATCATCGGGGCTGCGGGCGTGATTTGGCTCGGCTGGTATTGGCTAAAGCTGGCTGGGGGAATCACATCCATAGCCCGGTTGCTCAAGAAAGAAACTGCCGATTATAAGTCGAAAATCGGAAACCGGAAATCGAAAATCAGCAACATTGACGAATTGAGTGAGGCGATTGGAGAGCGAATTGATAGTTACTCTAATGTAATAGGTGAGCTCGAAAAGCAAATCGAGGATTTGCAAATTCAGATTCAACTAACACAACGACAAAAAAGAAACATTGAGGCCATTATATACAGCATCCGCGATGCCGTTATCGTGATTGACGAATTTGACAGGTTATCGATGGCAAACGAGGCGGCTGGCAGGCTTTTCAATTTTGATTTCAGGGCTTCGCAGCAGAGACCCATTGACGAGCTTGTCTGCAGCGAAGAGGGGGACGCAGGTAAAAGTGAATTTGTAGATTTTCTGCGCCAGAGCAGACAAAGTAAGGTACGAGCAACGAAACGGGAAATTGCGTTTTTGGAAGATGGAGAGCCAAGAACCTTCGATTGCATTGTTTCGTGTGTTTACGATGAGAGGGAGCAGGTTTGCGGGGTCGTAGCGGTGCTGCACGATATTACGCGTGAGAAGGAAATATCACAAATGAAAAATGATTTTGTAAGTCACGTCTCCCACGAATTAAAAACGCCGCTGGCTTCTATCAACGCCTATTCGGAAATGCTGCTTGACGGCGAGGCGAAAGACAGCCGGATGAGAAAAGAGTTTTACTCGGTGATTCAAAGTCAGGCACAGAGGTTGAATCGGCTGATTGAAGATATCCTGAATACTTCACGAATAGAGTCGGGCCTGATAAAGGTGGAAAAGGCGCCTGTCAGCTTGACAATACTGATAGAAGAACAGTTGCAAATGATAAAAAGTTACGCTGAAGAAAAGGACATCGAGATTATTGCACAGAAGCCGATTGTTTTCGACCAGGTGTATGCGGACAAGGATATGATTTCGCAGGTTATTGTCAATCTGCTAAGTAATGCCGTTAAGTATACTCCCGGTGGGGGTTCGATAAGAATTGAAACTGAGGTTGACGAAACCGCGAACATAGCACGAGTTAGCGTAACTGATACGGGAGTTGGAATTCCTGAAGATGAAATTGAGCATATCTTTGATAAATTTTACAGGGTTGGTGCAAACGAAAGTTGCGCAAAAGGGACAGGGTTGGGACTTAACCTTGTTAAACAAATAATCGAAAAGGTCCACGATGGCCGGGTGTTTGTTGCAAGTGAGCCCGGCGTGGGGAGCACTTTTGGCTTTGAGCTGCCTCTGGCAAGGAGAGGAGCAGTCGAAGCAGTAGTGTAAAAGCATCGGATAGTAATAGCGTGTGGCAAAAAATCATACGCTAAACACTAAGAATTGAGGAGGCAGAACAATGGCGGAAAAGAAAGTCTTAGTTGTGGACGACGAGATACACATCGTTCACGTGGCGGCGATAAAGCTTCGTAATAACGGTTATGAGGTCATAATGGCAACGAACGGCGCTGAGGCCTTTGAGCTGGCTTGCGCGGAGAAGCCGGACATTATCGTTACGGATTTTCAGATGCCGGTTATGACGGGGCTGGAACTTGTGGAGAAAATTCGGCAGAACGAGGAGACAAAAGATATACCGGTAATTCTGCTGACAGCGAGAAATTTTGCTGTTTCGCAAGAGCAGCAAGAAGATTTGCAGATATCAGGGTGTCTTAGCAAGCCGTTTAGCCCCAGGGAGTTGTTGGAAAACATCGAAGATATTCTATATCAGAGGGCGGTAATCAATCGTGAGGTGTGAAGCGAGATACGAAATACGAGATGCAAAATACGAAATTGGATACAATCAGGAAAAGTTTAAGTTCGCCACAACTACGTAAGTTTGAGAGGTTTGGCGGTAAGGTAAATAAATTCGGCGTTAATTTTGCAGTTTGCAATGCCGACGGGGAGCTTGTCTTGCTGTGCGAGGGTGGTAAATTCAAAAGCAGCCGAAAACAGTTAATAAAGGCAAGCCGGCGAGCTTTAAGCAAAGAAGGTGAGGAAAACTGCGTCGGGACAGAGACGCAAGTTTGCCGACTTGGCGAAACAAATCCGGTTTTGGCTGCTGTTCTAAAACGGGGGAGCGAAGCTGTTGGAGCAGCCCTTATTGAGCTGAGTACCGAATGCTCGATGGCGGATACCGGATGCTCGAATCAAGAATCCATTTTCACTGAAATGCTTGGGCTTTTAGCAGAGAATTTTCAAGCCGAGACAGAAGCCGAAGAACAAATTGAAATGGTCGGCACCGAGCTGGCGCAAACATACGAGGAGCTGGTGCTGCTTCACAAGCTCAGCACAAATATGAAGGTTACCGAACCGGACGCCAACTTTCTGCAGATGGCTTGTGACAGCTTAACCGATATTGTCTCTGTCGAAGGTATCGCAGTAGTGCTGGAAAAGACTATAGAGGACGAAAAGCAGTTGGTTGTGACTGCCGGGTCGGGATTGATAGATATAGATGAGCGGATGGCAGCTATTTTACACAGCCGGGTGGTGGAGGAAATAAACAGCGGTAAGGAAGCCCTTCTGGACAGCGAAGTGGATTCACCTTTCAAATATGATTGGTCGGACAACATAAAAAATATTATTGCGGTACCTTTATTCGGTAAAGAGAGGGTGGAATCCCATTTTGCAGAAAGAACTCAAAATGGCAGCTGTGTAACAGGACTGATGGTTGCAATAAACAGAATCGACAAGCAGGATTTTGACAGTACCGATGTAAAACTATTTAACTCGGTGGCCAATGGATGTGCGGTGTTTGTCGAGAACGGCAGGCTGTTCAAAGACCTCGAAGAATTATTTATAGGTTCGTTGAAAGCACTAACAAGCAGTATTGATGCCAAGGACCCGTACACGCGCGGCCATTCTGAAAGGGTTGCATTTATCTCACGATGGCTTGCCGAAAAGCTCGCCGAGGAAGAGTTATTGGAAGAAGACCAGATACACAAGATTTATTTGGCTGGATTGCTGCATGATATAGGAAAAATAGGAATAGACGAAGTGGTATTGTGCAAGCAGGGTAAACTAACCGAGCAGGAGCTCAGCCGTGTAAGAAAGCATCCATCGATAGGGGCAGGTATTTTACGTGAAATAAAGCAGATGCGTGATATCGTGCCGGGCGTACTGTGTCACCACGAGCAAGTCGACGGCAAGGGATATCCCAACGGTTTAGTCGGTGAGCAGATACCGCTGACAGGCAAAATTGTTGGATTGGCGGATAGTTTTGACGCAATGACATCAAAACGAACTTACAGAGGCGCACTGACCGTAGAACAAGCAATGGCGGAAATAGAGAAAGGATTGGGCACGCAGTTTGACGAGAAAGTCGGCAGAGTATTTATCAACAGCGACGTCTATCAGCTATGGGACATTATGCGGGACAGTTTCGGCGAAATTTATGGGAGAAGTCGTTCTGTAGAATATGGCACTGCTGCTGTGGGGACTCTAATCAGATGAGAATAAAAACACAAGATTATAACAATGTTACAGTCGTTGAATTGCAAGGTGAGCTGGACGGTGATTTTGTCGAGCTGTTCCAAAATACAATCACCGATATAATTGCCGCACACAAGGCCGGCATTGTGCTCGATATGAGCGGCGTGGGGTTTATTGATAGTGAGGGATTGGAAAAATTGTTGTGGTCGCGGGACTACTGCAGCGAGAACAAATCCGAGCTTAGATTAGCGGGGCTTGATGAAAACTGCGCGAAGATTCTGGAAATCACCCGACTTGAGAATGAATTCGACCGCTACGCCGAACTTACCGAGGCGGTAAAGAGTTTTGCGTAGAGAAAGGCAGTGATTAAAGATTATTGATTATTGAATTATCAATTATCAACAGGAAAAGCTATGAGTCAAATAGCGGTGGAAAACAAAATGCAGCTTGGGCAGCTGCTGCTGGCGCGTGGTGTTGTGACGGCTGAGCAGATTGAAAAAGCTCTGGCTGAACAGAAAGAGAAGGGCCATTGCAGACTGCTCGGCGAGCTTCTGGTCGAGATGAATTACTGTACGGAGAATCAGATAGCCTCGGCGCTTGCAGAGGCGTACGGCGTGCCTTATGCGCAGGTTAGTCCGAAGATATGTGACGCAAGGGCGCTTGAGATTCTGCCGAGGGAATTTCTCGAAGAACATATCGTTTTGCCGCTGTTTAAGGTTGGCAATGGGCTTACGGTGGCGGTGAGCGAGCCGACAAACGTGTTTTTGATAGATGAAATAGAGCGTATAAGCGGCTGTAAGGTTCAGGTAGTCTGTTCGACGACCAAGGACATCAAGGCCACGCTGCAGACATATTTGCCGGCGGCCAATGTCTTCGTTATCGACGATATTATCGATGATGAGGGACTGGAAGATTTTACGCTGATAGAAAATATCACGGAGGATATAAGTAATCTTGAGGAGATAGCCGGCCAATCGCCGGTTGTAAAGCTGGTCAATTATTTGCTTTACAACGCCGTGCGGGAGAATGCCAGTGACATTCATATCGAGCCGGACGATAAGAAACTACGGGTCAGATACAGAGTCGATGGCAGGATGTATGAGAAGATACGTCCGCCTCATCAGATGCACTCGGCGATTGTTTCGCGAGTCAAGATTATGGCTGAGCTGGACATTGCTCAGCGCCGTCTGCCGCAAGACGGCGGGATTCACGTTTTAGTAGAAGGCAGGCCCATCGATTTACGAGTATCGGTTATGCCGACCAACTTTGGCGAAAAGGTAGTTATCAGAATTATCGACCCGCAAAAGGTGCTTTTCAATCTTGAATTGCTTGGATTTACCTATGAAAACCTGCAGCTATTCAGGGAAGTAATACAATCTCCGAACGGCATAGTTTTGGTGACGGGGCCGACCGGTTCGGGGAAAAATACCACCCTTTATGCGGCCCTTACTGAGTTAAATAGCGAAGAGGTCAATATCTGCACGGTTGAAGACCCGGTGGAGTGCAATATAGCAGGTATAAATCAGTTTCAGGTGAACAGAGGCGCCGGCTTTGAATTTTCGACGGCGCTGCGAAGTTTATTAAGGCAGGACCCGGATATAATAATGGTTGGCGAGATTCGGGATGAAGCAACAGCCAATATTGCGGTTCAGGCGGCTCTGACGGGCCATCTGGTTCTGTCAACTCTGCATACGAATGATGCGTCCGGAGCGGTAACGCGTTTGCTGGATTTGGACGTTGCCCCTTATCTTGTAAGCGCTTCGCTGATTGCTGTTTTAGCTCAGCGATTAGTGCGAAAGATATGTCCAAATTGTAAGACGGAATATAAGCCGTCTGTGAGCATAAAAAAGGTGGTTGAAAAGTTGAACGGGGAGGCCGTGAAATTTTATCGCGGTGTAGGTTGTAAAAAATGCCGGAACACCGGCTACGCCGGCCGAATTGCCATTCACGAACTCTTTGTGCCGAATGAGGAAATTATGGAAATGATTAATGAGCGGACAAGTTTGAAAAAAATGAGAGCCAGGGCGCTTAAAAGTGGAATGGTTCCTTTGCAATTAGATGGGATTGAAAAGGTAAAGGCGGGCATTATATCCATCGAGGAAGTATTGAGAACGACCGAAGCAATTGACAATGAGAATGGGCGTTGACAATTGAAAGTTGGAAAACTGATAAATGTCTGTGTCAGCAACAGAAACTACAGAAAAGGTTGATTTTACAGGTGAGCGGGACCCCACAAAGCCCACGGGTTCTCAAACGCAAAATGAGCATCTCGCGGCCTGGTCACAAGCTGCGGTCCCGGCGCAGCGGCAGCCCTATACGGCAAAGGTAAAGCAAGCGGAGTTGATACTGTTCACGACGCAGCTATCAGTGATGCTTGACAGCGGGGTGGTGCTTAGCGAAGCTCTGGATGCTATTGCCGAGCAAGCCGAACAAGGCACATTAAAAATGATAATTATGGATGTGGCAGAAACGGTCAAGAGCGGTGAAAATTTTTCAAAAGCGCTGGCCGACTACCCGAAAGTTTTCAATCCGATGTTTATCAGTATGGTCAAGGCCTCGGAAGCGTCCGGCAAGATGGCTGAAATGCTCAATGTGCTCAGCGGCTATCTAAACTTTGAGGCCGAAACCCGTAAACGCATCAAAGGAGCACTTACGTATCCATTTATAATGGCGATAATGGCCGTGGTGGCGACGGGAACGCTGATGTTCTTTGTTCTGCCGAGGTTTATGAAAATTTATGAAGCCAGAGGAGCCTCGCTGCCAAAAATCACTCAAGTATTAGTTGGCCTGTCGCGGATGATGGGTGATTTGCAAGTGATGACGACTGTGGTGACGGTAGTTATATTAGGGTCAATGGCATTATATTACTGGGCCGGTACGTTAGCTGGCCGGCGGATGATAGATTTTATAAAAATCCGCACACCCGTGCTGGGCACGATGTTTATCGATATGGTAGTAACCCGCAGCATGCGTATTATGGCGACAATGGTCAACACGGGCGTGAACCTGCTGGACTCGATAGAAGTGATGCAAAGCTCGTGTGAAAATTACTATTTTCAGCAGCTCTGGGCTGAGACGGACGAAAAGATTCGCGACGGCTACCAGCTATCAGAGTCGATACTGATTTCGGCGGGCAGCGAAGCGGGCCGAACCCGGTTAATCGCACCCGGGATTATCCAGATGCTCCGTGCAGGGGAAAAGAGCGGCAAGCTTGGTGAAGTCTGTGATAAGATATCGGTCTTTTACGAAAAAAAGCTCGAAGCTTCAATCAGGAGCGTTACAGCCCTTATAGAGCCGCTAATGATAGCAATCTTGGGCGCGATTATCGGTACTATTGCGATAGCGCTGCTATTACCGGTGTTTAGAATTTCCAGTGTTATCGCACACTAACTTAACTACCTTGTGTTGCTATAAACGGCTTGACGGGTGGCAGCCTCAAGCGCAGCTTGGGGATGGCTCGTTGCTCTTTATGTAAAGCGCAACATTTAATTACAATTGGTATTAATTGCCGATTGCCTGAACCTGTCACCCCTGTCCCTGCATGTCGTAGGCAGGGATCCAGTATGTTTATCCCCCAGCCTGCCACGGCGTAGCTAACGCGAAGCCGGGTCATTCCCGCGAAGCTTGCCCCCTACCTGATTGGGGGGGGCAGGAATCCAAAAGAAAATGTCATTGCGAGGAGGCCGAAGGCCGACGCGGCAATCTCAACCGCTGTCATTCCCGCGAAAGCGGGAATCCATTTTGGTCATTTGAAAATTTGAACCTTCGAGTTTGTTTCGGATTCCGTGTGGGAAAAACTCGACGCCCGCCTTGCCTTAATACCTGTTAGCCCCCTGCACTGCAGGGGGTTTCTTTTGTACCTTTGTATTTCGAATTTGTTTTGTATTTCGTGCTTCGGATTTCGGATTTCACAATGTAGGGTGTGCAAAATTCTGTTTGCACACGCGAAAAAAACTGATCGGTGGTTATTGCGCGGATTACAGAGCCGCGCACGTAAGTAAGCGGTAGAAAAACGAGTCACGAGCGACAAGCGACGGGCATCGAGCATCCAGTATCGAGCATCGAGTATCCAGCATCGAGCATCGAGCATCCAGTATCGCTTGTCCGCCGTAGCTTCAGCGTAGGCGGATAGAGCCTACGATTTAGGATTTCTTACGCCCCATCCCCTTATTTGCCGGAAAAAGGCAGTTATTTTAATCATTTCTTTCCGTAGAAAAGGCTTGCAAACATGGTAATACCCGATTAAAATACAGAATTTAAGTTTTATAATATAGAGTTTCTTGAAGTATATATTTCGTATCTGGCCAATTTTGAAGGGTATATCGATTGGATGTCGAGATGCGGAGAATAAGGAAGGAATTTGCCTGAAAGATGTTAGCCAAGCAGAAAAAAGAGAAAATTATCGGCGATTTTGAGACGCACGAGGGGGATACCGGTTCGCCCGAAGTGCAGATTGCACTGTTGACGAAAAGGATTAATGAGCTTACCGAGCATCTCAAGATTCATCGCAAAGACCACGCCTCCAGGCGAGGCCTGCTGAAAATGGTCGGGACCAGGTCGGCATTGCTCAAATATGTAAGCAAAAAAGACGTCAAGCGTTATCGAGAAATTATATCCCGGCTCGGCTTAAGAAAGTAGATGAGTCCAGCACTGAAAGAGCTTCGCTCAGCCGTTTTTAGTGCTGGACGGATAGAGGAAAGTATATGTTCGATGTATGCAGAGTGGAAAGACAAATTGGGGGCAGAACCTTATCAATCGAAACCGGCAAAATTGCCAAGCAAGCGGACGGAGCAGTTGTAGTTCAATACGGCGATACCATCGTTCTTGTGGCTGCGGTAACGGCACCGCCAAGATTCGAGGATATTGATTTTTTCCCGCTGAGTGTTGAGTATCGTGAAAAGCACAGTGCAGCGGGTAAATTTCCGGGCGGCTTTATTAAACGCGAGGGAAGGCCGAGCACTAAGGAAACCCTGACGGCAAGGCAGATTGACAGGCCAATTCGCCCCTTGTTTCCAGAGGGTTACCTCCAGGAAGTGCAGATCACAGCGAATGTTTTAAGTGCGGACAAGGAAAATGACCCCGATATTCTGGCAATGATAGGTGCCAGTACGGCACTTACCATAAGCAAGATTCCCTTCTTAGGGCCGATTGGGGCCTGCAGATTGGGCAGGGTAAACGGGGAATTCGTAGTCAATCCCACGCATAAGCAGATTGCTGACGGTGACCTGAACCTGCTGCTTGGCGGCCACAAAGAAGCGATGAATATGATTGAAGTCGGCGCCAAGCAGCTGTCGGAAAAGGTTATCGCTGATGCTGT
>JAUWBI010000091.1 GCA_030601745.1 Phycisphaerae bacterium
ATTGTCGAACCGTTCGATTGCAAGGTTAACTTCTTAGACTTTGCTGCACTGGCAAGTGGCTGGCTTGATGAGGGCCTGTGGCCGTAATCAGCATTGCTACAAGGCTAATAGTTAGCTGATGAATTTGCACCAGTTCGGGGCTTATAGCGACCAGTTCGCTATAGGCCCCCCTTGTTTTTGAGGGCGGTGAGGTTGGGGGGTAAAATATAACTCTTGGGTAAAACTCAAGGGCCAAGTATCCATATCAGTTACCTGCAAATGTTAAGTGCCCTGTATATTTGCCCTCCTGATTAAATTAGATTGGCCAAAAAGGGTTAATCTGCGATTATATCGTGCGGATTAGACCGTTTTTTTGTTTTTAGCTAAAGAACCTAATGCCCCAGATCCGGGCTTCTACCGCTCAAAAGCTGGTTTCTGCATATCTAAAAAAAGTTAAAAAATATTGATTTTTTAGTTGCAAAAAACAAAGTCAAGTTTAATATTGTTAAAGAAGGGCTTCGCTTTTTTCAAGTTAAGCTTTGTAAAGATACTTAATATCGTAAAATTGGATAAAAACCGAGATAAGGAGGTAAGCGAATGTTGAGGCGGATTGTAGGCGTAACAGGTATTAGTCTCTGGGCCGGGCTAATCGCAGTTGTAGTTTTAGTGGGATTTCAAGCAAAAGCCAATGGTGAGCAGATGTTTGAGAGCGTTCCCGAAGGGTGGAAGGTTGAAAGGTCCTTCGTAGTATCAAAAGGACAAACAGCAACTATCAGCCGCAAGCTGGGTGCGCGAATATCGAAACTGTCCAATACATATCTTTCTATACAAGGCCAGCAACTGCAGGTGAACGTCTTGTACTGCCCGACGCCGAACGCGGCAGATAAGATTTATAAGCAGGTTCTCAAGGCGCATAATGGACTTACCGCCCATGTGGCTCGGCAGGGCAATTCGGTCATAGAATTTGCCAGGTCCGATGATATCGAGCTTATGAATCAGGTCCGCCGGGCCCTGGGCCTTGAAACAGTAAAACTCGACAGCGTTGCCAGGAAGCTAATCAAGAAGATTCCAGCCGGGTGGCGGGTTGAAAATTCTTTCATAGCGCTACGAGACCAGACCGCCGCTATTGAGAAAAAACTCGGCGGCCGAATTAAAAATTTATCGAATACAATTTTTACCGTGAATGGAAAGCGGTTTCAGGTGAATGTTATCGAATGCGTAACGCTGGCGGGTGCTGAAACGATTCACAGGAGTATCCTTAAGATGAAAGGGGACCCTGCTTTTTGCCTTAAGCTTGACAATTCGGTTGTAGAATTTGTAGGCGATGACGTTGAGCTTGCCAAAAGGGCTGTGTATGAATTGGGCATTAAACCCAGGTCCGGTGAGGCGAAACAAAAGCAGATTTCAAAAGGTGACACGCTGGAAACTATGGCGAAGGGTTTCGTGGGCTTGTTGGTAAAGGGAGATTATGAAAAAGTGGTGGCAAATTTCGACGGCACAATGACAAAGGCACTGCCGGCGGAAAAGTTACAAGAAGTATGGAATTCCATCATTGCTCAGACAGGGCCTTTTGTTGAGCAGCTTGGTGTCCGAAAGGAGAAGGTACTCCAATATGATATCGTATTCGTAACTTGCAAATTTGAAAAAGCAGTGCTTGACGCCAAGGTTGTGTTCGACAGCAAAAAGCAGATTACCGGCTTGTTTTTTGTTCCGAGTAAGGCGCCTATCAGGTATCAGCCGCCGAGTTATGTAAGACGTGGTTCTTTCAGTGAAAGAGAAGTCCAGGTGGGAACGGGGCAATGGGCTTTGCCGGGTACTTTAGCTTTGCCTAAAGGCCAGGGTCCCTTCCCTGCGGTGGTGCTGGTTCACGGCTCTGGGCCTCAGGATAGAGACGAGAGCCTCGGCCCCAACAAGCCCTTCCGGGACCTGGCGTTGGGACTGGCCAGCCAGGGTATTGCGGTCTTACGTTATGACAAACGCACCAAAGTGTTTCCACTTCAGATGAAAGCTATTATGAATACGCTTACCGTCAAAGAAGAAACGATGGATGATGCTCTCGCCGCGGTGGCATTATTACGCAAGACCGGCCAAATCGATAGCAATAAAATTTTTGTTCTTGGTCACAGTCTGGGCGGATTTGTTATTCCGAGAATTGGAAAACTCGACTCAAAAATTGCTGGTTTTATTGTGATGGCCGGCACAGCTCGGCCCCTGGAGGATGTAATTCTCGACCAATTCTCTTATGTCTTCTCGGTGGACGGCGTGATTTCTGAGGCCGAGAAAAGCGAGCTGGAAAAACTCCAACGGCAGGTTGTCAGGGTGAAAGACCCGAATTTGTCGAGCCATACTCCTGCCACTGAGCTTCCACTTGGGAGTGCGCCAGCTTCTTACTGGCTGGACCTGCGCGGGTACAATCCGGCGGAGACGGCAAAAGAACTAACTTGCCCGATGTTTATCCTGCAGGGTGGCAGGGACTATCAGGTTACCGAGGCGGATTTTCGACTCTGGAGAAAGGCCTTGTCCTCTCGAAAAAATGTTAAATTTAAGTGGTATGACAAGCTCAATCATCTGTTCATAGAGGGTGAAGGTAAATCCACACCGGCCGAATATGAAACGGCCGGGAATGTCGCACGGATTGTCATTGAAGATATAGCCGACTGGATTAAAAAACTTCAGTAAACAGGAATAATTATGAAAGTATTGCCTACAAGATGTCCATCGTGTAACAGTCAACTAAAGGTAAAAAGCCTTGTGTGTGAGCAGTGCCGGACAGAAATCCAGGGCGAATATGAACTGCCTGCGTTGGCCAGGCTTTCATCCGATGACCAGGCCTTTATGCTTGAGTTCATCAAGGCAAGCGGCTCGTTAAAAGAAATGGCCCGCCTGCTGCGACTAAGTTACCCAACAGTCCGCAACCGCCTCGATGATATTATCGAACGCATTAAGCTCGCCGAAAAATCTGAGGGAAATGAGAGGGAGGAAAAACTATGACCGAAATCACGACTGACACCAAAACCGCGGCCAGCCGCCGCCTGTGCCAATGGCTCTTTAATCCTTTCAAATTTGTGGCGGGCTGTAAGGCCTTGTTGTCAGGTTTAGTGATTATATTGGCAAGCGCATTTGTCGGCTCGCTCGGCAATACTCATTTCGATGGTGTGCTGGATGTCCATACGGGCCGGGAAGCACCTTTATGGTTTTTCTTTGCCGAGGGTCTAATCAATTGGATATGTATGGCGGTTCCCCTGCTTTTCTTTGGTTTGATTGTGTCACGTTCATCTTTTAGGGCAATAGACGTTTTTGGAACGCAGGCCCTGGCACGCGGGCCTTACCTGATTGCCGCTGTGGCGATGCTTCCTGATGCCAATCGAAGATTTGGTGAATATTTGACGGCCAAACTTACCCAGGCCGCTCCAACGGTCGCGATTAATTATACAGATGTGCTCATATTTGCGTTTGCTATAATCCTGATTATTCTGATGGCGGTCTGGATGGTCGCGTTAATGTACAGGGCTTATACGGTATCCTGCAATATAAGAGGTGCAAAGGCCATCGCAACCTTCATTGTGAGTTTGATAGGTGCGGAAGTATTGTCTAAAGCTGTCATATTGCAGCTATTTAAGTGAGTGGGGTGTGAAATTATTTTCTGGCAAAGCCGTTTTTTCTGATTGTGAACGCTTTTATGCTGCGATATTAACCGTTTTGGCTGTCATTGCGAGGCCTGAAAGGCCGTGGCAATCTCGCACATTCGATGAGTTGAGATTGCTTCGCTGCGCTCGCAATGACACAGGCAACTAACACCTTACTAATAATGCCATTATGTGCTGCCAGAAAAATTTGTCACAACCAGTGAGTGTGCCTGCAAATATTAAATTCACCCTATATTTGCCTGCCTGGTTAAATTAGATTGACCGAAAAGGGTGAATCTGCGATTATATCCTTCGGTTTAGCTCTATTTTGCCTATTTTTACAGGAACTTTTTGGGGCAATATCGGTCTAATTGAGGAGAAAAGGCGTGCAATCGGAGAATATCAACATCGACGATGCCGTGCTGGTTGAGCAGTGCCGGCAGGGCGATTCTGCGGCGATGGAGCGGCTGATACTCAAGTATCAGAACCGCATCTATAACGTCATATTGAAGATATGTGCAAACGCTGACGATGCTGCGGAACTTACGCAGGAAACATTTGTCAAAGTAATAGAGAATATAGACAAATTCGAGGGCAGAAGCAGTTTTTATACCTGGGCGTTTAGAATAGCGGTTAATTTGACTTTGAATTACTGCCAGAGAAGCGGCAGACTCGGGCTCAAGAGCCTGGATGCCGAGGACGATGAACACTACGGGCAGGCAAGGCAGCAGTTGAAGGAGTTTTTGAACGATGATAGTTCGCCTGACCCGGCGGCGGTGGCTGCGAACAAGGAGCTGTGCGAAATAGTCGCAGGTGCGCTGCTGAAATTGGATGATGCGCAAAGAACGGTGGTCGTCCTGCGGGATATTGAGGGTATGAATTATGCTCAGATTGCGAAGGTGCTGGATGTCGAATTGGGCACGGTCAGAAGCAGATTGAGCAGGGCCAGGAGCAATCTGAGAGAGATTATGGAGGCCATTTTGCAATGAACCAGAGAGAAGAACAAAATATCGAAGAATTGCTGAATAGCTTCATTGACGGAGAGCTGACGCAGAGAGAAGCGACTGAGGTTGAACGGCTGGTAGCACATGATGCGCGAATTGCACAGCGGTTTCGGGAACTTCAGAAGAGTAAAATGTTGGTCGGCTCTTTGCCTCGTGCCGAGGCCCCGGTTGAGATGGCCGATGAGATAAAGGCTTCACTGGAAAGAAAGACACTGTTGGGTCGGCGAGCCGAACGTTTCGACGAGCCCCGCCCCTTCGAGGGGCTGGACGAGCGGGCAGGTGTGAGGCATTTGCTGGTTCGCAAGGTTTTGGCCGCCGCTGCTATGATTGGGCTGGTAGCTATTTTGTCGGCCGTAGTTTACACGATTTTTGCCCCTGTAAGCGGCCCGGAGAAGCTAACTGCCGAGGTCCGCGTACTTGCGGCTGGATCCCATCGCAGGCTTGAGCTGAAGACAAACAATGTGATTGCGGTTAACGGATTTATCAACAAGGCGATTGAGGATAACCTTTTAGATTGCAGCAGCTCTACACGCCGGGCGGGCAAAACCGAATACGCTTTAAGCTGCAATCGAGAAGACTTAAATTCACTCTTGACCGATTTGGGTAGTATGTGGGAAGAGACAAAGCTGGTTGTCGATACCGGACGGGTCGGCGACGAGAAGATATTTGACGGTGTTAGCGCCGAGCGGTTTGCCGAGATTGTCGGAGACTTGATGCCACCGAAGCCCGGCCTGACGGGTGAAGAACCCGACCTGCAAGAGAGGGAAAAGGTACATCTGACGATTGTGGTTGCAGGCAGCGAATAACGAATTGGCTCTACGGAGGGGGCTTTATTTGAGCTTCTCAAGACCGGTGAACATCCGCAATTCAAACAAATCGCCGAGCTGATAAGATAAACTGACTATGCTGGTTTCTATTTGTCCTTTTTGTCCGGTTTGGTTTTATCGGTGGGCTTTGAATCTTTGGTTTTGATCTCGGTTTTCTTTTTCTCTTTTTTTTCGGCCTTTTTGTAGCTTTCGCTTCTATAATCGGTTTGATAGAATCCGGTGCCTTTGAAGATTACGCCTGAGCCGGCGCCGATGAGCCGTTTCAAGCTCCCTTTATCGCAATTTGGGCATTTGCGGATGGGTCTGGCGGCTATAGACTGGAACCGCTCAAACTCGTATCCACAACTTTCACATATATAGTCATAAGTCGGCATAATTTGGTTAATATGGTAACTGGTTAATTAGTTTGAACTAATCACTGTTTGCCACTTTCATCAGTTGCTTGCTTTTGTTGGGTATCCTGTTGTTGGATAGTTTCTTGCTCTGAAGAGGGCTTGTTGACAATCACTTTGGTTGGTCGAATGACCCGGCCGTTGAGTTTGTATCCCTTCTGGAACTCTTCGAGGACAATGTTTTCTTCCCGCTCCGGCTCGACTTTTTGTGTCATTGCCTCGTGCAGGACGGGGTCGAACTTTTCGCCCAGTGCCTTTATCTGCTCAACGCCGTGCGATTTTAAGATATCGAGCATCTGGTCGTAAATAATCCGGACGCCCTTGATGAGCACATCGGCGTTTTCGGCTGAGTGTGCGTTCCGGAGTCCGCCTAAGGCGGATTCGAAATTATCCAGGGCCGGCAGCAGCGTTTTTATTATTTTTTCCTTTTCGTAGCAAATCGTGTCGGTGATTTGCTTGGGGACCCGCTTTTGAAAATTTGCGTAGTCGGCGCTGACGCGCTGCAGCTTTCCGAAAAGCTCATCCTTTTCCTTTTGCAAATTGTCTATTCTGTCGCAAAGCTCTTCCATTTCTTTCGTCAGCTTAGATTGTTTTTGTTCTTTTGGTTTTTCTTTACTTTTATTTTTCATCGATTGTTACCAAAGTATTTTTTCAGTTTCTCGAAAAACCTTCTGGATTGAGGAGAAACGGTTTTGTTTTCGGTTTTGGCGAATTCTCTCAGGAGCTCTCGTTGTTTTGCGTTTAGTTTTGCCGGCGTTTCAATAATGATTTGCACAAGCTGGTCGCCTGTTCGGTGTGTTCGGATGTTCGGCAGGCCCTGGCCTTTTATTCTAAAGATGCTTCCGAATTGGGTGCCCGGCGGGATTTTCAGGCCTCTTGTGCCGTTCAGACTCGGCACCTCAATAGTTGTCCCCAGAGCGGCCTGAGTAAAGCTTATGGGGACGGTAGCAATAAGGTCGTTTCCGTCGCGCTGGAGGAATTCGTGCGGTTTAATTCTGACGTAGCAATAGAGGTCACCTCTTGGCCCGCCTCCCCGGCCTGGTTCGCCTTCGTTGGCGGCCCTTATACCCTGTCCTTCGTGGACGCCTGGTGGGATTTTGATGCTGACGCTTCTTTTTTTGGGGACTCTGCCGGTGCCTTTGCATTTTTTGCAGGGGCTGGTAATAATTTGCCCGCTGCCTCTGCATTGCGGACAGGTCGAGACCATCTGGAAGAGGCCGCCTCCTCTTGCGACCCGGCCGGTTCCGCCGCAGGTGGTGCATCGTTCAGGTTTTGTTCCTCTGGCACAGCCGGTGCCGCTGCATTCGGAGCATATGTCCTGGCGTGTGAATTCGATGGTTTTTTCAGCACCTTGAGCAATATCGTTGAGCGTTAGCTCGACGGTGGTTTCCAGGTCATAGCCGCGTGTGGGGCCGGCCCGGCGGGCTGTCTTTCTGCCCCGACCTCCGAAGATGCCGCTGAAGAAATCGTCGAAGCCGAAGATATCTTCAAATATACTGCCGATGTCCTGCCACCTCATATGCGTGTAGTCACGCATGCCTATTCCGCGAAGACCTTCGTGACCGAACCGGTCATATCGGCTGCGCTTTTCGTGGTCGCTTAAGACTTCGTAGGCCTCGGCGCATTCCTTGAATCTGGCCTCGGCCTCTTTATCATCAGGGTTCTTATCGGGATGATACTTCATTGCCCTACGCCGATATGCGCGTTTTATATCGTCGGTAGAGGCGCTTTTGCCTACCCCCAGAACTTCGTAATAATCCCGCTTGGCCATAGTTTCGTATTGCGTATGTCGTATTGCGTATTGCGTATATTTTTACAGTTTTTTAATTAAATTTGAAATCATTCGGCAGATATGATCCGACTTTTCAAGTAATATAGCTTCTTTATCTTGCTGTATATACTTCAACTCTTTTGCTATTGTTACTTGCGTTTCCAGTTCTGCGCAACTTCCCAATGATGTATATAAAAATTGTTTGTATTCCTTGTTGTGATATCTCCTAAAGCCTTCTGCTACATTCGAGGGTATGGAAACTGCGGCCCGTCTCATTTGACCGGCTAAGCCGTATATCTCGTGTTTTGGAAAATTTTCTGTCAATTTGTATATGTCTTTGACTAATTCGATTCCTGCGTTCCAAATATTCAAATCTCTATATGTTTTTATTTTTCCTGCCATATATTCTTTTACGCGATACGCATCACGCAATACGCACGACGAATTTATCTTACTGAACCCGGTATCGGCTCTTCGTCTTTATCTTCATCTTTTAAGTCTGTTACCAGCACGTTGGTAGTTAACATCAGTGCCGCTACGGAAGCAGCCGTTTCCAATGCGGTTCTGGCAACCTTTGCAGGGTCAATGATTCCGGCTTTGAACATATCGACGAACTGTCCGGTGTTGGCGTCGTAGCCGATGTTATTGCGTTTTTGGAGTTTTTCGAGAAGTTGAGCGACAACCACGTCGCCCTGGTCGCCGGAGTTATCCACAATTTGGCTTGTCGGCGTTTTGAGGGCTTTACTTAAAATGTCGAAGCCGATTTTTTCATCGCCTCTGGCCTTTGCCCTGACCTTTTCCACCTCGCTGATGGCACGCAGGAACACAACACCGCCGCCCGCGACGACGCCTTCTTCGGTCGCCGCTCTTGTGGCGTGCAGCGCATCTTCCAGCAGGTCCTTGCGCTCCTTCATTTCTGTCTCGGTTGCGGCGCCTGCTTTGATGACGGCAACTCCGCCGGTTAGTTTTGCGAGCCGCTCCTGGAGTTTTTCACGGTCGTAGTCGCTGGTTGTCTTTTCGATTTGGTTGCGGATTTGGTCGCAGCGGGCCGTGACGTCTTTCTTTTTGCCGGCCCCTTCGATTATTGTGGTTGTGTCCTTGTTCACAACGATTTTTTTGGCCTGGCCTAATTGCGAAAGCTCAATGCCTTCGAGCTTAATGCCCAAATCTTCGGTAATCACCAGCCCTGCGGTCGAAGTGCCTATGTCGGCCAACATTGCTTTTCTGCGGTCGCCGAAGCCGGGAGCTTTGACGGCGCAGACTCTCAACACGCCTTGCAGGCGGTTAATAACCAGTGCCGCTAATGCTTCGCCCTCGACGTCTTCTGCAATGACCAATAGCGGCCTGGCGACTTGAGCGATTTTTTCGAGCAGCGGGATAATCTCACGAACGTTGGATATTTTCTTTTCGTGCAGCAGGATATAGGCGTCTTCAAGGACGGAATCGAGGGTCTCGGCATCAGTCATAAAGTACGGGGATATATAGCCCTTTTCGAACTGCATACCTTCGACGACGCTCAGCTCGTTTTCCATTCCTTTGCCTTCCTCGACCTCGATGACCCCTTCCCTGCCGACGTGGTCGATTGCGTCGGCGAGGATTTCGCCGACTTGTGGGTCATTGTTTGCACTGATAGTCGCCACTTTTGCGATATCGCTGTGGCCTTTTACAGGGACGCTGACCGACTCGATGAATTTGGTAACAATTTCAGCGGCTTTGCTGATTCCCCGCTGGATGGCCATCGGATTTGCACCGGCGGTAACGTGCCTGAGGCCCTCGACGTAGATTGCTTCTGCCAGGACGGTTGAAGTTGTTGTTCCATCGCCGACAACGTCGGAGGTCTTGCTGGCGACCTGGTTGACCATCTTTGCGCCCATATTTTTGAACGGTTCGGGCAGCTCGATTTCTTTGCTGACCGTAACGCCGTCCTTTGTTACCTTTGGAGGGCCCCAGCTTTTGTGCAGGATGACGTTTTTGCCGGTCGGGCCGAGAGTAACTTTGACTGCCGCAGCCAATTGTGCCAGGCCGTCTTTAAGGTGGGTTCGTCCTATATCGTCAAACATTAATTGCTTTGCCATTTTTTATTACCTCTTACCATTGACTATTGATTATTTACTATTGACTATTGTACTTTTATTTTTCGACAATTCCCAGGATATCGCTTTCTTTGAGGATTACATATTTGTCGCCCTCGATTTCGATTTCGCTTCCTATGTATTTTGCGTAGATGACCTGGTCGTTTTTCTTTACAGACATTTTGCTTCGTTTGCCATCCTTGAGCAGTTTACCCGGCCCGGTGGCTATTATTTTACCGATTTGCGGTTTTTCTTTTGCGGTGTCGGGCAGAATGATTCCGCCGGTGGTTTTTTCCTCCGCCTCTGATTGCTTTATTACAACTCTGTTGTCCAAGGGTCTAAGTTTCATAACTCACTCCTTATCTATTTTGGTTCCACTTTTTAATTTCTCATTCACAGCACACACAAAACCAGTGTGATTTTTTTATTTCTTGATTGGGACAAGCATTACCGACTTTAGATTCATCACCGCGCCGCGGGGCATAGTTTTCGGCTTAACCGACAATGTGTACGTTCCGGCTTTGTCAATTTTCAGCGTTCCAAGTTTTTCGGTGGCAAAACTGGTCCAGCCGCCGGTGTTTTTGACTGTGCCGGCGAGCTCTTGCTCGGCGACCGAAATGGTGTATTCACTGCCGGCTGCACCCTGCGGACAGGCGAAGGTGACTTCAACGTTGAAGGTTCCGGGTTTGGTAACTTCAAAGGCCCAGGTTACGTAATCGTCAGGATTAGTCCAGAAACCGATATTGTCCTTGCCGCCACCGGATTCGTACCTTGCGCTGGTACCGTGAACCTTTGCGTCTGCGGCTTGAAATGTAATTACCCCATCTTTTGCTTGCTCGAGAGGGTAACGGGTAACAGCCGCCTTGCCTTCGATTTCCAGCACAACAACAGTGCTGACCGGGTCGGGCGCCTTTCGAGGTATCGTGATGACGAGGTTGTCGCTGTCTTCGCCCCCCAGGAGTAAATCACCGCGCTGCTCGTAAGCCAGCAGATACGCTCTTTTGACCCTGTTTAGCGAGATTGGCACCTCCAATTCGCCGTCTTTGGGCCAATCGAATATATGGATGTAGATACGGTTGCCCTTATGGGTTGATGCGCCCCACGCTGTGGGTTTGAACGGCCCGCCACGGGTGCCATAGATGCTTTCCTGATGTTTTTTGAGCCACTGGCCCATTTCGCGCAGCCGCTCAACCTGCCGTGGTTCAATCCTGCCGTCAGGCATCGGGCCGACGTTAAAAAGAAAATTACCATCTCCGCCCACGACCGTTACCAGTGTATGGATGCACTCTTTGAGTGATTTCATTTTGTCGTTTGGCTTCCAGGCCCACTGGCGGCAGATGGTCATGTTGGTTTCCCAGGCGTCCTCGATGTTGAACTGCCCAATCTCTTGCTCCGGTGTAGCATAGTCGCCCGCATACTCCTTGTCCTTTTTCGTGATGCCTTTCATCCCCTGTCTGCCTTTGCCCACACGATTGTTTACGATAATGTCGGGCTGTAAACTTCTAACGTAGCGATATAGGTCCCATCCTCGCTCGGGCGACCAATGACTTTCCCATTCCCCATCGAACCACATAATTCCAAGCGGGCCATACCTCGTAACGATCTCGCGAAGCTGGTTTTTCATATACTTCACGTATCGCTCGAAATCGGCGCCCTCGGTCGGACGCTTGTCGCCTCGGCCGCGAGGCAGATAATCGGGCTGGTACCAGTCGATGATAGAATAGTACGTGTTGAATATTATGCCCTGGCGCCGGCACTCTTCAGCCAGCTCCTTTATCACGTCTCGCCGAAATGGCGTTGACATAATGTCGTAATCAGTGTATTCGCTATCCCACAGGCAGAAGCCATCGTGGTGCTTGCTGGTAATGACGATGTATTTTATTCCGGCGTCTTTGGCGATTCCGACCCACTCTTTAGCGTCGAATTTCTCCGGATTGAATTGCTTGTACAGGTTATCGTATTCCTCGATAGGAACTTCCCTGCCACGTGACCAGCCAATCTCGGTGCCCTTCAGGCTCACCGGCCCCCAATGGATGAACATTCCGAAGCGTGCCTCTCGCCACCACTTCATCCGTTCATCACGCTGCTGTTTGGTTTCAGGCCTTGGCGATTGCGCATAACCCAGAGTTACCAGAATGAATAACACGGCGATTACAATTGCTGGGTTCAAAAATATTCGTCCGCTTGTTTTGTTATTCATTTTTTTGCCTTCTTTTTTATTACAATAATCAATTGTCAATATCGAAGATCCGGCGTCCGTTTGACGGAATCACTTCCGAGGTATTACATCATACCCATACCGCCGCCCATACCGCCGCCCGGCCCCGGAGGCATTTCTTCTTTTTCCTTGGGCTTTTCGGTGACAAGGCAATCGGTGGTCAGCAGCAGGCCGGCTATACTTACGGCGTTTTGTAGGGCGATTCGTGTTACCTTTGCGGGGTCAATGACGCCGACGCCGAAAAGGTCTTCGTATTTGTTTGTGTCGGCGTTGTAGCCGAAGCCGCCTTTGCCTTCTGAGACTTTGTTGACTACGAGATTCGGCGTTGCACCGGCGTTGTAGGCGATGTAGTAGCAGGGCGTTGTGAGGGCCTTTGCCATTATATCGGCACCGGTTTGCTCGTCGCCTTTGAGTTTTAATCGCTTAACTGCATCGATACAGCGGATGAGGGCTACGCCTCCGCCGGGCACAATACCTTCTTCGATAGCCGCCCTGGTGGCGTGGAGGGCATCTTCGATACGAGCTTTTCTTTCCTTCATTTCCGTTTCACTTGCGGCACCGACATTGATTTGAGCGACGCCGCCGGTCAGCTTGGCGAGCCGTTCCTGTAGTTTCTCACGGTCATAATCGCTGGTTGTGATTTCTATTTCGCTCTGGATTTGCTTGATTCTGCCGCCGATGGCTTTTTCACTGCCGGCACCTTCAACGATGATTGTATTGTCGTTGTCGATGGTTACCTTTTTGGCCTGGCCGAGCTGCCTGATGCTGATATTTTCCATCTCGATTCCCAAATCTTTGAAAATCGCCTCTGCACCTGTTAAGGCCGCTATGTCCTGCAGCATCGCCTTTCTGCGGTCGCCGTAACCGGGTGCCTTAACCGCAGCGACCTGCAGGACGCCTTTTAGCTTGTTGACCACCAGCGTTGCGAGGGCCTGGCTTTCAACGTCTTCTGCGATAATCAACAGCGGCCTGTTGCTCCTTGTAATCTTCTCAAGCAGCGGCACGAGCTTGGCTACATTGCTGATTTTGTCCTCGTGAACAAGGATGTACGCTTTTTCCAGCTCGCAGACCATATTTTCCACGTCGGTTACGAAGTGCGGCGAAAGGTAGCCGCGGTCAAACTGCATTCCTTCGACAAACTCGACAGTTGTGTCAAGACTTTTGCCCTCTTCGACGGTGATAACGCCGTCTTTGCCGACCCGCTGGAATGCCTCGGCCATAATCTTTCCGATTTCTATGTCGTTATTGGCTGATACCGAGGCGATGTTGATTATGTCATCGGTTTTGGTGATATCGATGGGCTTTGCGAGGGAGGCGAGCTTGTCGGTTACCGCTTTGGATGCCTTTTGCATCCCGCGGGCCAGGGCCATAGCATCCGCCCCCGCTGCGAGGTTTTTGTAAGCTTCTTTGAACAGCGCTTCGGTGAGGATGGTAGCGGTTGTGGTTCCGTCGCCGGCGATTTTTGAGGTTTTGCTTGCGGCTTCCTTTACCAGTTTTGCGCCGAGGTTTTCGTTCTTGTCGATAAGTTCGATTTCCTCAGCTACCGTTACGCCGTCTTTGGTTACGGTTGGCCCGCCCCAGCTTTTGTCGATGATAGCGTTTCGGCCTCTTGGGCCAAGCGTTGGTTTGACGGCTGCCGCGAGTTTTTCCACGCCGGCCAGCAGACCGGCTCTTGCGTCGGATTCGAATGCCAATTCTTTAACTGCCATAATTGCTTGTCTCCTTCAAAAAAAGTTCAATCGTTAATTTTACGCATAATTTATACCAAATTAGCAAAAAATATACCAGCTTTTAAGTAAACACAGCTTATTTCGAGGCTTTCTGTCTTAAGTGGTTTTGGTGTAAGCAATTATGAAATGCAAAAATTGACAATGAGCCAAGCCAGGCTGGATTTTGGCAATAAAAAATACAAATTATGGCACAAAAAAAAGGTGAGTACGCCAAGTTGACAGGCGTTCTCGTATTGCGTCGTGCGTATCGCGTATTGCGTGAGAGAGGCGGAAACGCTGGGTTTGAAATTGGGTTTGATTGGGTTTGTTTTCCCCGCGTCTGTGAAGGCGTACATTTTCATAATACTTTGTTAAAACAGAGCTTATGTTCATTTGAGCATCCAGCAAATTGGCTTTGATTGGGTTTGAATTGGGTTTGTTTTCACCAAGTGTCCAATTGGATTTATTTTCATAATGCTTTGTTATAAAAGAAGTTACGTTCATTTGACTTTTTTGGAAATTGGCTTTGTTTTGCATAAAAAAGCTGATTTGTAGAGGACTCTTTACAAGTGTAAAGATGCCAAGACTGGCAAAATCCGAAATTCTAAGCTCTAAATCCGAAACAATATCAAAATCTAAATGACCCAAATTCAAAACTTTGCCTTTCTTGCCAAGATTGCCAAATAAAGGTTTATGTGCGTGTATCTGCTGATACGAAAACGTGCGGTTCTCCGCTATATCTAGCGCCTGCTGGCGGGTTATCCTTTGCCTACTGGCCCCTAAGGGGCAGGCAAAACATGGGGGTATTTTAACAGAAATTCAAACAAAAGTCAAGAACAAAAATGCGCTAAAATGCGCGCATTTTAGTTCGTAGTTCGTAGTTCGTAGTTTTTAATCTGCTTGACGTGGATTTCAAGACAAGAATTAGCCACTAAGGCACAAAGACATGAAGAAGATTGAATTATTAACCACGGATTTCACTGATAAACTATGAAACCGGAGCCTCCCGTATGGGTTATAATACGGGCTCGTCCCGCCCCTGCGGCAGAGGCGGGGCTCGTTAGACGGCCCAAAGTTTTACGTGGTCGTTAAGAAACGCCACAATAACCTTTATTACAGG
>JAUWBI010000060.1 GCA_030601745.1 Phycisphaerae bacterium
GCCAGGAGCATAATCCTGGCAGCAGAGGCCTATAAGGCCGAGAAGGTAGAGCGTGCCCACGGAGATACGGAGAAATTCTTAGCCGTACTCCAGGAGTATCAAAAAGCAAAAGATGTGACCCGAAAGCGGCTGTATCTGGAAACGATGGAGCAGGTCCTGCCTGGAATCAAAAAGTTCATAATAGATTCCGAGACCGGCCAAGGCCTGCTGAAACTTTTGCCGCTTGAAAAACTCGGAGGTCAAAATGAATAGAAAAGTTATCGTTATGATTGTAATTGCAGTGGTAGTTGTGGTGGTACTGGCCGGTTCGCTGTTCACGGTAGATGAAACCGAACAGGTCATTGTCACTCAGTTGGGAAAATTCATCAGAGAGGTAAAACAGCCCGGCCTGCAATTCAAAATTCCGCTGATTCAGAAAGTGCACAGATTCGAAGACAGGGTTTTGGAATATGATGCCGCAGCTGCAAAAATTATTACCCAGGACAAAAAGTCCCTCGTTATTGATAATTATGCCCGCTGGAAAATCATCGACCCGCTTAAGCTCTATCAAGCCGTGCAAAATGTGTTCGGCGCCCAGTCACGGCTGGATGATATTATCTTTTCGGAAATACGTGAAGAGCTTGCACGACATACCTTGACGGAAATAGTTTCGGTCAACCGCGAGCAGATAATGGAAAAAGTGGCCGAGCAGTGCGACCAAAGAGCTCGCGACTATGGAATCCAGGTTATCGATGTGCGAATAAAGCGGGCTGACCTGCCCGATGAGGTTACCCATTCAGTCTATGGCCGAATGAGGGCGGAAAGAGAAAGAATCGCCAAAAAATATCGCTCCGAAGGCGAAGAAGAGGCTGTAATGATTAGGGCCGCTACCGATAAGGAAAAGACAATCCTCCTTGCGGAAAGTTACAGGGAGTCTGAAAAATTAAGAGGCGAAGGCGACGCCGAGGCCATTAAGATATATGCAGAGGCTTTTGAAAAAGACCCCGAGTTTTATTCATTTATCCGCACTTTGGAAGCCTATGAGAAGTCGCTTGGCGAGGGTACTACCATCGTTCTGCCTGTCGATTCGGAGTTTTTCCAGTATTTAAGCCCGCCGATAAAAGAATAGACTTTGACGCATCCTTGCTGGGCTTGCTGGCCCGGCCTGCTCCTTGCTCTTTCAGCCGAGAAACTAGGGACAGTCACCTATTTTCTCTGCGAACACAGCTAAAATTTCCAAATTTCTCCCGTTAGAAACTGCTGTCTTACTTCTTAACGGGTTCGCGCCTGTCTTGCTTCTAACGGGACGAGCATCGAGTATCCAGTATCGACCATCGAACAAGCGGGACGAGGAACTAAAAAACAGTTAAACGAAGGTCAGGTTCTTTTTACCACAATGTGGCTTTTTAAAATCTTTGATATTCCACCCAGCTTTTCTGCCGATAAATAGGATATGGTCTCGACCAGCCCCTCCGAGGGGCGGGTCTCGAAGCATAAAAAAGCAAAAAGGAGATAATCCGATGAGAAGCAGGAATTTATTGGTCGTTGCCGCAGGTTTGGTATGCTGCGTAGTGTTGGTCTGGCTTTCCACATCAATTCAGGGCGGCGAAAAAACTTACGAGGTCCGGCCCCAAATTACACTGCCCGAATACAGAACCGATGCAGCCCGTGCTATAGATGCCTATGAGCGTTTGATGGACCGGTATATGGGCCTGACCGAGAGGAATTTAACCAGGATTGGCACGGGCCTCAAAGGCGTTGTTAAAAAATTAGATTCTATTGACGCTAAATTAACAGGGCTTTCCGCAAGAATAGCAAGAATTGAAAGGGCGCTCGGTATTGAGCAGCCCAAACGCCCGGTCGAGAAAAAAGCTCCGCCGGAGGGAGCTCATAAACCCATCCACAAGAAATTTTCGCCACCACCTGTGCAATAAACCTCGCCGACCTGGCATAATTCGGGGTTGATACTCGATGCTCGATGCTCGATACTCGATACTCGATACTCGATACTCGATACTCGATACTCGATGCTCGACGGGAATTGGGAATCGTGCCTGAGCCGGCTTTAGCGCGCATATTTCGTATTAAACCCGTACCAATAAAAAAGGCCGCAAGTTTAATCCTCACAGCCCTGTATTCTCAAACTCCAAATACTTGTCACTCCGGCCCGGTGTATTCCAGCCAGTGCGCGGCAAAAACTACAAAGTCGTAAAAATCGACATAGCAGTCCCGAATCCCATCAGGGCCGCTCACGTCGCCGGGTGGGTATGGATAGGCCTGGCTGCCGCAGAACTCGTACCTTTCATAGGCACCCATATCCACAATCTCCGGATAACCCGTGGCAGGATTGCCGGTATCAACAACCACGGGGTCGTCGGTAAAGCGTCCATTGCCGCCAAGATCAAGCGGTGTCCGTTCACTCGTATTGCCGTCCTCATCCAGGTCGGCAGTGTCGGACGGAACCGCCGTATTATCACCCGCGTCAATACATGGTGAACCTGACGATAATTGCAAATTATCATCTTCCGTCCCGACAACGTCATCATCACCGTCAGCATCCTTAAACTGCGGGTCGCCACCAATGTTGCCAGTTCCGCCAAGACCACCGGTCCAGCCTTGTGCGCACGAGTAGTTAATGTCTGCCGAGCCATTATCCACGTAAAGCTGAGCTGGCTCGTCAGTCCTGCCTGAGATATCGTTACCCCAGAAGATACAATTAGTCAGCGATGGATTGCCCTCATCAATGTAGATTCCGGCGCCTTGGTCATTTGCCTGATTTCCACTGAAGGTACAGTTGACGATGATAGAATCCCCCGAATTGTTATACATTCCGCCTCCAGCACCAACCAGAGGCTGTTGGGTAATCACATTACCGCTGAACATACAGTTGGTTAATGTCGGCGTGCCCTGGTGGTTGTACATCCCACCACCATAGCATCCAGCCACGTTCCTAATGAACGCACAATTTGTCACAACGGGGTTACTGTCGTACAGGTTGTTGTACAGTCCCCCACCCTGTCCGCTCGTGTGATTCACCGAATTGTCTATAAATACACAGTTGGTCAACATTGGACTACTGTTGTGGTTATACATTCCGCCGCCGTTGCCGCCTGCCGAGTTTCCGCTGAAAGTACAGTTAGTTACCGTGGGGCTGCCACCAGAGTTATACATACCGGCTCCGCTATTGTCTGGGTCGGTGCCATTGGCATTGCCGGCGGTAATCGTAAAGCCATTCAAGATGGCGTTCGGCTCGGTCCCGGACCCCGTAACCACGTGGTAGCTGTTGTCCGTGTCGATGCCTTCTGTACCTATATCACCGCTAAGAATCGTCTCGTACGCATTTGGGTCGCGCTCAGCCGATGTTCCCCCGCCCGAAGGAAATCCACCATAAATTGCCACGCCATTTATAAGAAAAAACGTCGCCATTCGGTTGCCGGTACCACTGGGGTTCGCATTGTTCTCATCCGGCCTGTATGTTCCCTGAGCCACCCGGGTCTCCTTTCCTGAAACAGCAGCGTCCGCCAGCCCATCTTGCAGATACTTGTAAGCATCTTCCCAGGTTGTGCCGTCATCAGCACCTGGTGCCATAGTATCGACGAATATGATACATTGATACTCATAAGCACCCATATCCACGATTTCCGGATAATCCGGCAGGTCGGAGACCCCGGTATCAGTGGTAGAAACATCGTTTAGAAAACGATGTTTTCCATTGAGGTCGAGTGGGGTGCGCTCAGTTGTATCGCCATCCTCGTCGAGGTCGGCACTATCGGCTGGAACTGCGGTATTGTCGGCAGCATCAATACAGAGTGAACCGGCCGACAGCCGCAGGTCATCGTCTTCCGTACCGTAGATGTTATCCGGCCCGTCCGCGTCCACAAAGAGGGGGTCCGCGTCAATATTGCCGGTGCCGGAGTAGCCTCCTTGTATGTCAGAGTAGCTAACATTAGCCGAAGTCCCCGCAAAGTTGTGTATCTGTGACCCAGTTGGGGCGGTATTGCGCCACAGGATACAGTTGCTCAGCGTTGGGCTGCTGCCGTCGTAGTTATACATCCCGCCGCCTTTGAGTGCCATGTTTACGGTGAATGTGCAGTTCGTCACCGTCGGGCTGCTGTCGGAGTTATACATCCCCCCGCCGTGACCAGCCACTGTGTTGTCGCTGAACGTGCAGTTGGTCAGGGTCGGGCTGCTGCTCATGTTCTGCATCCCGCCGCCGTTGTCAGCTACGTTGCTGCTGAACGTGCAGTTGGTCACAGTCGGGCTGCTGTCGTCGTAGTTGTACATCCCGCCGCCGTCGGCGCCTGCCGAGTTGCTGATAAAGGTGCAGTTGGTCACGCTCGGTCTGCTGCCGGAAGAGTTGTACATTCCGCCGCCCTTGTCACCGGCCGAGTTACCGTTGAAGGTGCAGTTGGTCAGGTTCGGGTCGCTTGACAAGTTGCACATCCCACCGCCGTCGTAGCCGGCCAAGTTTCCGCTGAACGTGCAGTTGGTCAGTATTGGGTCGCTATATTCGTTGGCCATCCCGCCGCCGTCGCTGGATGCGTCATTGCCGCTGAATGTGCAGTTCGTAACCGTCGGGTTGCTGTACCAGTAGTTGTGTATCCCGCCGCCCAAGCCAGCCTCGTTTCCGCTGAAAGTGCAGTTGGTTACCGTAGGACTGCTGGAGTGTTCGTTGTACATCCCGCCGCCCACATCTGCCTTGTTGCCGCTGAACGTGCAGTTGCTCACCGTCAGGTTGGACCCCCCGTTGTATATCCCGCCGCCGTAAGCGTCTGCTGAGTTTCCGCTGAAAGTGCAGTTCACAACCGTCGGGCTGCTGCTGTTAATGTTGAACATCCCGCCGCCGCGGTTGTATAACTCCGTGTAGGACCCATTGGCATTTCCGCCGGTGATGGTGAAGCCGTTCAGAACGGCGTTTGCATCCGTTCCGCTGCCGGTAACCACGTGATAGCTGTTATCCGTGTCGACGCCTTCTGTACTGATATCGCCGCTCAAGATGGTTTCGTTGTTTTGCCAATCGTGCTCATCTAAGCTCGTCTCGTCGCCGGCAAACCCGCCGTAAATCCCCACCCCGTTAATAAGTTGAAATGTTTCCGTTCGGTCGTTGGGGTCGACGTTGTCGCCCTCGTCATCATCGGGATAATGCGTCCCCGCTACAACCCATATCTGGTCGCCACTTGCAGGCGGCTTGTGAAGCGCATCCTGCAGATACTTATAAGCCGTCCCCCAGCTCGCCCCATCTCCTCCCGTTTCAGCATCCGCATCGACGTAGATGACTTCTCCGAGAGCACTGCCATACGCCACTGCCAGCAGAAATACTGACATTACCAAAGATGTTTTTAGACTTCTTCTTCCACCCATTTTTCAACTTCCTCCTGAAAAAAGTGGCTATTTTTGCGATTTGCGCATTTTAAAGCTCGCTTATCTTATGGCAATTCAGGGGGACGGCTACTAAAAGTGCCGCTTTTAGCTACCCTCCTCCCGGAAGGCCTGAAAACACATAAAAATAGTATAACAAATTTTTGTGATATTTCAAGTAAAAAAATTTTCTTCAGGCCCGCTTATGGTGTACTTTCGGTGCCAAATACGGTATGGAAAACACAATAAAAAGGCCGTAAGCTAAAGGCCGAGCAGAACCCCGGCAAAATTCCTTGCTCAAAACAGATTGTTTTTTATGGATTATGTTGAAGTTTTGCTGTAAGATCCTATTTTCAAATGCCCTTATCTGAACCCCGGCAAAATCTCGTGAAATATCCGGCTTTAGCCGTAGGTTTTGCCGTTTTGGTCCACATAAATAGTGCCCTTTGCCTGCTTTATTACCTTAACTGCCTTTGGCACCTCCTCCAATTTCGGGATTTTGAATAGTCTGCGGCATCTCAGGCATCTTATCCTTCGGTCGGCGGCGCTGCTGTCGAGCAGCCAATTGTGGCCACATCCTGGGCATTGGGCAATAATCTGCATCAGTAGATACCTTTTTCAAGAACTAAGTACTGAAGTTGGAAATCAAGCCGCACACAAGATATTTTATCCACAAACTCAGGTGGTATCCATATATAAATTTTCTCTCTCTGTTCCTATAATATCACCTTATTAGAAGCACTACCGCCTTGAGCAGAAAGAGTATCAGGACTACGGTTCAGTCCGATATGATTTTGCTTGATTTAGCTTTTCGAATTTGCTAACATAGCTTTGCCGGGGTGTGATGAAATGATAAAGAGAATTTCATGTAGAGTTGTTAGATCTGTTCCTCTTGGCAGAAGCAGTGACGCATTGCGGCACGCAAGACAGCCAAATGACGAGCACCACAAGATTGGCGATGTCGTTGCTGTGAATATTCGTGCCAGGCACAATGGCACTCCGGTTGCCTATACAGGCCGGTTGGACATAGCAGGAGTATCTGTCGGCGATAGTCCGATAGGACAGATTCTCGATTGTTACGTTTGAGACTCTGGCCGGCGAGTCGAAATCATACCAAATCTTTTAAGCGGCGTCTCAGGTAATAGCGGCATTGAGACAAGATTACCGCGCTTATCATTATGATGACAAAAGCGTCGATGGGGGAGACTTCATTTATTACGACGGCCAAAGCCGTGCCCGCGGCTGGTGGGTGTTCAACGTCCAAAGCTACCATAATGAAGATAGCAATTCCGACTGCGAGGGCATATTCAAGGGAATAATACGGCAGGGGAGTAAAATAGAATATAGCTCCAGAGGCCAATCCGACCAGGTGCCCGCCGATAACGTTTTTTGTTTGTGCGGATACGGTGGTGGGCATTGCGAATACGATAAAAGCAGTGGCCCCCATTGCGCTGATTACGACCATTTTGTCTTTGCCCAGGACAAGGACGAGGACAAAGAGAGCAGCGGCAGCCAATAAGCTTTGCAGCAGGTAATATTTCCAGAGCTTTTTGAATTTGTTTTTTATTGTGGTTTCCGATTCCATATTTTGGCTAATCCGGTGCAATTTTCAAATATGCTGTCCATATTGGCAGCAATAAAAACGGCGAGGTGGTGATAACTGGGGTGGCCAGTCGTGTACGTTTCCTCGCCGAGTTTATAAATCCGTTCAGGCTATGGTATTGACCTTCCGTGGTCGGCCTTGCGATTTAATACTTTCTCTTTTTAATCTTTTATATACTAAACTTTACGATGTCTTCTGCGGCTGCTCGAATGTTTTCGGGGCTTTCAAGTTGGCCGGACAATAAAAGCTCTTCTGCCCGTTGAACGGCCTTGGAGTCCGTCTGTGAGGTTTGCTTTGCCTTTTCAATCAAAGAAGCATAATTGACCTGCAGGGATGCATCCACCCCATCATTTGTAGGAGTCTTAGCGGAGTCGGGTTGTTTGGACGATGACTTTCCCAAAATATCTGGGATTTGATTGGCATCTATTTTTTCTATCATTGTATTACTTCTCTTTCAAAACTCCTAATTCACAATCCTTTTCGCACATTTTTGACGAAACTTTATGTTTTTTTGCCGAATTTTCATTTTTTTCTAAAGTTAGCATCCTTTTCGTCCAAGAAAACTATGTTTGTAATCTTACCTTTTGTGCCGTAGTGTTTCGGAAACCTCATAGACTACGAATTTGACAAACCTGAGCGGACTAACAACCACCAATTGTTCGCGCAAAGGGGCAAACCCCGCGCGCATCTCACGTTGAAAATAGTTTTTTATCCGATGTTCAGTTGTTTTATCGGCGGTGTCCCAGATTTGTTCAAGGGCCCACAGTAGCTGCCCATCCGCCAGGTTGACAAGCTTCAAGCGAAGACCAATGGACATATGAGGATAAGGCTGATATTCCGTAACAGTGCCAATCAATACCGCATCACACTTTAATGTCTTGCGAATGGCGAATAACTCCGCAAGAGTATACCTTGAGTTCAGGTCCACCTGCAAGCTGCGCCATGCGGGAGCGTTCTGGCGGACAACGGTTAAACCGAAAATCTGTTTTTTTTGCAATGCCTGGAAAAGCATTTCGGTTACATCGGCGGAAATTTGCGGATAGCTCGAATCGTTGTCCAACTCAACAATGGCAACCCGGCCGATGGCGGACAAATCCTTATCCGGATTTAGATAATAGTACTCCGCAACCGGTGCAGAAGCACTATAAAAACTACAGCCTGATAAAAGAACCGGTAGCAAAAACGATAATGCTGTTTTTAAGTTATTCATTTGATTTACCTGAAGTTGAAGTTTCTTTTAATTGGGGTTTGCCTGGCTGATTTACTGATGCCACCTTTGAGCCCTTTGCTTCGCTCGAGGATAAACCTTCGCCTTCATTTTGGCCTGATTCTGCCTTAACTTCTCCGCCGAGAATTTTAAGTATCTTGAGTAGTGTTTCCAGCTGGGTTTTTTCGGCATCCCGCATCTCGTCACGGAAACCGAGGATATCGGTTTTCCAATTGTTTAGTTCGATGCGCATCTCAATCAGAAAGTCATTTGCTTCAGTTAATTCCTTTTGTGTTTGGTTTAATTCAGCCTGGCAGGATGTGAGCCGAGTTTTTAGGCGGTGGTTCTCGGCGATAAGGTCCCTGTTTTTTTGCTGGAGCACAACCGCCTGTTCGGAGAGTTTGGCGTATTTCTCCGACAATTCTATCGCAGACTCTACGGCAGTTGGGCCTTGTGGAACGGATTCCCGGAATCTTTTCGCAACCCCGATTCCATCGGAATGCTGCTGTCTTTCGGCAGGGTCGGGCGGGAAAATAATCTTCACCGGTCCATCAGGGAGCTGGCAGCTCGATAGCAGAAATATTAACACTGGCGGAATCAGAAGAGCTATGATTTTTTTGTTAGTTTGCATTTTCATTTTCTCCAATTATTTTTGTTTGGTCAGATTCCTGGTCAGGGTTCTCAGAGGCACCATTTTGCGTTTGGGAACCCTCAGCAGGAGATTTAGCAGCAGCATATTCACATCTTACATACGTTTTTGTGCCGCAGGAGCAGGTTATTTCTATAACAGCAAATTCGGGCTGGTTTTCCACAATATTGACCTGCGGCGTGGCCGAGGCCCCATCTTTTCCTTTTGCCGGCCCTGGAGCAATCTCTCCCGCATCGAGATGGAATCGGCCTTCGAGTTTGACGTTGCTACGCTTTAAGATGTGTCCCGCTGCTTTTGCCATTTATTATCCTAACCTTTCGCACTTTTTGGCACGGTAAGAATTACGAAGTCAAGCACAATAATCAATAGTGTTCTGGTCGCTTTCGTTTTCAGTAAGTTCATTGCCGAGGCCCTCCTGGTCAACTGACTCGTTTAGTTCTTCTTCGGGTTCTTCCTTGTTTTGCTTGGTCAAGTTCTGCTTGCGTTTTCTCTCTTCGCGGCGTCTTGTAGGCGTCACACTTTCAATATTTTGCAGGCCTTCCATCGGCTTTATTATATGGTAATCATTATCTGCCATCTTTCCATTGCCTCAATTTTACAGACAAGTTGAATAGAGCACTCGCGTGCAGTTGGCTGATACGCGGCTCAGTAATTTTGAAAACCTCGGCTATCTGTTTCATCGTTAGTTGCTGCTGATAATAAAGCAAAATAATCTGTCGCTGCCTATCGTTCAACTGCTGGATGGCTTCGGTTAGTTTATCTATAAGCTCATCTTGTTCGAGTTGCTGCACAGGAGTGCTTGTGTTGACTGCTGCCAGAAGATTACCCAGTGCAGGCGAATCCTCTCCTCCGAAGCCATCGATTGAGACGAAATGCTGCGCGCGGGCATTTTCGAATGTTTGATAAAGCTTATCAACGGTTATCCCAAGTTTTTCGGCCAACTCGGTATCATTGGGTGCGGTGCCTGTCTGCTTGGTGATTTCCAGACTGAGCTGGAGGGCCTTATGAATCTGCCTGCTGATATTTGCAGGGACAAAAGACCAGCCTCTCAGTTCATCGAGAATAGCTCCTCTGATTCTGATATAGGCATAGGTTTTGAACTCGGCCTGGTGAGACGGGTCGTAATTGCGAACAGCCTTAA
The DNA here is from genome assembly GCA_030601745.1 of Phycisphaerae bacterium. GTDB lineage: Bacteria > Planctomycetota > Phycisphaerae > Sedimentisphaerales > Anaerobacaceae > JAUVYQ01. The sequence continues at coordinate 9,938 of JAUWBI010000060.1, forward strand.
CCAGCCCAACGGTTCCTGCGGAGACTAAATCTTCGTATGATAACGGAGGCTTCAGATACGTTACTACACGCTGAACTATTTTATGAACCATAGGGAAAAACTGGGCTATCTGCTCATCCTCGGGTCCGCCCTGAGCGGATCTTTTTTGACCGGAGTATGCACGCCGGGCAACGGTCTTTAGATGCTTTTGGCTATCTTCAACAAGCGCTGTTAGATGCTTTTGGCCATTGGATGTTTTGTATGCAACATTATTTGCATCTAACGGAGGGGGCTTACGTTCAGAAATATTTTTAGTCTGTGTCGCCACTGTCTTTTTCCTTTCGCTGCTTCATCTGGTCTGTAATCATCGCGTTCATCAAAATAACATTAATTGCTTTTACAGCCAAAGCTGCTGCTATATAGGCACACACAGCCCCCGCCAGGGCCCTCTTACAACAGGTAAACGGCGAAAGACCGCTAAGCCAGCCGATGATAGCTATGCCGAAAAAACATATCACAGCAATACTTACCGCGATTGACCGAACGTTTAACGGCATAATTAACTGCTCCTTTCTATCGTATTGCTTATGTCATATTGCATCTGTTTTCTGGGTTCCCATTTTGTACAGCTCATAACTATGAAGCTCCGATGAGTTCCTGTTCTTTGGGCGCTGCCTCTTGAGTTTGCTGGACCGATATGGTTTCTATTGGTTCTACTTCGGTTCCAAGCACTATTTCGTCATAAGCTATGACCGGCAACAATGGCACTGTTCTCGATAGCATTGCTGCCAGGGGCGCCCGTAATCTCGAATCGCACAGCAAAACCACCTTGTCCTTACCTTTGTCCATTGCTGCTTTCCAGGATTGTGCGATATTTCTGCTTATATCCATTGCCGTCTCGGTGGGCAGAGCCAGGTTTATTGCTTCTGCTTCCTGTCGCAGAGTTGAGGCCATTTGATGTTCGAGTACGGGTTCGAGCGTTATGGCCGAAATTTTACCGGCCTCGTCTTTGTACTGCTCGGTAATGGTTCTGCTTAAAGATTTTCGAACCATCTCGGTTAAAATAGCGGTGTTTTTTGTTTTTGAAGCGTGTTCGGCCAGCGATTCAAGTATGGCAGTTAATTCACGAATCGGTATCCCATTCTTCAGGAGGTTTTTAAGCACGCGCTGGAGCAGTCCGATAGGTACTGCTCCATCTGCGGTAACAACTTCTCCGACCAATGACGGTTGAGTTTGGCGAAGCCGGTCAACGAGAAGTTGAACATCTTCGCGGGTCAACAATTCGTCGGCGTGTTTTTTTAGTGTTTCAGACAGGTGCGTAATGAAGACGGATTCCGGGTCGATTACGGTATATCCGTTTAATTCGGCTTTTTCCTTATTGGCTGGTGTAATCCACAAAGCGGGCAAGCCATAAACGGGTTCAGTAGTTTTTATGCCCTCTACTTTGGTTTGGACAGCACCGGAATCCATAGCGAGGAACATATCAGGCTCTAACCGCCCCTTTGCTATCGGCAGGTCAGCGAGTCTGATCTCGTAAGCAGTCGGCTCGAGATTGATATTATCCCGCAGGCGAATCAGGGGCATAACGATGCCGAGTTGCTGGGCAAATTTTCTCCGCAGCGCGCCGATGCGGTCGAAGATGGTACTGTGTTTCCGAGGATCCACCATACTAATCAATCTCACGCCGACATTTACAGAGACCCTGTCGATATCCAGCAGTTCTTCGACCGGTTGTTTCTCCCCCTTTACCTGTTGCGGAAGAGTTTCGGACTTTTTCTTACGGCTCTTTTCAGATTGGGCTATAGCTCGTCCCATCAGGACGGTGCCGATAGCCAACAAGAGAAACGGTATTTTAGGCAGGCCGGGCACCAATGCCATCGCAGCGATGATGCAAGCAGCCATCATCATTGGTTGGCTGGTCTTAAGAAACTGCCTTGACAAATCCTGGCCGACACTGTGGCGTGACGAGATTTTAGTTACCAAAAAGCCCGAACTTATGGAGATTATCATCGATGGTATCTGGCTGACAAGTCCATCGCCGATGGAAAGAATCGAATAGGCTTTTATGGCGCCGGCAATCGTCATACCGCGAGTATAACCCATAGCTATGCCGCCGATGATGTTAACGGCGGTGATTATAATTCCCGCCTTGGCATCTCCGCGGATGAATTTGGTGGCCCCATCCATTGCCCCGTAGAACTCGCTTTCCTTGACAATTTTTTCTCTTCGTTCGTTGGCCTGTGCCTCGGTGATAGTGCCGGCGTTAAGGTCTGCGTCAATTGCCATTTGCTTGCCTGGCATAGCATCGAGGGTGAAGCGAGCAGAAACTTCGCTTATTCTCTCGGCACCTTTTGTGATTACTATAAATTGTATAACAACAAGGATTAAGAAAATCACCAGCCCGACGACGAAACTGCCGCCGGCGACGAAATCACCGAAGGTCTGGATAATTTTTCCGGCGCTGCCATGCAGGAGTATCAATCTGGTTGAGGCCACGTTAAGAGAGAGGCGAAAGAGGGTTACGAAAAGAAGCAGAGAGGGAAACGTAGATAATTCGAGGGGCTCTTTCGAGGATAAGGTGATTATTAAAACGGCCACCGCCAGTGATATGCTGCAAGCCAAAAGCATATCCAACAATACCGTGGGCAGAGGGATTAAAAGGGTGGCAAAAACCACGACCAGACCCACAACCAAAATAATATTGCTGTGGGAAGTTAGAGGCGGATCGAGCGGATTTTCATTTACTGTTTTCCGCAAATTGGGTCCCAGCGATTCCGACGAATTTAACCTATCAGATACTGCCATTATGATTCTTTCTCTAAAGCAGCCGTTGCTGCCCCGCACCAATTGAGCTTAGGCTCGCGCCTAATTGGTGCGTGGCAGCGTGAACGCTGTGATACTAATTTAGGGCCCAGTCGGATTTACAGCAGAGTCACCAAGGCCGAGAATCTGTTTTATTCTAACTGCAAATCTGTCCTCTACCACGACCACATTTCCGGTAGCGAACTTAGTGTCCCTCAGGTATAAGTCTACCGGAGCGTCAATAGGTTTATCGAGTCTCAATACCGAGCCGGGTCCAAGCTGTAAAAGCTGCCGGACTGGTATCTCTGTCTGGCCGATAGAAACTGTAACAAGTATGCTCATATTCAGCAGGATTTCGATACCTCCGCCGGCACCTAAGTCCTCGCTCGGAACGGCTTCGGAAAATTCAACGGGTTGTGCCTGCGTTTTTGACTCGGCTTTGTCTTCCGATGCATCGGGATTTTCCTGGTTCTGGTTTTCTTCTATGGCTTCAGCTGTTTCTGCCATATTTTTTCCTTTCGTATTGGGTTTAGCCTACAAAGTGCACATCGATTAACAATTGACACTTATAATCTGCCATGCGTTATTTTCTCTCCACTAATCCTTTCAGTAATTACTACGGCGTATCTGCCGGCTGATTTTGCAGGCCGACCGCGAAAAGCCATTTGGTCGTTTACCATCACTTCAACCGGCTTATCAATAGCTTTATCGAGTAACAATATGTCATCAACCTGGAGACTCATCATCTCGTCGAAAGTAAGCACCGTAGAAGCCAGTTGAGCAGTAACAAAAACCGACATTTGCTGCAAATAGTTGAGGATTGCTTTTGAAATATCCTCAGCCGAGAATTTATCGGTAGCTTCTGTGGTTTTTCCTACAACAGGTTCCAGAGCGTTACAGAGTATCAAAAGGTAAGCTTCAGTATCCTCTGAGTCGCTTTTCTTGACGTTGAAAGTAATCTTGCAGAGTTCTTCTGTGCCTTTCAGTTCGAGAGGCAACAATCTTCTGACAATGTTTTTGGCCGGCTGGAAATCACAGTTGCTATGAGAGTCGGAAAGCGCCTCAACAACGGCAGAGCCGATGTCTAATAAAAGCGATTCTTCCAATTGCGATAAATCACTTCTCGAATCTTCTTTGGATTCGGTGTCCCCAAGCAATTGTGTTGCCCAGATAAATGCAGTTTTAAGAGGTATGCCGATGAGTCCACATGGATGCGCTTCGTCGGTACCGAAAGCGAGGTAATAATCATTCTGTTCGCTCTCTAAGACCTGGTCAAGAAGTTCATTAGCGAAGTGCTGTGTGGTCGAGGCAATTGTTACATTGAAGTCGCCGTGACATAAAGTGGCAAATTTCTGAGCAATTGTTTTACCTATTTTTTTTGTGAAATCGTCAAGCATGTGGAGCTGACTGCGAGTAAAACAGTGAGGCTGGTGCCAGTTGTATTCGGCGGCCTCTATTTGTGTAGTATCCTCTATTATTGGCCCGGAACCGAGAGCCGCAAGGATCTGTTGTATCTTTTTTCTGCTCAAGTCGTTATTACGTGCGTTGCTCATTGTATGGCGAATTCCTTAAAAAGAATGTGCTTGATTTGAGGCCTGGCATCAGGGAAAAGCTTTTCGTTGAAAGAATCGAGTATTTGAGATTGAATACGCCTAAGGTTCCTATCACCTCTGATATCTTCCAGGGTCAGGCTCGCAAGATAAATAGTAAGCCAATTTGTCAGAACAGGTTTTTTCTCCTCAAGAAAAGCGATGCCTTTCTCCTGGTCCACCTCGGCGCTGATTTCCAGCGTTATCGCCGCTCGAACATAGCGTGTTATGCCAGGTACATCAAGATTTGCCACAACGGGCTCTAACTCATAATACCAGGTCTTTTGAGAGCCCACCGCCATTAAATCGGGGGCGTCCACTTTCAGGTTCTCTGCCTGGGTTGGTTTGGTCTGTTGAGAAGGTTCGGGTGTTTGGGGCGTGCTGGAACCGGCAAATAATCGACCGAGTCCAAGGCCGGCACCGGCGCAAAGAACTGCTACAACAGCCATTATTATCCACGGTAGGAACCGACTGCTTGAGGGCTTTTCATCCAGCCCCTCGGAGGGGCGGGATTCATCGGTTGATTCAGCCTTTGTATCTTCCCGCTTTTCCTCGTTTTTCGTATCATCTGCATCTGCCATTTTTGTCTTTTGCCTTAATTATTTGGTATAAAACAATAGTTGTCAGGCTGACTGCAAGCACCCTTCCTGACGATATCGGCGTATCTTATCTCGCAACGTTCGGTCACTGATGCCTAATACCTTTGCAGCTTTCGTCTGGTTACCCGCTGTCTGTCGTAAAGTATCAAGAATCGCCCGCTGCTCTATCTGCACAAGCGGTACTCCCCCCAGTCCGGAAATCGACGATTGACAGTTACCACTTGACAATTTATTTTCCTGTGGGAGTGGTTGTAGTTCATCAAAGAGCCACGAGACGTCAGCTAACGAGAGGGTTTCGCCGACTCCTAAAATCAGGGATGTCCGCACAACATTTCGTAATTGCCGGATGTTGCCGGGCCAATGGTATTTGGTGAAAATGTCCATCATCACGGGGTCAAGTTTAGTGATACGACGCTGGGCTTCGCCGGCATAAAGGTTGACAAAATGCCATACAAGATCAGGTAAATCCTCTCTGCGTTCCCTCAAAGGTGAGATAACTAATCTTATCCCGTTTAGCCGATAGTAAAGGTCCTGGCGAAACCGGCCCTGTTGAACTTCCTGTAATAACTCTTTGTTGGTGGTGCTTATTGTTCGAATATCGATTCTGATATTTTCATTTCCGCCGACACGTTCAAAGTCCTGCTGCTCGAGTACGCGCAACAGCTTGGCCTGAAATTTTAGAGGTGTTTCAGTGATTTCGTCCAAAAGCAGAGTTCCGCCATGGGCCATTTCGAATCGTCCCTTCCGCTGAGTGTAGGCACCGGTGAAGGCGCCCTTCTCGTGACCGAACAGCTCACTTTCAAGGAGCGAGTCACTTAATGCCACACAATTGACTTTGATGTATGGTCCCTGGGCCCTTCTGCTTTCGTGGTGGACAAGATAAGAGATTAGCTCTTTCCCTGTTCCGCTTTCACCGCTTATTAGAACTGGCGCCGAGGTGGGAGCTATTCTTTTAGCCAAATTGACGGTTTGAACCAGCTTCTCGCTTCTGCCCACAATCTGATAAAGGCAGCGGATATCCTCCTGAGCCGAAGCTATCGTTGAGATACCGTGGTTTGGCAGGAAGGTATCCAGCAGGCTCTCTATTCTTTCACGTTGGAGCGGCTTGATTAGGAAATCACAACAGCCTGCACGGATGGCCTTGACGGCTGTTTCGATTAGTTCGTCGCTCGTCGCTCGTCGCTCATCGCTCGTTACCATAACTACCGGCAGCTCCGGTGAATTTGCCCTGATTTTCCGGAGTAGCTCAAAGCCGCTCTGGGGCCGGCCGGACAGGTCGGAGCGCTGGCTTATTTTGTCGCTGGTGAACACAAGGTCGTAATTACCCTTGTCGAGAAGGTCAACAGCGGCTTTTTTGTCATTAGCAACGATTCCGTGGATTCCTTTGCGAGCTAAAATCTCAAGTATAAATCGAATCAGCTCAGGGTTGTTATCGACGATCAATACATTTGCAACCCGGCTTCTCTGCGGCCCGTCAGGGCTCCCAAGGAGGACTCGCTTTACGTTGTTTATTCCGGTTTTGCTCACTTCCGGCACACTCCATTTTTACCCAGCACCAAATAGGCGTGAGCCTATGCTCATTTGGTGCTGGGCTAAAACTGGTTTTCGGCAATCAATGCCCGGGGTTTGTCTTTCTGGTACCAATCAATTAATTTGCTCCGGGCTTTGGCCAAATCCGCCCAGGGCGAGTCGGGATATTCTGCAATTAGTTGTTTGTACATCTTCATTGCCGTCGGCAGGTCATCATCTCGCAGGCAGTTACCTATTTGAAATAAAATCCACGCTCTATTCCGAATTGAAAACATCCCTGTTTTCAAAACGACGTCGGGAACCTTCGCATCCTGCTGCGGTTTCTGAGTTGGGTCGGCTTTGTCCGGACTGCTGCGACTAAGAGCTTCCTGGTAACATATCGCCGCATCTTTTAGATGGCCGCTGAGAAACAAAATCTCTCCCAGCTCAAATGGGTTACGTAGTCGTTCAGGATGTTGCAACAGATTCTTGAGCATTTGTAAAGTTTGGTCTTTTAGCGGCTCGTACGGGAGTTTGAGTTCGATCTTTTTCACTTCGTCTTCTTGTGGCGCCTCCATAGCAGATGAAGTTTCATTAGGTTCAGTTGTTGGGGCCGGCTCGACGACGACAATGACAGGTTTAGAGACCTCTTCCCGCCGCTCAAATTCAACAGAACGGATTTGCTCAATTATCCGCTGGAGTTCATTTTTGCTTCTCTTGTCCTCTTCGGCTTTAGAAATGCTAATCCTGGCCTGCCACAATTGGTGTGTGGGGTGATTATTTGAGCTTTGTGCAACAGGTAAACCATCCTGTGGCAATTGAGAGCGTTTTTTGCTGTCATCCTGAACCAAAGCTGAAGGTTCTGGCCACTGCGTAAGAAAAGATACTTCGCTTTGCTCAGAGGGACAAGTTGCCTCAGTAGCGGAGCTTACATCAGCAATATCGCTGATTTGTAATTGCTCTTGCCGGCCTGATTGAAGCTTAACGAGCTGTATCAGGGGTTCCCAGAGGCGGAGAAGAGTATCCGCGGTCCACGTGACATTCGGCGCGTTCACATCTTGCGAAGTTTCGGCTGTAACATTCGGCGTGTTCACATCTTGCGAAGTCAGTGCTAAATGGGATGTCAGAAAATCAATCGGGTCGAGTTGTTCTGATGAAATCTCCGCATTGGCAAAAGATGCTAATAAGCAAAAAGCTAAAAGCGAAAAGCGAAGAACGCAAAAGTAGAGCTTAAAACTCGAAGTTAAGGAACCTTTAAATTTCGAGTCATAACTTTGCTTCAAATTTTCGTTTTTAATTTCCATTGTTAATTAACCTGTTTTATTGGGCCCGGTGCCCCGCACCTATTAGGCGTGAGCCTGAGCTCAATAGGTGCGGGGTGGCTTCGGTCCCATTCCACTGGCCCAAAAGAGTCAATGCTGCCCTGTCATAATTTTTCTGTCGGGTATAGGCCGTTGCCAGGATGTTTAGGGCTTTCTGCTTTATCTGCTCTGCGGGCCCCAAAGCTAAAAGCTGGGAGCAAACGGATATAGCTTGAGAATTCTGGCCAAGTTTCAAACAAACATTAGCCAATTCGAGAGCGGCTTCGTGTGCGAAAGGCCCGGGTTCAACGAGGACAAGAATTTCGGCTAAGTTCGTGCGGGCGAGTTCCAAATTCCCTTTAGCGATGTAGCAGTTAGTTAGTTCGAAAGATATTCTGGCCTTTAACTGCGAGTCGGAAATATATTCAGCCCTGTCACCGAGTGCCACAATAGCTTTATCAACCAGGCCCATTGCCCGAAGGATTTCGCTCTTGAGCAGTAATATATCGATAGATTCTTTCTGTGAGAACGCCGCCGAACGTATGTTCTCTAATACATCAAGTGCCTTGATGAAATGCTCCTGCTCCAGATGACCTTTAACTAAAGCCGAGACAGTCTCCACATATTCTTCTCTGGAAAGTGGGCCTGCCAGTGCATTTTGAAAAGCATCGCAGGCTTGCTGGGGCTTTCTTAAAGCGATGTTGGTTTTGCCCAGGAGGAAGTAGGCCCAATACAGACCAGAGCTTGTGCGGTCCGCGGCGAGGCTGATGTATCGAGTCAGCCATTTGGCGGCAGCTTCATAGTCTTTTTTCTCGTAGAAACATCTGCCTGCTCCAAGGGCGGAGGCAGTCTGTGATTCCAAAGACAAACCAAGATGGTAAACCTTGCGATAGAGTCGTGCAGCTTCGTCGTAGAGCCGGGCCTTCATTGTAGCATCAGCGAGATACAAACAGGCCTGGTCCGAAAACTCTGTATCAGGATATTGCTCAACGAGCTGCTTCAAATCCTCGCGGGCACCAGGATAGTCACGAAGATTAGTCTTCAGTTTGCTCGAGTGTAACAAAGCAAACGGCGCCAAAGATGTTCGCGAAAAGCGATTGGCCACCAATTTGTATTCCGCAATGGCATCGGTAACCTGGCCTTTTTGAGCCTGCAGAAGTGCCAGGGCAAAGTGAGCGTTGGGGATACGTTCATCGGGGCGGGCGGCAAGTAAAAATCTTTGCCAGAGTGAAATAGTATCCTGGGTGAGCAAAGATACGTGTTCTGATAATGAGGAATAATCGGCGGGATTGAAAATATTTACGACCCCTTTCTCATCCAGACGTACCAGCAGGCCGACGTGCCCGGCTGCGATTGTGACAAATTGCTCCGGCGTTGCCGCCGGCAGATACAAACTCACCGGCCTTTTGTGAATGGTATCCTTTGTCCCTTCCAGGGCAGGTTCCCTGCCGAAGGCCCAGGAAATATCAAGGTCGGCATTGGCAGCAAATCTCGCCAGCAGCTCTTCAATCGATGCCCCGTGGCAAACGACAGAATAACGAGGCGAGCTACCCTCGTGCTCGAGCTTCTGAATTTGCGGACTGAGCAGTCCTTTGCTTAATTGCTCTGAGCCGGAATTCAAAAGGCGGCGCAGTTCTGCCTCGTTCAGGTTGGTGAAAGGGTCAACCTCCGCAGGATTGCTCCACAACTTTCCGGGAAGGTCTTTGTCGGCATCGCAAAGCGAAAGGATGTGTCTGGTCATCGATTCAGCGACCAGGAAATAACAATCCCGCTGCAGCGATAAAACCCAATCCTTGTCCCCTGCTTTGGGTTCCCGCGAAGCGGGGTCCCTCGCAGGGGTAAACTCGTCCACGCGAAGGCGGGGGTCCACTGCACTGATTAAGGCAATCGCCTGATAGGCTCTGGTTCGCGCGTTCAAGTATTGCTTATTCTGCACATCAAGAAAGCTGCGGTGATAATTGGCGACCACCCTTACAACGGGAGAGCGACTTTTCGAGACCATTCTGAATAAACGCTTGGCCTGGTCGGGCTCGGCTGCTTTTTTCATACACAAAGCCATTCTTAGCTGAAGAAAATCTCTCACCAATTCCTCTTCAGTATTCTTTGCAAGAGTTTGGTGAAGCTGGTAATAGGCGGTATAAGCTTTGTCGTAATCCTTTTGCAGATAGAATGTTTCGGCAACTTTCAAAGATAGTGGCTGTGTGGGTGGAAACACAAATTCCGGTTTTTGGATTTGCTGCGGTGCTTTCTGTACAGGATGCTCGGCTGGTGGTTTCGTAGTAGCCATTTGTTGGACGGTAGGTGTTGTCCGGCCGGTAGCAGACTCTGGTGGAGATTTGAGCAATGCGTACAACAGAATTGCCACAATCGCAACTATACTGGCAACGAGGACTTTCTGGAGGTTTGAAAAATAATACTTATATCGAATCGGCACCAACGGGGGTTGGCTTGCGCCGGCAGGTTGTCCGGCTGCAGCATCCTGGGCGGAATCTGACAGACGCTTGTAAAAATCTTCGTCTCCGGCAAATGCCTCACGCTCCGAGAGTTCCTCGTGAACTTCGCCTGCAAATAATTCGCGGTCCGATGGCACCTCGGAAGTGTTCTCTTCGAGATTGTCTTTTTGCTCTTCTGTCGCCATATCTTCCAACTTCGCCCTCAACACAGTCCGGCCAAAGCCGGACCAGTTCATAAAGACTCTGAGAGCGTATTTCATAACCTCTTCTAAAACGCAGCAATAATTGTGCCAGACTTGGCTAAAGACGCCTGTGTGCGTGCATCCACGGAGTTTTTGCCCGAAAATCGCTCTTTTAGTCCTACAATTGGGTGGTTCGCAATGCAAAGAGATGTCAGGAGTCTATACGAGCCGATAGATTTTCTGACAGAAATCAGGTTATAGAATTGCAACGCCTATAACCAGAAAGATAAAAACAATGAGCGACCAGAAGCGTGAAAACATCCGGCAGTCCGGCATCTGTTCCGGCAAATTGCCGGACATTGACGGATTAAAATTAGGAGGCTAAATCCTTATTATGTAGCCGTTACGGGATGAGGCGAGCCCCGCCCCTCGGAGGGGCTGGGCGAGGATGATGCTGGTATCTCGTTCTGCGACCCTTTCAGAACATATGAGCCCTTTTCGATATTGTACTGCCTGACCTTTGCATAGAGGGTTGCTCTGGTTATGCCGAGAAGGTCAGCGGCCTTGGTCTTCTGCCAGCCTGTTTCCTGCAGGGCGCGAGCAATCAGCTCACGTTCGGCTTTTGCCAGAGAAAAATCCTTGATGTAACCGGCGGTTGGGCTTTCCGACAGCTCGCCGCATTCAGGCGGGTCGATTACAATGCTGCTCAGACCGATTTTGTCCGTTGTTTCCAACAGTATCGCCCTTTCGATAACATTGCAAAGTTCACGAACGTTGCCGGGCCAATCGTGTTTCTGCAAAGCTTCAACAGCTAATTTAGTTAGAGAGGTTATCTTATTACGTTTTTCCGGACAAATAGTCGATGTCTTGAGGAAATATTCAGCCAGCAGCGGGATGTCTTCTCTTCGGTCGGGCGATTTGAGAGGGACGATGATAACAGGACATATATTCAAACGATAATAAAGGTCGCGCCGGAAGCGATTAGCTTTAGTCTCCCTGTAGAGATTGCGATTGCTCGAAGCTATTATCGTGGCATTGCAGGTGATATTTTTGACACCGCCGACCTTTCGGAAGGTTTTCTCCTGAAAGACGCGCAGCAATTTGGCCTGCAGGTCCATTGGCATTTCAGAGATTTCATCAAGCAGGATTGTGCCTGCCCCAGCGAGTTCCAAAAGCCCTATTTTGTCGCGGTCGGCTCCCGTGAAAGAACCCTTCGCATGGCCAAAGAGCTCACTTTCCAGCAGATTTGCCGTCAGCGATGCACAATTTACAGCGACAAACGGCTCGTCCGGATGCCTTAGAGTATGGACCGCTTTGGCCGCCAGCTCTTTGCCTGTGCCTGTTTCACCAATTATCAAAACCGGGTTGCATCGGCTGGCTGCGACAAGTCTAATCATCCCAAGCATTTTGACAAATGCTTTACTGCGGCCGACCATAGAGACAGAGGCAGCATAGTCCTGAGCAAAAAAATCACCTGCGCTTCTTTCAGTGTTGACAGCTTCACATTTATTCTTTATTCGACTTACAATCTGCTCCAGCCGGCTGTAATCGTCCCTGCCCTGCAGATAGTCATAGGCCCCCATCTGTATGAATTCCGCGGATAGGTCTCTGTCGCGCCCGTCTCCAACTACCACTACAGGGACATTTATTGAATTTTTATCAGTCATATTCAGGAACTCACGGATGCCGGTAGGGTGGTAGCAATGGTCAAAGAGAATTAAATCCGGATTGACTGTCTCAGCGATGTCCAAAGCCTCGTCCATGTTATCGGCCACAAATATTTCCTGGCCAACCTGCCGAGCTAACTGTTGAACTTCCGCCCCTCTGCTTACTGCAACAACCCTGTGTAAGGTCATCCCTGTTCCAGAATTATAGGCGTTATCCCCCACTGGGTTTTTTTAGTTATTATAGATGCCCAACAAATCGACAGATGGTCGGAGACGACTTTAATTTTTTATGGGACCGGCCCATAATATGTCCGATTTGTTATTCGCAAAGAAGCATTAAAATCTGCGATAATTTTATCGGACATTTTAGCAAAACGAAGAAGGCAAAAGTCACAGCGAGACGGTGTCGCTTTTTATAGGACTTTCAGTGTTACTGAGCAAGCTAAGGAAAAACAAAAAAAATTTTGGCACAACCGTCAAATCAAGCCGGCAAAATTTTCTGGGGTATAGGAAGATTTGTCCTTTGAGAGAATTCTTTAAGGAAGCTGATTTCGATATCTATTCAATTTTTCAGTTTTCTTAACATCTGCTTTAACAAGAAGTTACCCGTCACCAAGCCGGCGGCAACTCTAATGTGGCATACCAGTTGCTAACTTATTGGTGCTCTGCTTGTTGCCGGTGCGGCCTTGAGCAGCATTGTTCGATAATAAACTTTGTTTAGTTTTTGGTCTTTTGAAAAGGTGGAAAACTTATGGCAGTATCAGGAATAGGGACAGCAAGTGACCTCCAGATGGATTATATGAAGCTTCTGATAACGCAGTTGCAGAACCAGAATCCATTGGAACCGTTGAACAATAACGAAATGGCTTCTCAGCTGGCGCAGTTCTCATCACTGCAGCAGCTTGAGTCAATGAATTCAA